>NZ_JBEPON010000007.1:0-237386 GCF_040546785.1 Dietzia sp. 2505 | reverse complement strand
CCACCCCCGGGTCACGGGCTCCCCCCCCGGGCGGGGGCCCGTCCTATCCCGGGGCCTCGAGCGGGCCGGGGCGCCCCCCCCCCCCCCCCCCCCCGGGGGGGGGGCCCCCCCCCCCCCGCGACTGGTCGGTGCGACGCACCTACCTGGCCGGAGACTTCCGCGCCGAGGACCTGGTCGCGGCCAAGGCCGGTCGGCGGGTGTCCGTCGTGCTCCCGGCGCGGAACGAGGAGTCGACGGTCGGCGTGATCGTCGCCGCGCTCCGGTCCGAGCTGGTCGAGCGGGTGCCACTCATCGACGAGTTGGTGGTGGTCGACTCCCACAGCGTCGACGGCACGGCGGCGGTGGCCCGCGCGGCCGGCGCCCGGGTGGTGGCGCAGGGGGACGTGCTGCCCGCGCTGGGGGACGTCCCGGGCAAGGGCGAGGCGTTGTGGAAGTCCCTCGCCGCCACAGACGGTGATGTCGTCGCCTTTCTCGACTCCGACCTGCGCGACTTCGACCCCGCGTTCGCGACCGGCCTGCTGGGACCGCTGCTCACCGAGCCCGGGGTGGTGTTCTGCAAGGGTGCCTACGAGCGTCCGCTCGACGACGGGCGAACCGTCCTGCCGGCGGGCGGGGGCCGGGTGACCGAGCTCGTCGCCCGACCGCTGCTGGCCGCCCACTGGCCCGCCCTGGCCGGGTTCGTGCAGCCGCTGGCCGGCGAGTACGCCGGGACCCGACAGGCTCTCGAGTCGATCCCCTTCGCCGGTGCGTACGGGGTGGACATCGGGATCCTGGTGGACCTGTTCGAGGCGTTCGGCCTGGATGCGCTCGCCCAGGTGGACCTGGGTCGGCGCACACACCGCCACTCGCCCGATTCGGCCCTCGCGGTGATGGCGATGCACCAGCACCTCGCGGTGCTCAGCCGCCTGCGGCGCCACGGTCGGGCACCGGATGCCCACGTCCCGGGTGACACCCTCACGCTGCATCGACGCGATCCGGTCGGGGGCGGGTTCCGCGCCGAGACCATCAACGTCTCGCCCGGCGAGCGGCCCCCGATGCGCGAGGTCCGCGAGGAGTTGACCCGGTGACCGCTACCGCGCCTCCCGCCCCGGTCCGGCCCCGGCCCTCCGCGGTCCTCGCTCCCGGCCGTGCGGCCCTGGCGGCACTCGCGACGTTCCTCGTCGTCGGCCTCCCGACGGACATCCTGCCCAATCCGATCTTCGGTCGTGAGATTCCGGTGCGTTGGTGGGAGTACCCCGTTCTCGCGGCGACGGTGCTGCTCACCGCGGCCTGGTTCGGCATCAGGTCCGCGCGCGAGACCGGCACCGCGGCCGGCGGGGGCGGGGGCGGGGCAGACCGTCCCGGCCTCGTCACGGCCGGTGTCATGACGGCGTGGTTCGCGGTGGCGTGCCCCGTGTGCAACAAGATCGTGCTGCTCCTGCTGGGTACCACCGGTGCACTCGGGGTGTGGGCACCGCTCCAGCCGTGGCTCGCAGCCGTGTCACTGCTGCTGCTCGCCGGGGCCGTGGTCTACCGCTGGCGGGCGCGTCCCTGCATGGACGGCGCGTGCGCGGTGGACGGCCGTACCGATACCGCTACCGACGCCGCGCCGCGCCGCTGAGCATCGGGGTCAGCGGGAGCACCGGCGGAAACGGTCGGGTCCTGAGCCCCGAGACGTCGAACCCGGCTTCGGCGAGCGCCTGACCGGTGTCCCGGTTCGGGCGACATCCCCCGCCGAGCCGGCTCCACACCGGCGTGATCCGGTCGGCCACGCGCCCCAGTCGGCCCTTCGCCCGCACGTGTTCGAGCAGTCGTAGCTCTCCCCCGGGGGCGAGTACCCGGTCCGCCTCGGCCAGGGCGGCCGGGACGTCGGGGACCGTGCACAGGACGAGCCCGAAGACCACCGCGTCGGCCTCGCCGTCGGCGAGCGGGAGGGACTCCGCCACCGAATCCACCACCTCGACCGGCACCGACGCACGGGCCGCGTAGCGCCGAGCGTGTGCACGGAGGTGGGGGTCCGGTTCGATCGCCACCACCCTCGTGACCTCCGGTGGGTAGTGCTGGAACGTCACGCCACTGCCCGCACCCACCTCCACGACCGTCCCCGACAGTCCGTCCACCAGCCGACTCCGAGCCCTGGCGAGTCCGACCCGCTCGAGCACCGGGCCGGCCGCCACCCAGACCCGCGCGAAGAGCGAGACATCCGACCGTTCGCGAGAGGCACCCATGAAGCGATACGGTACCGGGTATCGAAAAGTTCCGGAACCGCTCGAGGAGAGGAACGCGGAGATGACCGAGAAGACCGGACTCCCGCAGTGGGGTTCAGTTCTGGCCGTCGTCGCCCACCCGGACGACGAGTCCTTCGGCCTGGGCGCCGTGCTGTCGACCTTCGCCGACGGCGGCGCGGGCGTGGACGTCCTCTGCCTGACCCGAGGCGAGGCCTCCACGCTCCACGGCGTGGAGGGCGACCTCTCGCAGATCCGGGAACACGAACTCCGCGCCGCGGCGGACGCCCTCGGGGCGAGGCGGGTCACGTTGCGAGATCTGCCCGACGGTGGCCTGACAGACCTCGAGCCGTCCGTGCTCGACGACGAGGTCGAGCGCGCACTGGCGCGGACCCGGCCCGACGGCCTCGTCGTCTTCGACTCCACCGGGATCACCGGTCATCCGGACCACGTGGCGGCCACCGCGGCGGCCGTTCGGGCGGGGGACCGGCACGGGCTCCCCGTGGTGGCGTGGACCCTCCCGGAGAAGATCTGCCGGAGGCTCGCAGGCGAGGGGTACGCCGGATTCCTCGGTCGGCCCGGCGGCGAGATCGACCTGTCACTGACCGTCGACCGCACGGCACAACTCGCCGCTGTGGAGTGCCACCCGAGCCAGGCCGTGCCGAGCAGTGTCCTGTGGAGGAGACTGGAGCTGCAGGGCGACGACGAAAACCTGCGGTGGCTCCGACGTCCCTGACTCGTGCGGCCCCGGGCGCGCCCGGGTGCAGCACCGATGAGACTCACCACCAACGAGACGCAGTACCGAAAGGACCGCCGCACGTGGACGCCTCCGACTGGAACGCCCGATACCTCGCCCAGCCCGACGTGTGGGGGACCACCCCCGCGGCACGCATCGTCGCGGAGGTGACGGGCGCCGAGGACGCCGGCCTGCCCGTCGACACCGCGGTGGACCTGGCGTGCGGCGACGGCAGGCACGCGCGATGGTTGGCCGCGCACGGGTGGCAGGTCTCGGCGGTCGACTTCTCCGAGGTCGCGATCGACCAGGCCCGCGCCAAGGACTCCGACGACGGCCGCAGCGGCAGCGTCGACTGGGTGGTCGGCGACGCCACCACCTGGTCACCGGAGGAGTCCGTCGACCTCGTCGTCATCGGGTTCCTGCACCTGGAGATGGAGAGCCTCACCCGTGTCCTGCGCAACGCCGGCGAATGGCTGCGCCCCGGCGGGCACCTGGTGTACCTCGGACACGCCGCCGAGAACCTGCGTCGCGGCGTCGGCGGGCCGCAGGACCCGACGGTGCTCCCCGGGATCGCGGACCTGGCCCTCGGCGCCCAGGGGCTCGAGGTGGTGTCACTGCGTCACGACCTGAGGCCGGCGGGAAAGGCGACCGCGGTCGACGTGCTCCTCCACGCCAGATCCTGGGTCGACAGGTGACCCGGGAGCGTGGGGGCGCCGTTCAGACCCTCGACCGGGTGCAGCGGCGGGTCCTGACCGTTTTGGTACTGGGGCAGTTGCTCGCCGGCGCGGGACTGGCCGCCGGCGTGACCGTGGGCGCGCTGCTCGCCGAGGACCTGCTCGGCGGACCGGGCCTGTCCGGCCTGCCCGCCGCGTTGTTCACCGGCGGGTCCGCGCTCGCCGCGGTCGCCGTGGGCAAGCTGTCCCAGGCGCGGGGTCGGCGCCCCGGATTGGCCGCGGGCTTCGCGTTCGGCGCGCTCGGGGCGATCGGGATCGTCGCGGCGACGGCCATCGACTCCCTGCCGCTGCTGTTCCTATCGTTCGTCATCTACGGCTCGGGGACCGCCACCAACCTGCAGGCCCGCTACGCCGGAGCCGACCTGGCCACCCCCGAGCGCCGCGGTCGGGCACTGTCCTATGTCCTGCTGGGGACCACCGCGGGGGCCGTCGCAGGCCCCAACCTCGTGGGCCCGACGGGCGCTGTCGCCGAGTCGCTCGGCCTGCTCCCGTTGGCCGGACCGTTCCTCCTCGCGGCGGTGGCCTACGGCGGCGCGGCGCTCGTGATCTCCCTGCTGTTGCGGCCGGATCCGCTGCTCGAGGCGCGGCGGCGGGAGACGGCGGCGGTCGGCTCGGCGACCCCCTCGTCGACGTCGTCGATCACGTCGTCCCACGCCGAGGCGCCCGCCCCCGCCCGCGTCTGGACGGGCGACGTGATCACCGGAGTCGCGGTGATGGCACTGACGCAGTTCGTGATGGTCGGTCTCATGACCATGACCCCGGTCCACATGCGCGCGCATGATCACGCTGTGACCGTGGTGGGGTTGGTGATCTCCCTGCACGTGGCGGCGATGTTCCTGCCGGCGCCGCTGTCCGGTTACCTGGTGGACAGGTTCGGCACGCGCCTCGTCGCCGTCTCGGCGGGTCTGGTGCTGCTGACCTCGGGCGTGCTCGCCGCCGTGTCCCCGCCGCAGTCGACGGTGCTGGTCACCACGGCGCTGATCCTGCTGGGGCTGGGATGGAGCCTGGGTCTGGTGGCCGGCACCACCGTCCTCACCACCTCCGTTCCCCTCTCGGTTCGCGCGACCGTCCAGGGCCAGGCCGACGTGGCCGTGGCGCTGTCCGGCGCGGCGGGGGGCCTGCTCTCGGGGCTGGTGTTCGCGTGGATCGAGTTCCGCGGGCTCGGGTTCTCACTTGCTGCCCTGTCGTTGATCGTGGTGGCAGCCGTGCGACCGCGGCGTGCGGCGGGGGCCGCCCGGGTCACGGCGGGCTGACACCCTCGGCGGAGCCCCGGCGGCAGGCGTCAGCCCACGGCCACCTGCTCTGAGCGCTGCCCGGGAGGCGACTGCCCCGCCCGCTCGGCCAGGTCGACACGCCACCACACCACGAATCCCCAGATGACGAACGCCCCGTACACCAGGTAGAGCGCCGCCGACGGGTAGTACCCGGCCTTGAGCAACAGCGGCACGCCCACGATGTCGACGCCGATCCACAGCAGCCAGAACTCCGTCCACCCGCGGGCCATGCCGTAGGTGGCCAGGATCGAGCCGGTGAAGATCCACGCGTCGGCCCACGGGCCCCACGACCCGAGCTCGGAGAAGATCCAGCCGAAGACCAGGGTGCCGACGATCATCCCCAAAACGAGCCCCGCCCGCTGCCGGCCCGTGGCCCAGTGCGGATGGACCGCGACCACCCGGGCCCCCGCCTGCCCGGGGAGGGCCGCGCTGATCCGCCGGTCCCGCGACCAGCGGCACCAGCCGTAGAGCCCGACGGCGAGGAACATGACCTGCCGACCGGCCTGACCGTAGAGGTCGACATCCTGCGGGGTGTGGAAGACGCCACCGAGGAAGACGGTGAGCAGCGTGAGGTTGCCGACGATCCCCACCGGCCAGGCCCACACCACGCGGCGCATCCCGCCGATCGCGGCGGCCAGGCCGAAGACGTTGCCGATGATCTCGCGCCACAGGATCGGCACTCCGCCGATCATCAACTGCGCGTCGAGAAATTCCACGAGAAGGCTCATCGTGTGCCCCTTTCACGGGCTCAACACTTCACGGCCCAGGGCTTATTCCGCGTCGCCCACGGTTCCACGGCCGGGCCGCGGTCCCTCGGGGACACGTTGTTCTCTTCCATCCGGACTATGACCGTCGGCCCCGGGATCACACCGGGTCTGCTGACCCCCGCGCCTGTGGCCCGGCCGGACCCGATGTCCGGCCCGCCGCGTGTGCGGGGCGCTCGCGGGCTCGCCCCCGGCCATGGAGCCGGTGACATCACCGCCGGTGGGGAGTTCCACCCCGCCCTGAGAACGTGTTCCCGTTCTACTCCTGCCGAATGCGCCGCCGCAACTCGGCGGGCGGAGCGCCGCTGGCCCACGCCATCGACAAGAGCGTTCGGCGCATTCTCACTCGACCGATGGGTGCGGAACGCTCTTCTCGATGCGGGGCGGGTGCTGGTGGCCCCGCGCCTCACGACCGCGGTTCAGCCCGGGTCAGCCGATGGTCAGTTGGCCGTTCGCCTCGGTCACCGGGACCACGTCGAGCGGCCGCGGGGCCGGCGCGAGGGTGTTGCTGCCGTCGGTCGCGTCGTACTCGGCGCCGTGGAGCGGGCACCGCAGATGCAGGTCGCGGACCACCTGGACGGTCCCACCCTGATGCGTGCAGCGGGCCGAGTATGCGACGAACTCACCCTCGGTGGGCTGCGCGACGATCACCGTGGCGTCGCCGGACTTGACCTGCTTGGCGGTCCCGACGGGCACGTCCGAGGCGGGAATCGTGCTGGCCTGCACCTCGGTCGTCTGCTGCACGGTCGACGCCGGCTCCGCGGGTTGGGTCATCCCGCACGCCGAGGCGATCCCCGGCAGCAGGATGATCCCGGGCAGGGCGGCCAGGACGGTGCGGCGCTGCGTGCACGGTCCGACCGTGACGGGTGCGGCGGCGGGGTGCTCGGTCATGTGGTCCATCGTATCGGGCGCCGACGGCGGACCTAGGCTGGCGACATGACCGTCCGCCGTCTCGAGCCCCACGCCACCACGATCTTCTCCGAGGTAACCCAACTCGCGGTGCGGTTCGGGGCCGTCAACCTGGGACAGGGCTTCCCGGACGCCGATGGACCCGCGTCGATGATCGAGGCCGCGGTGCGCGCGATGCGGGAGGGCCACAACCAGTACCCGCCGGGGACGGGGGTACCCGAGCTCCGGCACGCGATCGTCGCGCACGAGACCGCGCACACGGGTCTGGTCCACGACCCGGACACCGAGGTGCTGGTGACGGTCGGCGCCACGGAGGCGATCGCGGGTGCGGTGATCGGCCTGGTGGAACCCCACGACGAGGTGGTGGTGATCGAGCCGTACTACGACTCCTACGCCGCCACCGTCGCGATGGCCGGGGCCACCAGGCGCGCGGCGAGGATGGTCCGCTCGGGCGACCGTTTCCGGCTCGACGTGGACTCTGTGCGGGCGGCGTTCTCCCCGCGGACGCGGGCGGTGCTGGTCAACTCTCCGCACAACCCCACCGGAGCGGTGCTGCCGCGGGAGGACCTCGAGCAGATCGCGGCGATGTGCCACGAGTTCGACGCGATCGCGATCTCGGACGAGGTCTACGAACACCTGACCTACGACGACAACGAGCACGTCTCGATCGCCACCCTGCCGGGGATGGCCGCGCGGACCCTGCGGATCTCGAGCGCCGGCAAGATGCTCAACTGCACCGGCTGGAAGATCGGATGGGTGACCGGGCCGGCCGAGCTGGTCGCGGGCGTCCGGGCCGCCAAGCAGTACATGAGCTACACCGCCGGCACACCGCTGCAGCTCGCCGTCGCGCACGCCCTGCGTCACGAGGACGGGTGGATCCGGGCACTACGGGGGCAGATGCAGGACCGGCGGGACCGGCTGGTCGACATCCTCACGGGCGTCGGGCTGGACCTCGCCGTCACCCAGGGGACCTACTTCCTCACCGCGGACCCGCGTCCACTCGGAGTCACCGATGCCGCGTCCTGGTGCCTGGAGCTGCCCGGACGAATCGGCGTGGCGGCGGTGCCGTTCGCGCCGTTCACCGACGCCTACTCCGACGAGTGGTCGCACCTGGTGCGGTTCGCGTTCTGCAAGCGGCCCGAGGTCCTCGAGGAGGCCGGCCGCAGGCTCCGCGCGCTCCGCGCGCTCGCGGACTGACTCCCGAAGACTGTCGCCACGAGCGTTCCGAACACGTCTACCGGGAGGCGGGTGCTCGGAACGCTCGTGACGATGACGCTGACGGCGACGGCTCCGAGGCCGGGGTGGCTCAGCGTCCGGTCGTGAGCACGATCTTGCCGACCGCGCCACGGCCGTCCATGAGCTCCAGGGCCTCGGTGGCCTGCTCCAGCGGGAACTCCGCGCCGACGAGCGGGTCGAGCTTTCCGGCGGCCAACAGCGGCTCCACCTCGGCCCACTGCTTCTGCAGGTAACCGGGGTTGCTCATCCAGTACTCGCCCCAGCCCACCCCGACAGCGCTCTTGTTCCCGAGCAGCAGTCGGTTGACCTTGACCGTGGGGATCTCGCCGCCGGTGAAGCCGATCACGAGGATCCGGCCCTCCTGTCCGAGGGACCGGATGGAGTCGGTGAAGCGGTCGCCGCCCACGGGGTCGACGACGATGTCGACTCCCTTCCCGCCGGTGAGCTCCTTCACCGCATCCTTGAAACCCTCGGGAGCGACGGCGTCGGACGCGCCGGCCTTCAGTGCCAGCTCCCGCTTGGCCTCGGAGGAGGCCACCGCGATCACGCGGGCGCCGGACGCGACGGCGAACTGCGTGGCGGCGATCCCGATTCCGCCACCCGCGCCGTGCACGAGAACCGTCTCCCCGGGCTGGAGCCGGCCACGGTGGGCGAGCGCGAAGTGCACCGTCAGGACGTTCATGGGGATCGACGCACCCTGGGCGAAGGTCATCGAATCGGGCAGCCTGAACACCTGGGAGGGGTCGGTGGAGACCACCTCGGCGAATCCCCCGAGTCCGGGGAAGGCGCACACACGGTCGCCGGCGGCGAAACCGGAGCCCTCGGGAGCGGAGCGGACCACGCCGGCCACCTCCGAGCCGGGCACGAAGGGCAGCGGTGGCGACATCTGATACTTCCCGCGGGTCTGGAGCACCTCGGGGAAGGTCACCCCCGCGGCGTGGACGTCGATGAGGACCGCTCCCGACTCCGGCTCGGGGAGGTCGACCACCTCGAGGGCGGCGGGTCCGTCATGGGATGAGATGTGGATGGCACGCATGGACCCATAGTGTCAGCCCGGACACCAGCCTCGCCGGGACAGGGCCGACCGTGTCGCGGGCCGGGGGTCACGGGCCGGTGGGCACGGGTTCCCGGGTCGGTGGGCACGTGTTCACGGATCGGTGGGCACCGGCGGGATCGGATCGGCCGCCTCCGGGCGCCGACGGAACCTCCGGCGCCGCAGGAGATGGAGGGCGAGTCCCACGGCCACCACGACCTGCCCCACCTGGAAGGCCAGCGCCATGACGATGAACTCCCGCCCGAACGTGGTCGGCAGGACCAGGAGCAACGCGCAGATGCCCAACAGCGCGACCGTGAGGATCTGGCCCCCGGCCAGCAAGCGTCGCGGGCTGGTGACGAGGCGGCCGCGGGAGAACAGCAGTACCGAGTTCAGTGCCACGAGCAGGGACACCGGCACCCCGATCTGGGCGGGGAACAGGAACAGGACCACGAACAGCGGGTGCGAGCTCAGGGTGACGGTGCCGGTGGTGAGGAACTGCGGAACGCTCCACAACGCGGTGAGAAGTGCACAGGACACGGTGATCCACGAGCCGCCCACCAGGATCCGCACCGGTCGAGGATAACCGTGCCGCCCCCGGCGCGGGGTCCCGCCCACCTCGTGGACGGCCGCTCCCCGCCGGGTCACCCGCGTGTCACTCCCTGGTCAGTGCCTCACCGATGGGGGTCTCGCCGTCGGAGAACTCGATCGTGCGACCGATGGTGTCCGGCCGTCGCAGCACGGCCGCCGTGACGGCGGCCACGACGTCCCGGCTCGTGGCACGGTCGTCGCGCTTGTCGGCGCCCACGCCGATCGACTCCCCGCCGGCGTCGTCGGTGAGCATCCCCGGACCGAGGATCGTCCACTGCAGCTCGGACTCCCGGAGATGGGCATCCGCGGCGGCCTTGGCCTGCGCGTACGGGTAGAACGAATCGTCCTCGGGTACTCCGTGGTCGGTGCGGGCCCCGTCGTAGGAGATCATGACGTACCTCTCGACGCCCTCCTGCACGGCCGCGTCCATGGAGCGGATGGCCGCGTCACGGTCGACCGCGTAGGTGCGGTCGGCGCTCCCGCCACCGGCGCCGGCGGCCCACACCACGGAGCCGCTGTCGCGCAGCACCTCGCGCAGGCCCTCCACGTCAAGCGTCTCGACATCCGCGACGACGGGAGTCGCGCCCACCTCACGGATGTCGTCGGCCTGGTCCGGATTCCGGATGACGGAGTTCACCTGGGCGCCCGCGTCCGACAGGATCCGGGCGGCGCGGAGGGCGACCTTGCCGTGGCCGCCGATGATGGTCACAGGGCGTTCGATACTCATGGCCTCCGTTGTACTCCTCCACCCCGCTCCGTGTGCCTCCTCGGTGGCGCGGTGCGGGGCGGTAGCCGGAACGCCGCCATGCGGAGACGCGCCTCACGTTTGGGTGGCTTTCCGGCCCGATCCGGTCACAACTCCACAACGACACGCCGGATGCGCCCGTGTGGGTTCGCGTCGTGTCGGACCCGACGTGCATCATGTGCACATAAGCCGGTGCTCACCGGTACACCCTCGGTTCTTCCTCGGAGTCACGCATGTCCTTGTCCCGGTCCGGGTACCTCTCGCGCTCGGCGGCGCAGGTCCCCCTCGTCATCCTCGCCGGGCTACTGGCTCTCCTGCTCGTTGCGACCGGATGCACCATCCCTGTCCCCACCGGTTCGGCCGGGGAGACCACCCCGACCGAGACGCAGGAGGCGCCGGTTCCTGCGACACTCCGGATCACCCCGGCCGACGGGTCGACGGATGTCGCCGTGGTGGACGGTGTCCGGGCCCGGGTCGAGAACGGTTCCCTGACCGAAGTGGTCCTCACCAACGACGCGGGCAAGGAGATCGAGGGCGAGTTGTCGCGGGACGCGACCTCGTGGGAGCCGGCGGTCACCCTCGGGTACGGGCGCACCTACACCCTGGACGTCACCTACCGGGGCGCGACGGGTGGCCCGAGGACCGACACGCGCACGTTCACCATGGCCAGTCCTCAGGCCATCATCAGCCCCACCCTGGTCACCCCGGGCGGTGGCGCGCTGGAGTCGGGCCGGGAGTACGGCGTCGGCATCATCGTGGGCGCCAGATTCGACCAGCCGGTGGCCGACCGCGCCGCCGTGGAGAAGCACATGACGGTCACCACCGAACCCGCGGTCGAGGGCAACTGGTTCTGGCTCGACGACGCCACCGCGCACTGGCGCCCGAGGGACTACTACGCCACCGGCACCCGGGTCCGCGTGGACCTGGACACCGAGGGCAGGAACCTCGGCGGCGGCCAGTGGGGCGGAGAGGGCGCGGAGGTCGACTTCACCATCGGTGACCGACGGGTGGCCATCGCCGACGACGTCACCAAGACGGTCTCGGTGTACCACAACCAGGAGCTGGTCAAGACCATGCCCACGTCGATGGGCAAGGGCGGGTGGGCGACCTACAACGGTGTGAGCATGCATTTCTGGACCCAGCGGGGCGTCTATACGGTCCTCGACAAGGCCAGCACGGTGCTCATGGACTCGTCGACCTACGGTCTGCCGCTGGACGTCGGCTACAAAGTGACCGTCGACCACGGTGTCCGTCTCACCAACGAGGGCATCTACTTCCACGCCCTCGCCTCGTCGATGTGGGCCCAGGGCAACACCAACGTCTCGCACGGATGCCTCAACCTCTCCCCGGATGACGCAGCGTGGTACTTCGACCAGGCGGTCGCCGGGGACATCGTCGAGGTCCGCAACACCGGCGGCCCGGAACAGGGGATCTGGCAGAACGGTGACTGGGCTGTCCCGTGGAGCACCTGGCAGAAGGGTTCCGCCGACTAGAGGGACCGGGCGATACCGTTGCCTGTCGGATGGTCGGCACGCTAATTTTGCGCGATGGAGCCCCGTTCACCCCAGACGCGTCTGCCCGGAGTCTCGATCGGCCACTGGACGGACCCGTCGGCGAAGACGGGGTGCACGGTGGTGCTGCTCCCCGAGGGGGCGGTGGCCTCACGCGAGGTGCGCGGTGGCGCCCCGGCGACCCGCGACCTCGACGCACTCGCCCCCGACAAGGCCGTGACGTCGGTCGACGCGGTTCTCCTGACCGGAGGTTCGGCGTTCGGTCTGGCCGCCGCCGAGGGGGTGATGCGGTTCCTCGAGGAGGCCGGACGAGGCGTGCCCACTCCCGGTGGACGCGTCCCGATCGTGCCGACCCTGGCGCTGTTCGACCTCGGGGTCGGCGACCCGAGGGTCCGGCCGACGGCGGAGGACGGCTACTCCGCCGCGGTCGCGGCGACCGGACCGCGATTCGAGGTGGGGCAGGTCGGCGCGGGCACCGGGGCGTTCACGTCGCAGTGGCGCGGGGTGGACAACATCCGTGCGGGCGGGATCCGGTACGCGGAGAGCACGCTGGGCGACCTGGTCGTGGGCGCACTGTGTGCGGTGAACGCCTACGGGGACGTCGACCCGGGCGGCACCGAGGTGGATTTCGACAGTGTCGCGAATCTGGTCCCGCCGTTCGACTACGCCTCCGATCGGGTCCACACCACCATCGGAGTGGTGCTGACCAACGCGAGGTTGGACAAGACCGCGTGCTTCGTCGTCGCACAGGGCGCCCACGACGGGCTCGCCCGGGCACTGACACCGCCGCACACCCGATACGACGGTGACGGTTTCGTCGCCGTGGCCACCGGCGAGGTGGCCGCCGACGTCGACACGGTCCGCCTGATGGCGCTCGACGCCGTCTCGCGGGCGATACGTTCCGCCGATCACTGACACGCCCGGCGACCCCACACGCCGGAACGGAGTCGACATTTCCGGCGATGGGCGGGACAATCGGTAGTCTCCCCGGGCACTGGCCCGTGGGCGACCCCGACGAAAGCGCAGGAGCACCTCCAGTGAGCCGAGCCGACACACCGGCCCGATCTATCAGCCCCCTTCTCGGAAGGGGGAACACCGGATGAGCATCGCGCTCTCACTACTCCTCGGAGTCGCGGTGGTCTTGGCGATCACCGCGCTCACGGGCTACTTCGTGGCCCAGGAGTTCGCGTTCATGGCCGTCGACCGCTCCCGGATGGGGGCCGCGGCGGAGAAGGGCGACCCGGCGGCGGCGCGCGTCCTCGGCGTGACCAGGCGCACGTCCTTCATGCTCTCGGGCGCCCAGCTCGGTATCACCGTCACCACCCTGGTCGTCGGCTACGTGGCCGAACCGCTCATCGGCCGCTCGATCGGCGAACTCCTCGGCCTGGCGTCCGTGCCGCAGGGAGTCGGGGTGGTGGTCGGCACGGTGCTGGCACTGCTGTTCTCGACGGTCGTCCAGATGATCTTCGGCGAATTGGTGCCCAAGAACCTGGCCATCGCCAAGCCGGAGCCGGTCGCCCGCTGGCTGGCCCGGTCCACCACGATCTACCTCGCTCTGTTCGGCTGGCTCATCGGTCTGTTCGACAAGGCGTCCGAGGCGCTGCTCAAGGCCGTCGGCATCGAGCCGGTGCACGACAAGGAACACTCCGCCACCGCCCGCGACCTGGAGCACATCGTCGCCGAGTCCGAGGAGACCGGCGAGCTGTCCGAGGAACTCAGCGATCTGCTGGACAGGATGCTCGACTTCCCCGGACAACCCGCCGAGCACGCCATGATCCCGCGGAGCCGAACCGATGTGGTCCGCGCGGAGGACACGGTCAACGAGGTCCTGTCCAAGATGGCGACCGGTCACACCCGTTACCCGGTCGTCGGCGACGACTCCGACGACGTGATCGGCATCGTGGACCTCCACGACCTGCTCTCGGTGTGCGATGACGACCAGGCCGATCTCACCGCGGTGTCCTCCCTGATGCGGGCGCCGATCATCGTGCCCACCTCCCTGCCCCTGCCGGAGGTGGCCGCCCGACTGAGTGCCGAGAAATCGGAGATGGCGGTGGTGGTGGACGAATACGGCGGCTTCGCCGGTGTCGTGACCATGGAGGACATGGCAGAGGAGATCGTCGGCGAGATCGCGGACGAGCACGATCCCCAGCTCGCCGCCGGGACCCCGGTCAGCGAGGGTCTGGGCTGGCTCCTGTCCGGCGACACCCATCTCGACGAGGTGGAGCGCCTGCTCGAGATCACCCTGCCCGAGGTGGACGCCGAGACGCTCGGCGGGCTCGTGGTCGAGACGACCGGGGACCTGCCCGAGCTGGGCGACCGTGTTGACATCCCCCTCCCCGACACGGACGTGTTGGAGGAGTTCTCCGCCGACCGGGTCCTCCGGACCGAGGTGCGCCGGATCGAACGACGCGTGCCCGCCGAACTGCACGTCGTGGTCGAGGAGGCCGCGCGATGAACCCCGCCACCTCGCTGCTCGCCGCCGAGGCCGGATCGGGCCTCATGAGCAACCCGCTCGTCGTGGTGCTCGCCACGATCGTGCTCATCGCGGCGTCCGCGTTCTTCGTCGCCGTCGAGTTCTCGCTGATCTCCGCGCGTCGCCACCGCCTCGAGGACGCCGCGGCGTCGAGCGCCTCCGCCCGGGCCGCCCTGCGCAACGCCTCCGAGCTCACTCTTCTGCTGGCGGGATCCCAACTCGGGATCACGCTGTGCGCACTGGCGCTCGGCTCCATCACCAAGCCCGCCGTCCACCACTGGCTCACCCCGGTGTTCGCCGGCTGGGGCCTGCCCTACTGGACGGCCGACGTCATCGCGTTCGTCATCGCCCTGCTCATCGTCACGTTCCTGCACCTCGTCGTGGGCGAGATGGCCCCCAAGTCGTGGTCCATCACGCACCCCGAGTACTCGGCCACGCTGTTGGCGATACCGATGCGGGGATTCCTCTGGATCACCCGCCCGCTGCTGGTGTTGCTCAACACCCTCGCCAACCGGATACTCCACCGGATCGGTGTGGAGACCCGCGACGAGGTGGCCTCCGGGCAGGACGCCGACTCCCTGCGCGAGCTCGTGCGCCACTCCGGTGAGGCCGGCACGCTCGACGACACCCACCACCGGCAGCTACTCAACGCTCTGGAGCTGCAGGAGCTCACCGTGGGCGATCTGCTGGGCGAGCGCGGGGTGGACGCTCCCGCCGCCCCGGAGGAGATGTCCTCGGTCGACGTGGACGCCTCACCCGAGGAGATCCGCGAAACGGCCCGCCGCACCGGTCACCTGCGTCTGCTGGTGATGGACAGCGACACCGCGGTGGGTGTGGTGCACGCGCGGGACGCGATCGACATCCAGTCGGCGGCCACGGCGCGGGAGCTCATGCGGCCGAGCCTGTCACTCGAGCACGACCTCTCGGTGGCCGAGGCGTTCCGCCGGATGCGGGAGGCGCGGGCACACCTCGTCGTCGTCGAACAGTCCGGCGGCCACCCCGGCACCCACGTCTCCGAGGTGAGGGGGGTCCTCACGCTGGACGACGTGGTGCGGCGCCTCCTTCCCGTGACCTCGGTCCAGGCCGCGGACCCGGGGGCCGGGGGCGGGCCCGGCAACGGGGCCGGGTGAGCCGCCGGGGTCAGAACAGTCCGATCACCCTGAGCAGGCCCCACAGCGCCAGCCCGGCCATGCCGAGCAACACCAGCAGCATCAGACCCACCGCGCCGACCGCCCGGAGCAGGTAGCCACGGGTGTCGGTGTCCACGCGCCTGCCCTCGGCGATGGTCCGGTCCACCAGGCGCAGGTTCTTGGACGTGGCCTTGTGCGCGGCGTCCGCCACGTCGCCCACGAAGGGGATCACCCCGAGGACCGCGTCGACGAGGTAGTTCCAGCCCATCCGGAACAGGATGTGGACGGGGACCCGGTTGCGGATCGCCTCCGCCAGCACCGCGGCCGCGACCACGGTCCCCAGCGCGTCCCCGACGACGGGCACCAGACCGATCACCGGGTCCAGCCCCATGCGGTACCTGGTGCCCGGTATCCGCACCAGGTCGTCCATGACGCGCGCGAGGCCGGAGGTCACGGGTGACGAGGCGGTCCGCACCACTTCGGGGGCGGGCCGCCCCGCCGCCACGGGATCGGCCACCTTCTACCGCACCGGGTCGGGTCGACTGCTGGTCATGGGGGCCGAGCCTACGGGGACGGGGGCGCCTCGCCACCGCGGCCCGGCGGCGGCCCACCGGGTATGCCCGCGTCACCGGGCGGCGACCCACCGGGCCCACCGGGCCCACCGGCCGCGCCGGCGGCGTTGTCCTCCGCGGCGGCGACACCGATCGTGATCGCGACCCGGTAGCCGTCCGCGGGGGACCCGACGACCTCGGGCATCTGCGCGTCCCACCCGTCGGAGAAGACGGTGTCGGACTCCAGGCTCACCCCGGTCATGTTCCGGACCGAGGCGCTGTACCCGGGATCGTGGGCGTAGACCGCGTCGGAGACGGCGGCGGGAAGGGCGATCTGCGAGGTGAGCCGGGCGTTCTCGCCCGCGACGGCCGAGGCCAGGGTGTCGTAGACCTCGAAGTGCAGGTGCGGCCACCGGCCGGAATAACAGGCCGGGAAGATACTGGTGAACTCCACCCGGCCGGACTCGTCGGCGGTCTGGACACCCCGGAGATAGTTCTGGTCGGTGACGCCCTCGCTGTAGAGGGAGTAGCGACCCTCGCGGTCGCAGTGCCAGAGGTAGACCGCCATCCCGGCACCCGGTGCGCAGCTTCGGGTGAGGTCCTGCAGGTCCACGGTCAGGCGCATGGGGACACCCTCCGCGGTGCCGGTCATGCCACCGAAGCTCGAGGTGATGTCCGCGCGGTGCACGCCGGACTCGACCAGGACGTTGGGCCCGTTGGACCCGTCGCCCGGGTAGGGACCGGCGGTCTCCCCCGGCGCGGCCTCGACGCACTCGCCCGCCGACGCCCCGGACGAGCCGGCGGACGCCGTCGTGGTGGTCCCGGCGGTGGCGGTTCCCGGGCTCGGGTCCGTCGCACACCCCACCGTCAGGCCCACCGCCCCCACCCCGGCGGCCCCGAGGATGCCGCGGAGCGCCGCGCGCCGGTTCATCACGGCCAGATCGTGACCGAGGCCCAGATCGTGCTCGTGCACTGCATGGTCGGGGGTGTCGACTGCGCGGGATCGTCGGTGGGTGAACATCGGGGCCTCCGGGGTGTGGTGCGCCGGCTCCTGCCGGCGGGACTGGTGAGGACGCTAGGAGTCGATGCCGGGAACACCCTGCGGGTCCGCTGGGAGTTCCCTGTACACGGGGTGGTCGACCGGCCCGTCCGGTGCGGTGGGGCGGTGATTCTGGTTTCGTGGAGAGATGACGCCCACGCCCCTGCGCCGCGGACCCCGCGGCAGCGCCCGCCGCCGACCCCGTCCCGCCGCCGGAATCGTCGCGGCCGCCCTGACGGTGGCGCTGACCGGCGCCGGGTGCGCGGCGCTGGCCGGTGACACCGGCACCGATGAACTCCAGCAGTTCCTCTCCGCGCTGAGCAGCGGCGACCTCGCGGGGGCGGCCGCCCTCACCACCGATCCGGCCGCGGCGCAGGAGACCCTCGAGGCCAACGTGCTGGCGATGGGATTCACGCCCACCCTCTCCGCCGGGACCCCGGACGGGGACCGCCGCCCGGACCGCGACCCTGTGCCGGTCGAGATCACCTGGGACATGGGGACGGCCGGAAACGACGTGCCCGACGACGACGAGGCGGGCTCCGCCCCGGCCGGCGGGACCAGCGGCGCAATGGCCGCCCCCCGCATCGTCACGACCACCGGCGAGGCACGGACCACCAAAGTCGGCGAGGACTGGAAGGTCGAGTGGGCGCCGACGATCCTCGACACCCGCCTCGAGCCGGGGGGCACCCTGGCCTTCTCCGAGATCCTGGACTACGACACCTCCGTCCTCGACCGCACGGGCGAACCGCTGCTGCAGTGGACGCCGGTCACAGCGGTGACCCTGGCGCCGGGGGCGGTGGAGTCGGCGGACGCGGTCGCGGCACTGGTGAACCCCGTGGTGCCGACGATCACCGGGCAATCGATCCGGGACGGAATGGCGGAGGCGGGGGACCAGCCGTACCAGCTCGTCGCGCTCCGACCGTCCGACATCGACCCGATCCGCGAGCAGCTCGCCGCCGTCCCGGGCGTGAGCCTGCCCGAGCAGGGCCAACTCATCCGGACCGACCGGACCCTGGACTCCCCCGCCCTCACCGGGTTGCCCAACGCCTGGACCGAGGCGCTGCAGGCGGAGGGCGGCTGGACCGCGGAGATCGTCAATCCCGACGCGGAACCGATCGAGCTCGGCAGCGCCCCGGTGGGCCGGGTCGAGGACCTCGTCTCCACCCTGCAGATCTCGATGCAGCGGGCGGCCCAGCAGGCGGTGGACGGTTCCGCTCTGGGCGCGTCGATCGTGGCGATCCAGCCCTCGACGGGCGGAATCCTGGCCGTGGCACAGAACTCCGCCGCCGACCGGCAGGGGCCGGTGTCCATGCAGGGCCGCTTCCCGCCGGGGTCGACGTTCAAGATCGTCACCACGGCCGCGGCGCTCGAGGCCGGCGTCGTGGGCCCGGACGAGGTCGTGCCCTGCCCGGCCTCGGTCACCGTGTCGGGGCGCACGATCCCCAACGACGACGACTTCGAGCTCGGCCCGGTGCCGCTGGAGACCGCCTTCGCCCGGTCGTGCAACACCAGCCAGGCCGTCATCAGCGACCGGCTGACGCCGGAGGCCATGAAGGACACGGCCGCGAAGCTCGGCCTGGGCGTCGGGTTCTTCGCCCCCGGCCTCGGAGCGGACACCTTCACCGGGTCCGTGCCCGTCACCGAGCAGGGCCCGGCCCGCGTGGAAGCGGCGATCGGGCAGGGCGAGGTGTTGGCCAGCCCGTTCGGGATGGCGGTCATGACGGCCTCGCTGGCAAACGGCGGGCGGATGATCCTGCCGCACGTCGTCGACGGGATGACCGGCGATGCCAACGACGCACCGGAACCGCTCGACCCCGGAGTCGTCGACACCCTGCGCCGGTACATGGAGCAGACCGTCCGATCGGGCACCGCGACGGCCGCCAATTCGATCCCCGGACTCGGGGGCAAGACCGGCACGGCCGAGGTCGGCACCGGTCCCGCCCACGGCTGGTTCGTCGGTTCCACCGGGGACATCGCCCTCGCGGTGCTCATCGAGGGAGCCGACTCCTCGGGGCCCGCGGTGTCGATGGCCGCCGGGTTCCTCGGCGCCGCAGGACAGCCCGCACCCCTCGCGCGCGGGTGAGACGGTAGTTTCGCGTCATGCGTCTCCCCCGCCTCCCGCTGTCCGACCTCCCCGTCCCCGGCCTCGCCCGGTTGCCGTTCGTCTCCTCCCCCTCCCCCGCGGACACCAACCGCCGGGTGCTGGTCACCGGCGGGGCGTCGGGTCTCGGTCTGGCGTTGGTCACGGCGTTCCTCGAGCGCGGCGACCGCGTGATGGTCGCGGACCTCGCGGCCACCGACGACCGGCCCGCCTCGGTCCCCGGGGATGCGCGCTATCTGCGTCTGGACGTGCGTTCCGAGGAGGAATGGCAGGCGGCGCGCGCGGAGATCGAGCAGATCTGGGGCGGCATCGACGTGCTGGTCAACAACGCGGGCATCGCCCAGGGCGGCCGCATCGAGTACCTCACCGAGGAGGACTGGCGGCTCATCACGGACATCAACCTGCTGGGTGTGGCGCGGGGCTGCCGCACCTTCGTGCCGATGCTCAAGGCGCAGGGCCACGGGCACCTGGTCAACACGGCGTCTCTCGCCGGGCTCGTACACCCGCCGACCATGGCCTCCTACACGGCGGTCAAGGCGGCCGTGGTGGCGATCTCCGAGACCCTGCGGTGGGAGCTGGAGCCGTTCGGGATCGACGTGTCCGTGCTGTGCCCGTCGTTCTTCCGCACCAACCTGGCCTCGAGCCTCAACTCCTCGGACCCCGCCGCGAGCGGATTCGCGAGCAAGCTCATCGACCGCTCCGAGCGCGGCGCGGACGAGATCGCCGCCGAGGTGATGACCGGTCTGGACGCCAAGGAGTTCCTGATCCTGCCCGACCCGGACGCCCGCAAGGCCTACCGCGGCAAGCGGTTCATGCCCGCCGCGTACGCCAGGACCATGCTCGGGATGGGGCAGAAGTTCGCCCGCGCCACCAGCGGGGGCTGACGGTCCCGCGGGCCGCCCGTCCCGGTTCCGCCGGGCACGGCCCGAGTCGGCACCGCGCCCGGGGCAAGTACCCTGCGGGGCATGACTCCCTCGCTCCCCCTCCCCTCCACAGTGATGTCCCGCGCCGATCTCGACTTCCTGCTCCACGACTGGCTGCGGGTGTCCGAGCTGTGCGGGCGTGAGCGGTACGCGGACCACTCCCGCGAGACCATCGACGCCGTGGTGGACCTGTCGGCCGAGCTCGCCGAGAAGTATTTCGCCCCGCACAACCGCAAGGCGGACCTCAACGAGCCCAGGCTCGTGGGCGAGGAGGTCGAGCTCATCCCGGAGATCGCCGAGGCGCTGCGCCGCTTCGCCGACGCCGACCTGGTGGGCGCCGCGATGGACGAGCGGGTGGGCGGGATGCAACTGCCCTACACCGCCTACCTGGCGTGCATGGCGTGGTTCTACGCGGCCAACGTCGCCACCGCGGCGTACCCGCTGCTCACCACCGGCAACGCCAACCTGTTGATCGAGCACGGCTCGGACGAGCAGATCGAGCGCTACGTCAAGCCGATGGTCGAGGGCCGGTTCACCGGCACCATGTGCCTGTCCGAGCCGCAGGCCGGCTCCAACCTCGCCGACATCACCACCCGCGCCGAGCCGCAGGACGACGGGACCTACCGGCTGTTCGGGCAGAAGATGTGGATCTCCGGCGGCGAACACACGATGTCCGAGAACATCGTGCACCTCGTACTGGCCAAGGTGCCCGGTTCGCCGGCCGGTACCCGCGGCATCAGCCTGTTCGTGGTGCCGAAGTACCTGGTCGACGAGGACGGTTCGATCGGGGAGCGCAACGACATCGTGATCACCGGCCTCAACCACAAGATGGGCTTCCGCGGCACGGTCAACACCATGCCCACCCTCGGCCAGGGCATGCACACCCCCGGCGGCCGGCCGGGCGCGGTCGGATACCTCGTGGGCGAGGAGAACACCGGCCTCAAGAAGATGTTCACCATGATGAACGAGGCCCGGCTCGGCGTGGGTCTGGGCGCCACGGCCCTCGGGTACACCGGGTATCTCAAGTCGCTCGACTACGCGCGCAACCGCCCTCAGGGGCGGACCGTCGGTGCCGATCCCTCCTCGCCGCAGGTCATGCTCACCGGGCACGCCGACGTGCGGCGGATGTTGCTGGCCCAGAAGTCCTACGTGGAGGGCGCCCTGGCGCTGGGGCTGTTCTGCGCGAGGCTCGTCGACGACGAGAAGACCGGATCCCCCGAGGAGGCCGCAGCCGCCTCCACCCTCCTGGACGTCCTCACCCCGATCGCCAAGTCGTGGCCGTCGCAGTGGTGCCTCAAGGCCAACGAACTCGCGGTACAGGTACTGGGCGGGGCCGGGTACACGATCGACTACGACGTCGAGCAGCACTACCGCGACAACCGCCTCAACCCGATCCACGAGGGCACGCACGGGATCCAGGCCCAGGATCTGCTCGGGCGCAAGGTCCTCGCCGGGGGTGGTGCCGGACTGGCCGCACTGAGCGAGCGCATCGCCGCCACCTGCGACCGGGCGGATGCGGCAGGCGGCCCGGCCGAGGAGTTCGCCGCGCTGCTCCGACCGCGGGTGACGCGCCTGATCGAGGTGACCACCGCACTCGCCGGGCTCGGGGCGACCGACCCGGAGGCGTTCCTGGCCGACGCCACCGAGTACCTCGAGGCCGCCGGTCACATCGTGATCGCCTGGATCTGGCTCGAGCAGGTGCTCGCCCTGGGCGGTCGGGTCGACGACGACACCGACGGGTTCGCCGCCGGGAAGAGGCAGGCCGCGGCGTACTTCCTCCGGCGCGAACTGCCCGTCGTGGATGCGAAGTTCGACCTACTGTCGGCGGGCGACCGCACCACCCTGGACATGCGCGACGACTGGTTCTGACCGGCGGGGTCGCCCGCCGGGCGGGGGCTCAGCGGGCGACCAGGGCCCAGCGGGCGACCGGGCGGAGCACGGCGGGTCAGGCGGCGGTGGACGCGGTGAGGACGCCGTCCAGTTCCTCGAACGCCTCGGTCCAGCCGTCGTGGACACCGTGTTCGGAGCCGCGGTCGTCGGGGTGACGAGCCATGTGGAAGGTCATCAGGGTGCGTCCCTCGCCCGCCTCGGCGAGGTCGACCGTGATGACGGGGACGTCGTCCCCGCGCTCGTCATCCGGGCTGCCCCAGGTGAACCGGAGCCGCTCGGGCTCGCGGACCTCGAGGTACTCGCCCGCGGTGGGCCACTCGCCGCCGGTCGGGTCGATCATGAGGTAGGTGTAGCTCCCTCCCTCACGGAGGTCGATCGAGACGCTCTCCGCGGGGGTCGTGACCTCGTGCGGGTGCCACCAGCGGGCGGCCAGGGCCGGATCCGTCCACGCGCGCCAGAGGGTCTCGCGTGGGGCGTCGAATGTGCGGGTGATGGTGAATTCCGGGACGGACATCGTGTCGTCACTCCTTCGATCGAGGCGTGCGTCCTCGATCCGTGGGGTCGGCGTGCCCGGGCCGGATGTCGGCGAGCACGTCGTCGAGTCGGTCGAACTTCTGCTGCCACAGCGCGCGGTTGCGCTCGACCCAGTCCGTGGCGGCGTCCAGCGGTTCCGGCCGGAGCGTGCACACCCGCCACTGGGCGCGCGTGCTGCGCTCGATGAGACCGGAGGTCTCCAACACCCGGAGGTGTTGAGAGATGGCGGGTGCACTGATGTCGAACGGTTCCGACAACTCGCCCACAGTGGCCGGCCCGGCGCTGAGCCGCTCGAGGATCCCGCGACGTGTGGGATCGGCGAGCGCCTGGAACACCCGGGACAGCGGATCACCGGCCTGCTTCAATTCACTCATTCCTTAATTAGGCGATAGCTTAAGTATCCACCGTGGGGCGCCGATGTCAACCCCCTCCGCCACTTTCACGACACACCGATCCCTCACTCCGCACGGGTGCGGTGGCTGGCTGCGGGACCTGGCGACACGAAGAGGCCCGGGCCGACGCTGTCGCGTCGACCCGGGCCTCGGTGTTGCTGAATGGTCGGGTGGTCAGGGCCTCCCGGGGTTCAGCGGTCTCACTCCTCGGGAACCATGACCTCATCGATGAGGTAGACCGTGGCGTTGGCGGTCTCGACGCCACCACAGATCACGTTGGCACCGTTGACGGTGATCTCGTCACCGGAGCCCATGACCTCGACGTCCGCGCCGTTCAGCGTGGTCTGCATGCCCTCGATCTCGTCAGGGGTGATCTGACCCTCGACCACGTGGTAGGTCAGGATGCTGGTGAGCAGCTCGGGATCGGTCTGCAGCGCCTCCATCGTGGCGTCGTCGACCTGCGCGAACGCGTCGTCGACCGGCGCGAACACGGTGTACTCACCGTTGTTGAGCGTGTCGACCAGGTCGACCTCCGGGTTCACCCCGCCCGACACGGCGGCCGTGAGGGTGGTGAGCAGCGGGTTGTTGGAGGCGGCGGTGGCGACCGGCTCCATGGCCATGCCGTCGACCGAGCCCGGTCCGTCCGGGTTTGCCTCGGCGTAGTCCGCACACCCGGGACCGACCAGCATGCCGGCCGGCTCCGCCATGGGAGAGGTCTCTTCGGTGGTCATCTCGGAGGTCATGGGGGCGGACGTGGTGCCCTCGGCCTCCATGCCGCCTTCGTCGTCCGCGCAGCCGGCCAAGACGAGGCCGCTCACGGCAGCCGCCGCCGCGATCGATGCCATACGGCGGGAGATCGTGATGCTCATTGTGTTGGTCCTTTCAACAGAGCCTTGCGTGCTGGGTCAAGGGTTCTTCGGCACTGCTGTCGAGCCGGATGGGTGACCCCCGGAACATTTCTTTCGAACCGTCCGGCGGGGCCTGTGCTCCGAACTCCTGATGTGGACATGAACCAGCCCCGACCCCGCGTGACGGCCCAGATCTCCGCGGGGATCCTCTCGACCGGCATCGCCCTCGCGGTCGGTCACGCGATCGCGGGACTGGTCGCCCCCGGGTCGTCGCCCTTCCTGGCGGTGGCCGACTCCGTCGTCGACCGCGCACCCGCGGCCGTCCGCGAGGCCACCATCGACGCGCTCGGTACCGCGGACAAGCCCGCGCTGCTGATCAGCCTCGCCGGCATCCTCGCGGTGCTGGGCGTGGTGGTCGGCCTGATGGAGCGTCCGCGCCGCCCGATCGGTTCCCTCATCATCGTCGCCCTCGGTCTCACGGGGACGCTCGCCGCGGTGACGCGTCCGACGGCCGGGCCCGCGTGGGCGCTGCCGACGCTCGTGGGCACCGCCTTCGCCGTGGTGGCGCTGCGCCTGATGATCGGCGCACTGTTCCCCGCATCCGGCGCCCGGGCAGGTGACGGGCACGGGGACGGGGACACCTCGAACGGGGACACTTCGGACGAGATCGCCCCCGCCACGAGTCCGGGCCCGGATCGACGGCGCTTCCTCGTGCTCGCCGGGTCGGCCGTGGCCGTGATCGCGGCGGCGGGCGCGACCGGGGTGGCACTGACCCGCCGCGCGGCCGACGCGCTCGCCGAGCGCACGGGCCTCCAGCTGCCACGGGTGTTGAGCCGCAACGCCGCCCCACCGGTCCCGGAGGGGATCGTTCCCGATGCCCCCGGGGTCACCCCGTTCCTCACGTCCAACGAGGACTTCTACCGCATCGACACCGCGCTGCGCGTCCCCGCGCTGACCACCGCCGACTGGCGGCTGCGGATCCACGGGATGGTGGAGAGGGAGATCGAACTGGACTGGCAGTCACTGACGAGCCGGGAATTCCTGGACCGGATCGTCACCCTGACCTGCGTGTCCAACGAGGTCGGCGGCAACCTCGCCGGCAACGCGACCTGGACCGGCTTCCCGATCGCCGAGCTGCTCGCCGAGGCCGGCCCCCTTCCCGAGGCCGACATGCTGCTCTCGACCTCCGTCGACGGGTGGACGGCGGGCACCCCGCTCGAGGCCCTCACGGACGGCCGGGACGCCCTGCTGGCCGTCGGGATGAACGGCGAACCCCTGCCGCTCGAGCACGGGTACCCGGTCCGGCAGGTCGTGCCCGGCCTGTACGGCTACGTCTCCGCCACCAAGTGGGTGGTGGACTGGGAGGTCACCCGATTCGACCGCGCCAGCGCCTACTGGACCGACCGGGGGTGGGGTGAGCGGGGACCCATACTCACCGCGAGCCGGATCGACAGGCCCGCCCCCCTGGCCCAGCTGGAGCCCGGCCCCGTCGTGGTGGCCGGGACGGCATGGGCCCAGCGCCGGGGCATCGACCGGGTGGAGGTGCAGGTCGACGACGGTCCGTGGAACGAGGCGACGCTCGCCGAGGAGTACTCGATCGACACCTGGCGCATGTGGTCGTGGACCTGGGACGCCGAGCCCGGCCTGCACACGCTGTCGGTCCGGGCGACCGACTCGACCGGTGAGGTGCAGACGGAGACCCGACAACCGCCGATCCCCACCGGGGCCACGGGCTGGCACAACCGCACGTTCCGGGTGTCGGGGACATGACCGTCCTCGACACACCCCTCCTCACCACCCGCCCGTCCCGTGCGTTCGGACCACCTCGCATTAGACTGTCCCCCGTGTCCGAGCCCACCGCCCCGTCGCTGGCCGATCCGGGGCGCCTCCTGGAGCTCTCCGCTGCCGGGGATCTCGAGGCCTTCGCCCGCTTCTACGACCTCATGGCGCCCCGTGTGCACGGTCTCGCGCTCCGGGTCCTGCGTGACCCCGGGTACGCCGAGGAAACCGTGCAGGAGGTGTTCCTCCAGGTCTGGAAGCAGGCCTCGGGGTACAGCCCGAAGCTCGGTTCGGTCCACTCCTGGGTGCTGACCATCGCACACCGGCGTGCGGTGGACCGGGTGCGGTCCGAGAGCTCCGCAGCCCGGCGCGACGAGGCGGACGCCGCCGCAGGGGTCACGCACTCCGGCGACATCGCCGACCAGGTGACCGAGGAGATCGCCCGGGAAGAGGACGCCGCGGACATCCGTCGATGTCTCGGGGAACTCACCGAGAACCAGCGCGAGTCCATCGAGATGGCGTACTTCTCCGGGTTGACCTACCGGGAGGTCGCCGACCAGCTGGGGTCCGCACTGCCCACGATCAAGTCCCGAATTCGCGACGGCCTGCGCCGTCTCAAGAGCTGCCTGGGAGGTGAGCTGTCATGACCGTCCGACACCACGATCATCCGGGGTCCCCGGACACGGTTCATCCCGAGGACCTCGACCTTTACGCACTGGACGCGCTGGACCAGGAGGAGGCGGAGGCCGTCGAGCAGGCGCTCGTCGCCGCGACCCCGGATCAGCGCAGCTCGATGCTCGCCCACATCCGGTCCACGCGGGAGGTCGTGGCCGACCTGGTGGCCGACGCCGACCTCGACGTCCCACCGCCGCCCTCGCTCCGCACCAGGGTGCTCGACCTGGTCACGGCGGAGGCCGGGACCGGACACGATGCGCCCACCCCGGATGCCGACGACACCGGGGACACCGGGGGCGCGGCGGTGGTCGACCTGAGCCGGATGCGCGAGCGCCGGCGCCCCGGGACCTGGACCTTCCTCGCCACCGCGGCGGCGGCCATCGTGTTGGTGGCCGCGGGGGTGACCATCGGACGACTGACAGGCGACGCGGGACCGGAGGACAACCTCCCGGTCGCGTCCCCGCCCGCCGCGACGATGCCGGACGAGGTCACGTCCCTGCTCACGGCGCCCGACCTCGAGATCTCGCGCGGTCAGGTCGGCGGCACCGGCAGCGCCACCGTGCTCGCGTCCAAGACGGCCGACATGGCGGTGATCTCCATGACCGGGATCCCGGAGCCGGCCGAGGGCCGCGCCTACCAGCTGTGGCTGATGGGTCCGGACCACGACCCGATCCCGGCCGGCACGATGGAGTCCGGCGAGGTGGGCCCGTCACCCTCCGCCGAGCTCAGCGGGATCCGCAACTCCGCCCAGATCGGGATCACCGAGGAGCCCGCGGGGGGCTCCCCGGCTCCCACGGGCGACGTACTTCTGGCCCTCGACCTGGCCTGAGCGCGCATCCTGGACCAAGCGCGCATCCTGGCCTGAGGGGCGCGACCCGGCCCTGACGGCGTTCGGGCGGGGTCGCCCCACTCAGGCCCGGCGACTCACGGCTGCCACCACTGCCGCAACGGAACATCCCAGGTCATGGTGTCGCCGAGCCGGACGGCCAGGATCTGATGGAGCTGGATCTTGTTGTGCTCGAAGCCGTACTGGCAGGCACCCATGTAGAGCCCCCACAGCTTGGCCATGGGTTCGCCCACCTCGTCGACCGCCTCGTCCCAGTGCTCGACCAGGTTCGCGCACCAGTCGCGGAGAGTGAACGCGTAGTGCTGGCGGAGGTTCTCCTCATGGACCACCTCGAAGCCGGCGTTCTCCGCCTCGAGGTGGACCGTCCCGGCGCCGGCCAGTTCGCCGTCGGGGAAGATGTACCGGTCGATGAAGGCGCCCGCCTTGACCGAGCGCGAGTTGTCCGGCCGGGTGATGCAGTGGTTGAGCAGCCGACCCCCCGGCCTCAGGTAGCCGTGCAGCCGGGTGAAGTAGTCGTGGTAGTTCCGGCGCCCGATGTGCTCGGTGATGCCGATGGAACTGACCGCGTCGAAGTCGCGCTCGGGAACGTCGCGGTAGTCCATCAGCCGGACCTCGGCGAGGTCGCCCAACCCCTGTTCCCGGATCGCGGCCTGGCCCCACTCGACCTGCTCGCGCGAGAGCGTCACCCCGATCGCCCGGACCCCCCGAGCGGCCGCGTATCGCACCATCCCGCCCCACCCACACCCCACGTCGAGCAGGCGGTCCCCGGCCTTCAGCCCGAGCTTGTCGAGCACCAGGCGGTACTTGTTCTCCTGGGCCTCCTCCAGGGAGACCCCGGCATCGGGGTAGCAAGCGCAGGTGTAGGTCATGGATGGCCCGAGGATCCACTCGTAGAAGCGGTTGGACACGTCGTAGTGGTAGCTCACCACCTCCGAGTCCCGCTTCTTGGAGTGTCTGCGCATGCCGTGCGCGACACGACGCCACGCCGCGGGCACCTCCTGCTCGGGAATCGGCAGCATCGTGAAGCCCTCGCGCCCGATCGAGCGGGCGATGCGCCCCATCGTCCTCAGGTCAGGCGTGTGCGTCATGGTCTTGCGAAAGACCTCGAGAGCCCCGAACACGTCATGCGGTGCGCCGGGATGCACCCCGTCCACCTCGAGATCGCCCATGAGATAGGCGCGGGCCAGCCCGAGGTCGCCCGGCGCGGTGACGAAGTACTGCAGTGCCTTCTGACTCTTCAGGCGTAGAACCAGCTCGCTGTCCTCCGGGCCGAACGCCGACCCGTCGTACGCCTCGATCCGCAGGGGCGGCTCCCCCGTCGCGAACGCGGCGACGATCTCGCCGATGGTCATCCTGTCCGTTGTCACCGTGCACCCACCGCCTTGTCATAGAGGGTCGCGAAGCGGCCCCGGGGATCGAATCGCGTCTTGAGAAGTGCCGCCTGCTCCCCGCCGTACAGCTGGTCGAACTCCTCACGTGAGTAGAAGACCTCGGAATAGAGAGACTTGTGCCCACCGAGCCGGGAGACCTCCTGCTCGATGCGCCGGTTCCACGCCCCCTCGGTCATTCCCGGCTCGATCGGGGCGGAGGACCAGAACCCGATGTTGACGTATGTGGTCTCCGGCGCAAGCGGATACAGCGGCCACGGCCGGTCGGAGCCGGGGCCGCCGCCGACACCCGGCGCGGGCGTGGACTCACGCAGCCGCAGCGGACAGATCCACAGCGGCTCGATCGGCACCTCCCGCAGAAACCACTCGAGGAACTCTTCGGTCCGGTCGATGGTCACCTCGACGTCCTGCACCACGCGCTCGCGTGGGCCCTCGCCCTTGAGTGCGCCGATCCTGTTGCCCAGGTCGTAACGGTGATCCAGTCCGATGATCTTCCAGTACGCCGACGACCTCAGCAGCTGTTGCGGCCACCAGCGGCGGATGCCGGGGTTCTGAACCCCGAACGCGCGCGAGCACCAGAACCAGTCGGTGTCCCAGCGCCACAGGTAGTCGCGGATGGTCAGCCGGTCGCGGGCCACCGATCCGGCGGGGCCGCCGTGCTGGATCGACCGATAGTAGATCGCCTGCTTGTCCCGCACTCCCGTGTAGTCCGAGACGGGACCGGGCTCGTCGGTCCGCCGGCCCAGGGTCAGGTAGGACTCGTCCGCCGAGAAGACGACCCCGTCCAGGAAGTCGACCTCCTCCTCGTCGTACGACCCGGACTCGCTGATCCGCCCCAACCCGTCGGTCAACGCGGCGGGGGAGTCGAACCGGACGTGACGCAGTTCGACGTACCGCTCGACCGGTTCGAGCGCGATGCGCAGCCGCACCGCGTAACCGAGCGAGCCGTAGGAGTTGGGGAACCCCCGGAACAGCTCGCGCTCACGGTCCGTGCCGTCGGGGCGGGCGGTGACGATCTCGCCCGTCCCGGTGAGGACGTCCATCTCCAGCACCGACTCGTGGGGCAGCCCCAGCCGGAAGGAGCTGGACTCGATCCCGAGACCCGTGACGGCGCCGCCCAGGGTGATGGTCTTGAGCTGCGGAACCACGTACGGCATCAGCCCGTACGGCAGGGTGGCGTCCACCAGGTCCTCGTACGTGCACATCCCCTGGACGTCGGCGGTGCGGGCGTCCGGATCCACGGAGACGACGCGCGTCAGGCCGGTGGTGTCGAGACCGGGCGACGACGACGAGGCGCGCGGCCTGAAGAGGTTGGACGTCTTCTTGGCCAGCCGGACGGGCTCACCCGGGGGGACCGCCTCGAAGCTGGCCAGGAGCCGACGAACACCCTCCTCGTGGCGCCGGGGTCCGACGATCAGCGATCCGGACAGACGACCATCAGTGCCCATGCGTCCCACCCTAGTAGCGGTCGGCCGCCACCGGAGTTGATCCGGCCGCGGCTCACCCCGGTGGCCCGGACACGCGGTTCCCGTCGCCTCGGCGAGCGGGGAGCGGTGACGCCGTGGGTCCCGTCTCGAACGCGTCTCGATTGTGACACCGGTCATATCGCGCACGCCAAACTGTCCCGGCCCCGGTGGCCGTTTACGTAGCCTTCCCGGCAACACGACCCCTGCAGATCCACACCGAGGAGGGCCCCGCCATGACCGAACGTGAGCACCGAGCCGACCAGGCCACCAGGAGCGCCCGCGAGGTCCGTCCGGGCCGCCGTCGGGCGGTCGCGGCGGCATCGGGGCTGGCCGCGCTCGCCCTGATCCTCGGGGCGTGCGGCGAGGAGGGCACGGCCGAGGATGCGGTCGGCGAGGCGACCAGCGCGGTGGGGTCCGTGGCCGCGGAGGCCACCTCCGCGGTCGGGGACGCCACCGACGGCGACGGGCCGACGACCGGCGAGCAGCCGGCCCCGGACGGGGACGACGGCGACGAACGCTCACCCGAGGAGCAGTTCCTCGACGAGATCAGGACCGTCGGCGTGGACGCCGAGGACGAACAGGGTTATCTCACCCGGGGGCGCGACGCCTGTGCGTCACTCGACGGCGACATGGGCTACGTCGACGTGGTCCGGCGGTACAACGACGCCCACGCCGATGCGCCGGTGACCGAGGCCCCGGTGGTGGTGGCGGCCGCGGTCAGGGCGTTCTGTCCTCAGCACCTGCCGCAGGTCGGCCAGGACGAGGGCGGTAACCAGGGCGGCTAGGGGCGAGAGGGGCCCCGTCTCACAACCCCTCCCTGTCGAGCGCCTCCGCGGTGAGCCGACGGCCGAGTTCGATCATCTCCTCCGCCCGGTGGAAGTCGAAGGCCGAACACGAGTCGGACGGCACCTCCACGAGGACGTCCGGGCGGTTCCCCGCCATCCGGTAGCCCGTGAGGATGCTCTGCATGGCCTCGATTGACTGGGAGACGACGTCGAAGATCCGCAGCGTGCCCGGGAGGGACTCGAGGCTCCGATCGTCCGCCTGGGCGTCGGCCCGGACCTCGCGTTCGCCCTCCTCGACCGCCTCCTCGACCTGCGGTGACGGCTGCGCCGACCCGCTCGGGGTGGAGTAGTCACCGGTCCGGGGGTCGGACTCGGCGCCCTGCCCGGTCGGGTCGATCCCGGGTGCGTCCAGCCCGGCAGAGTCCGCGCCGGCAGTGTCCGCGCCGGACGTGTCCTGACCGAAGCGGGCCGCGACCAGTCTGACCAGGTCCGCGTCCCGCACGTCCGCCGCAGCGGTCCGGATGCGTCCGGAGAGCCTGGCGGTGGTCGCGGTGACGGTGCCACCCTTCTTGGACATCTTCGGATCGGCCACGGCCGACGGCTCATCGGGGTCCGAGCTCTCCTGGAAGGTGGAGCCGCGGATCCCCGCCCGACGACCGGTCAGCGACACGGCCAGGACCAGATCGCTCTCCACGGAGGCCAGTGGCTCGAGCGGGACCGGGTTGGTCACGCCGCCGTCGATCATCAGGCGCCCACCCACGATCGCGGGGGTGACGATGCTCGGGATCGCGAACGAGGCACGGACGGCGATATCCGCCGGGCCACGGGTGAACCACACCTCCCGTCGCGCACGCAGGTCGGTGGCCACCGCGGTGTAGGGGATCGCCAGATCCTCGATCCGCACGTCGTCGAGCATCTCGCCGATCACGCCCATGATCTTGTTGGCGCGGATCGCTCCCCCGCCGGCGAAGGACACGTCGAGCAACCGGAGGACGTCCCGTTGCGCCAGTCCCCGCACCCACTCCTCGAAACGGTCCAACTCGCCGGCCGCGAGCAGCGATCCCACGACCGCACCCATCGACGCCCCGGCCACCCCGACCACCTCGTGTCCGCGCGACTCGAGCTCGCGGATAGCCCCGATGTGCGCGTATCCGCGCGCCCCGCCGGAACCCAGTGCCAAAGCGACCTTCATCCGGTCCTCCTCCGTCGTCCCCACTCGTGCCCGGTGCCGACACACCGGTACCACCCCATCAGCGGATTCTCCTCCAGTGTGCACCGGCGCGGCCATGTCATCCCGGCGCCGGGCCGACCATGTCGTAGGCGCGGTCTACCTTCACCCTCGTATCGAGCACCTGTTCGATCGAGACGATCACCGAGTAGACCACTAGGAGTTCCCGTGTCCCACACCGTCATCCAGTTCCGTCCCGTCACCGCCATCGACCCCGACATGGCTCTCGTCGCCGCCAACATCGACCGGTTCGGCCTGCACCTGGTCCACGTGGGCGAGGGCTGCGCCTGCGAGGACTGCGAGTCCGCCCCGCTGCCACCGGACCGACGGTTCGGCTACACGGTCGGGCTCACCGAGCGCGGGCACCCGGAACTCCTGGCCCGTGGCCTGGGTGCCCGGGAGACGGCCGCGTTACTCACCCGGTGGGGCGGGTCCGTCCTGGACGGCCGGGTTCTCGACGCCGGCCACCTGCTGTGCGAGGGCCCCGATGGGCCGACGTGGGAGCTCGTACCGGTCCGGCGCCCCTCCAGGACCCTCCGGTGGGCGGGTCGCTACTACCGCACCACCGGCACCGGCGGCCTCACCGCCCTGGAGCTGGTCCCCGCCCGGCGGCCCTGCCCGTGCGACGGGTGCTGCTGAGACCACCGCACCGGCGGGGTCGTCGTAGGGTCTACCCATGCCCCGACATCGGCTCGTCCTGGACGCACGTTCGCCGTCGATCATCGTCCCGCTCACCGGACGGGATCTCACGGAGCTCGACGAGCAGATCGGTGCGCTGGACGCCGCCGAGGCCGGGTACCGGAGGGGGCGCGACGTGACCCCTCCGGCCGGAGTCGCACCGGACTCCTACGGTCTGGTCGACGTGGTCGAATGGCGTGTCGACCTCTACGAACCCTTCACAACCGGGGCCGGGAGTGATCCGGCCCCGGCGGTGCGGGCACTCGAGCGGATCTCGGCGCTGTTACCGGTACTGCCGGTCCTCGCCACGTTCCGCACCGGCACCGAGGGCGGGGGTGCGGAGATCTCACCGGAGGCCTATCTCGCACTGGTGGAGGCCCTCGCCTCGACGGGCCTGGCGGCCGCGATAGACGTCGAGTACCGGCGCCCTCACGCAGAGGCCGCGATAGCCGCCGCCCACCGGCACCGCGTTCCGGTGGTGGCGTCCAACCACGACTTCGACGCCACCCCGTCCGCCGAGGAGATCGTGGCGCGGCTCACCGCCATGGAGGACGCGGGGGCGGACGTGGCCAAGATCGCCGTGACACCGCGGTCCGCGGCCGACGTGGTGACGCTGCTGTCCGCCACCGAGGAGCGTTACCGGGCCGCTCGCATCCCGCTGATCACCATGTCGATGGGTGGACTGGGGGCGGTCACGCGGCTCGGCGGCGGCCCGTTCGGATCCTCGGCCACCTTCGCCAAGGTGGGCGCGGCATCGGCGCCCGGCCAACTCCCGGCCGAGGGGGTCCGACAGGCACTGGATCTGCTCAGCGGCGGGTCCGCCCCTCGGGGGTGATCCCGTCCGCGCGCTGGTGGCTCCTCCGCGCGAGGGTCACCAACTCACCCGCCGGGCCGGTCAGCTGACGCGGCGGCCGCCACACCGCGCGCAGTTCCCGTCGCAGGTCCAGCCCGTCGATCTCGATGATCCTCAGTGCACCCGAGGCCACCTGATCGGCCACGGCGAGCGTGCTCATCCCCGCCGGGCCCACCCCGTCCAGGACGCTGGTGCGGATGGCGGCCGCGCTGGCGAGTTCGAGCAGCGGGGCGGGGCGCTCGTACTCCTGGAGGGCCCGGTCCAGGGTCGTCCGGGTGCCGGACCCCGGCTCCCTCACCACCAACCGCGTGGCGGCGAGCTCGGAGATCGTCACCGGGGTGCGGCGACGGGCCCACGGATGGGACGGCGCCGCCACCACCACGAGCCGGTCGCGCGCGACGGTGCTGGTGTGCAGGCCGCTGGGAACGGTGGGGGACTCGACAAACCCGACGTCACAGGAGCCGTCCAGGACGAGTTCGGCGACCCTGACCGAATTGTGGACCTGCAGGTGGATGTTCACCTCCGGCAGCACGCCCCTCAGCGCCCCCAGCCAGCGCGGCATGAGGTGTTCGGCCACGGTCATGCTCGACCCCACCGTCAACGTGGCGGACCGCTCGGACTGCAGGCTCTGCGCCACCTCCAGTAACTGGGTCGTCTCGGCGAGGACCCGGCGCGCCCAGTGGGCGAGCACCGTCCCGTGCGGGGTCAGCGTGGCACCCCGCGGGTGCCGCCGCAGCAACGGCGTCGCGAACCGCCGCTCGAGATCCTTGATCGCCCGGCTCGCGTTGGGCTGCGCCATCCCGACTCTCCGGGCCGCCGCACTCAGGCTCCCCTGTTCGTCGACGCCGATCAGCAGCTCCAGGACGGCCAGGTCGGGCCACCTCCGTGTCATGCATTCAGCATATGGCGTCACTTCGCGTCATATCTGTGGGATATGGAGAGATGCCGTACTGCCGGCTACCGGACGGGCCCGCACACGTCCACCCTGGAAACGTGACCTCCCCCCTGACCGCCCGGCGGCGCGAGCGCGGCATCACAGAGGTGTCGCGGGCCTCGGGTCCGGCGATGTCCGGATCGACCCGCGTGCGGGTCAGGGCCCTGACGCTCGCCCCGGGTACCGCGCTGACGCTCGCGGGAACAGCGGCGGCGATGGGGGTCAGTCACCTGGTCCCCACCCTCAACCCGATGCTCGTGGCGATAGTGCTGGGTGCCGCTCTCGGCAACACCGTGCGACTGCCGGGCCGGGCCGCCGCGGGCCTGACCTTCTCCTCCCGCACTCTGCTGCGGGTCGGCATCGCCCTGCTGGGTCTGCAACTCCTGCTCGGTGACATCACCGCGCTGGGGTGGCAGGTCATCGCGCTCGTCGTCGTCATCGTGGTCCTGGGAATCGCCGGCACCATGGCACTTGGGGGCGCGCTCGGCCTCGGCTGGACGCAGCGCCTGCTCATCGCCTGCGGGTTCTCGATCTGCGGCGCGGCGGCGGTGGCGGCCGTGGACAGCGTGTCGGACACCGACGAGGAGGAGGTCCTCACGGCCATCACCCTCGTCGTCATCTTCGGCACCCTGATGATCGTCGCGGTCCCGGTGCTGTCGGGGGCTCTGGGCCTGTCGGACACCGCGGCCGGCATGTGGGCCGGCGGATCGATCCACGAGGTCGCCCAGGTTATCGCGGCCGGCGGGGCGATCGGCGGCACCGCCCTGGCGGTCGCCACCGTCGTCAAACTGGCCCGGGTCCTGTTGCTGGCCCCGGTGGTCACCGTGATCAGCCTCCACCGGCGACGGACGACCGGCGCCGACGCCCGCGGGACCCGGCCGCCGCTGGTCCCCGGGTTCGTCGCGGCGTTCCTGGCCCTGGTCGTCCTGCGCTCGTCAGGGCTCGTCCCCGACCCGGTCATCGACGCCGCCTCGCTGGCGCAGACCGTCCTGCTCACCAGCGCCATGTTCGCCCTCGGGATCGGTGTGCGGGTGGCCGCGATGCGCAGGGTCGGCGCACGCCCGGTCATCCTGGCCGCCGCCTCGACGGTGTGGGTCGCGGGCCTGGCGCTGGCCGGTGTCCTGCTCATCGCCCCGACGCTGGGCGGTTGACGGCCGCGACGTGGGAGGTACCGTCGACCGCACTGACGGGCTGGGGTGAGGAGACCGGAATGCGGATCGTCATCATCGGCGCCAGCGGGAACGTCGGCACCGCGCTGCTCCGTCGTCTGCGCGAGACGCGCTCCGGCGACCGACTGGTCGGGCTCGTGCGACGGCCACCCGATCCCGTCGGTGAGTACCGCGGCGTCGACTGGCACGCGCTGGACGTCTCCGGTCCGGACGCGGCCGGCGAACTCAGTCGACACCTCGACGAGGCGGACGCCGTCGTCAATCTCGCCTGGGGTTTCCAGCCCACCCGCGACATCGGCTACCTCGAGAGCGTCGGGGTCGGCGGGACCGCCGCGGTGCTCGAGGCCGCGCAGGCGGCCGGGGTGGGCCACCTGGTCCACATGTCCTCCGTGGGGACGTACGCGCCGGGCCTCCACGGTGAGCACGTCGACGAGACCTGGGCGAGGACCGGGGTGCCGAGCTCGGCGTACAGCCGACACAAGGCCGCGGCGGAGACGCTCATCGACCACCATGAGAGCCTCCACGGCGCCGATGCCGTGCCCGTCGCCCGGATGCGCCCGGGCTTCATCGTCCAGAGAGCGGCCGCGAGCGGGCTGACCCGGTACGGACTGCCCGCCTATCTGCCAGCGCATCTCGTGCCGCGGGTGCCGCTGCTGCCGCTCGACAGGAGCCTGAGCCTGCCCCTCGCCCATGCCGACGACGTCGCCGACGCCGTCGTGCGGGTGATCGAGCAGGGCGCCACCGGCCCGTTCAACCTCGCGGCCGAACGACCGCTCACCAGGGACGCCCTCGCAGAGGTGCTCGGGGCCCGGGCGGTCCACATCCCCCTGCCGCTCCTCGGGGCCCTCGTCGGGCTGACGTGGCGGGCACGCCTGCAGCCGGTAGACCGCGGATGGCTGGACCTGGCGTTCGCGGTGCCACTGATGGACTGCGCCCGGGCCCGCGACGTCCTCGGGTGGACGCCGTCCTGGGCGCCGACGGAGGCCATGGCCGACCTGCTCGACGGCATCGCGCACCTCGCCCACACCGGGAGCGCACCGCTGCGGCGCAGATCCGTGACCGACCTGGTGCGCCGGGACCTGACCGACGGCCTGATCTCCTCCCGCCGGTTCCCCTGACCGTGTCTCCCCCTCGAGGGCGACGGGTGGACGATCAGCCGTGCCGCCGCAGGACCTCGTCCCGCAACCCCGTGGTGGCCACGTCGGCGATGTGCTTCTGCGCCTTCTTGACCACCGGACCGGGAAGTTTGATCTTGAGATCCACCTCGAGGTCGAAGACGACCTCGGTGGTGCCGTCGCCGTTGTCCGTGAGCACGTAGCGGGCGTTCTGGACCTTCTGGGAACCGCTCTCGACCAGGGACCAGCTCACCTCGCCGTCGTACCACTCGTAGCGCACGACCATCTCGTCGGTGACGCCGTACTGGGACACCCGCTCCCACACGACGATCGGCCACCCCTCGTCGTCGGCCTCCCTGACCTCGACCGCGCGGTGGGCGCTCGACCAGTCGACGAGGGACTCGACGTCGGCCAGGACCTCCATGATCTCGGGGACGCCGGTCTCGATCTTCACAACGGACTGCACTGACACTGCCATGGCGGGAAAGCTACCCGCGTGGGGTCGTCCCGGGAGGAAGATCAGGACATGAGTACCGGATCGGCGGGCCCGGCCGCCGGGGAGCACCGCAAGGTCGTGCTGCTCCGCGGGATCAACGTCGGCAGGAGCGGGCGGATCGCCATGCGCGACCTGGTCGCGTGCACCGAGGCCGCGGGCGGGACTTCGGTCAGAACCGTGTTGGCCACCGGCAACGTGCTCGTCACCGATCCCCGCCCTGTGAGCGAACTGCGCGCGGTACTCGAGTCCGCATACGCGGAGAGGTTCGGCTACCAGGCGGTCGTGCAGGTCCTCACCCTCGACGCGGTGGCGACGATGGCGGCAGCGTACCCCTTCGACACGCTGCCCGAGCACCACGACTACGTGGTGTTCTCGGACGACCCGGAGGTGACGACCCGGGTGACGGTCGCAATGCGCGCGGCCATCCGGGAAATCGCCGAGGCGGCCGCCGAGACCGACGCGCGTGCCGAGGGCGGGTCAGCCGCCGGCACGGAGGCGGTCGCCGAGGGCGCGGGCTGCGTGTACTGGCGAGTCCCCCGCGGCTCGACGCTGACCTCCGACGCGTCCAAGGTGCTCGACGGCCGGGAGCACAAGCGTCACCTCACCACCAGGAACCTCAGGACCCTGGACAGGATCCTCGCTGCGGGGTGAGTCAGGGACCCTCCACTGACGCCCCGATCGTGTCGACGAAGCCCGCGAGGGGCCCGAAGATCGCCGGGAAGATCCCGTCCCAGAACATCTGCAGCTGGCTGAAGTCGATAACGGGCATGAGTAACGCTCCTCGCACCGGGGTGGTGTGCGGGCTCTCCGCGGCCACCGAGTCTCCCCGGAACACAGGATCGCGGCAGGAACGCCGGATGCGCAACCCCATGCGCCCCGCGAGTTTCTCAAACGAGCCCGCGAACCGCCGCCTGGCAGAATGCATTTGATGCCCCATGACCCCGCCAGACCGCTCCTGGCCGCCGCGGCACTGCTCGCGATCGTGGCCGCGACGGGCTGCTCGGACACCGGGACCCGGCCGGATGCGGGACCTCCCGTGGATCGGACCACGTCGTCGTCGTCACGGGACCTGCCACCACCTGCTGCGCCCCCGACTCAGGGGGCCCCGACCCCGGCGCCCCCTTTCATCGCCTCGGCCACGTGGGCGGACTCGGACTTCGGCGTCACGCTGAAGGTCGCGCCCACCCCGGCGGGCCGGGAGGCGTGGGGAGCGCAGGACTCGGATTCTGCCTGGCAGGAGGTGCTCGCGCTCGCCCCGGACGGGGACACTCCCGGGATGCGGCAGCAGTTCGACTGCCACTGGACGTGGGCGCGGATCCTCGAGCCGGACAAGCGCACCTGGAACCTGGAGCCGTGGCGTCCGGTCGTGGCCGACGAGCAGATGCTGGCCGAGGGTTGCAACCCGGGAGGACCGGAGGTGTAAGCGTTGCCGCCGCAGGGGCGAGGTCAGGCGGGGACGAGGTCAGGCGGGGACGAGGTCAGGCGGGGACGACGGCTCGGCCCGGCGAGGCTGCGGGCCGCTCCCCGTCGTCTGGGTCCCTCGGCCCCGCCACGCCTCCCCGGGCACGCGGCGCCGGTCCGCGGAAGGACCGCCGGACCAGGCCCGCGCACAGCTCGTCCAACCAGCCCCCCACCGAGGCGCGGGCCCGGGCGGTATCCGGGTAGCGGCACCGCACGTGCAGGCCGGAGCCGTTGACCACGAACCACACCATCACCCCGTCCGTGCGGATGGCCGCTGACACGTGCTGCGGGCCCAGGCTCAGGTCCACGTCGATCGGCAGCCGGCGGTGGTCCAGCCAGGAGATGGCGAACATCCCGGGCGTGTGCGGCATCCCGCCGTGCGGCTCGAGGATCGGCCCCAGGGCGTGCGAGCCCAACTCGACGGCGTCGCGGACCGCCGCGGCGCAGGCCCGCGGGTCCGGATCGGAGCATTCGATCACCGAGTTGGTGATGAACCAGCCCACCGAGTCGTGCCACCTCTCGTGATGACGTGAGTGGACGGGAAGCACCGCCCGCAGGCCTACCCCGCCCCGTCTGCGGAACACCGCCGTCATCTCCGCCATCGCCAACGCGACCATCCGCACGCCACCCGCCTCCGCCTCGGCGTCGAGCGCCGCCACGCCGTCGGGGTCCAGCACGTCGCGGACCTCCACCACCTCCTGCCGCGGGGACGAGATGTCGCCCAGGTCGAGCGGGAAGACCGGCATCCCGCCACCGGCGAGGATCTGCGCCCACCTGTCGTGCACCCGGGGTGGGGCGGGCGGGCGCTCCGCCAGCTCCCTGGTGTGCTCGGCGAACGCGGCCGCCGGGGCCAGGCAGGTGCCCGGTTCGAGTCCGCACGCGAGATCGTCCAGGCTCGAGCAGAAGTCCCGCAACAACACGAGCAGCGACCACGCGTCGACGTGCGAGTGGTCCAGCCCGATCACCACCACCGGCCGCTCGTCCCCGTCCTCCGGCTCCACCAGACACAGCGAGTGCGACGGCGTCGCGAACGGGCAACAGGCCTGGTCGAACACCCGCCGCACCACCGATCGGGGGTCCTCGTCCTGTTCTGCCGCCTCGACCTGCCACCCGACCGGGTGCACGGTGACGGGCCGGAGCCGCAGCTCGTCGTCCCCGTCTCCCCCCTCGAGCACCGTCCGCAGAGTCCCGTGCCGGGCGATCACCGCGAGCCACGCCCGCGCCACCTGGTCACGATCGGCGGGGAACGGCAGCGCGAACGCCACGGCCATCCACGACCCGGCGCGAGGACCGAGTGAGGCGTGGCGCGCCTGGTCGAAGGACGGCGGTGTGTCCTCGCCCTGAACTGGGGTGATGTGCGTCGCAAACCGGTGCACGACGCCGGCCGGGAGCGACATCCGCGTTACGGTGGTGAGCCTCATGGTCCGCACGGTAGGAGCGGCGTGTTACGGGGGAGGGCGCGGAGTGTGACGACGACGAGACGGCCGCACACCCCGGCCGGCGGCACCGGGGCAGCTCTCGCCCACGACCTCAGGGGCGACGGGCTCCCGGTCGTGCAGCTGCACGGCCTGTCCTCGAGCCGGCGGCGCGACGAGGCGTTCGGGCTGGACCTCACGGCGGGCCGGGACGGTCTGCGCGTCCTGCGGTACGACGCACGGGGGCACGGCGGGTCACCGGGGTCCACCGATCCCGCGGACTACACGTGGCCGGCGCTGGCCCGAGACCTGCTGACGATGCTCGACGAGGTCTTCCCGGGACGCCGGGTGCACGGGGTGGGCCAGTCGATGGGGGCGGCCACCCTGCTCACCGCCGCCGTGGCCGAGCCGGACCGGTTCGCCTCGCTCACGCTGGGGATCCCGCCGACCGCCTGGGAGTGGCGGCGCGAGCAGGCGACGCTCTACGACCTGGCCGCCCGGCAGGTCGCACGCTGGGGAGGGGCCCGATGGGCCGAGACGACCCGGCAGCCACCCACCTCCCCGGCGATCGACCCCGACCGGCCGTTCACCGCCCCGGACGTGGCGGACGAGTGGTTGCCGGCGGCGTTCCGGGGTGCGGCCCTCACGGATCTCCCGTCGCGGGCCGAGGTCGCGGGGGTCCGCGTGCCCGCCCTCCTGTTGGCCTGGCCGGACGACGCCTCGCACCCGCTCGCCGTGGCCGAGGAGCTGCTGGAGTTGCTCCCGGACGCCCGCCTCGAGGTGGCGCGGACGCCCGCCGAGGTGGCGGCGTGGCCGCGGGTCGTCGGCGATTTCGTCCGCGACGCCGACGCCTGACCCATCGCCCCACCCGGCGCCGGGGGTACTCGCTCCGGGATCCGTGCTCGGGGCCGTCCGGTGGCAGGGCTGCGGGCATCGCCAGCACACTGGGCCCATGCGCACCACACAACGGCAGATCATCGACGCCCTCGGCGTCCGTCCCCGCATCGACCCCGCCGAGGAGGTGGAGCGACGGGTGCGATTCCTCGCCGACTACCTGGGGGCGAGCGGGGCGAAGGGCTTCGTGCTCGGGATCTCGGGCGGCGTGGACTCCTCGTTGGCCGGGCGACTGGCACAGCTGGCGGTGGAGAGGGTCCGCGTCGACGGCGGCGAGGCGGTCTTCGTGGGGGTGCGCCTGCCCTACCGCGTGCAGCACGACGAGCACGACGCGGCGGCGGCCGTGGACTTCGTGGGTGCCGACGAGACCCTCACGGTGAACATCGCGCCGGGAGTGGACGGACTCGACGGCGAGATCCGACAGGCCACCGGCGAGGAGTTGACGGACTTCACCAAGGGCAACACCAAGGCGCGCCACCGCATGGTGGCGCAGTACGCCGTGGCCGGGGACCGCGGGCTGCTGGTGATCGGCGCCGACCACGCGGCCGAGAACGTCACGGGGTTCTTCACCAAGTTCGGCGACGGAGCCGCCGACCTCCTACCGCTGTCGGGGCTGGACAAACGCCAGGTCCGGGAGCTGCTCCGTCACCTGGAGGCGCCGCAACAGCTGTGGGACAAGGTTCCCACCGCCGACCTTCTCGACGAGGCCGAGGGCCAGACCGATGAGGAGGAACTGGGCATCGGATACGACCACATCGACGACTACCTCGAGGGTCGTGAGGTGCCCGAGGAGGCGGCCCGACTGATCGAGGAGGCGTGGCACCGCAACCGGCACAAGCGCACCACCCCGGTCGAGGTGGCCGACACCTGGTGGCGGCCGGCCGGGCGGACCCGTGAGCAGACCGACGCCCGGACGGCGCTGGTGGTGATCGACATGCAGAACTCGTACTTCGAGTTCCCCGAACTGGCGGCGGTGCGGGACGAGTTGGTCGGCTCGGTCAACGAGCTCATCCGCGCCGCCCACGAGGCCGACCGCCCGGTGATCCTGGTGCGGACGGAGCACGCCGAGGACCGCTCCACCTGGACCCTCAACATGTGCGAAGACGACCAGGGCTTCGCGTTCCCCGGTACCGAGCAGGCCCGGTTCCTCGACGGGCTCGTCACCGGAGGCCACGTGGAGGTGGTCAAGACCCGGGACAGCGCGTTCTTCCGGACCGAGCTGAGGGCCGAGCTGGACCGTCTCGGCGCGAGCCACCTCCTCGTGTGCGGCGTGTCGACGCACAGCTGCGTGGCGCAGACCGCGATCGACGGGTTCGCCGAGAACCTTCACGTGGCGGTGGCCTGCGGTGCCATCTCCTCCGACAACTCGCCGCTGTCGGAGGCGCTACTGGAGTTCCTGCAGGACCAGATGCGCCAGCCGCTGCTGGACCAACCGCAGAGCCTCGAGCTGCTGCGCACCGGCCACTGGCCCGACTGAGTGACGGGCCGAAGGGCCCGCCTGAGCAACGGGCCGGACGGCCCGCCTGGAGACGCGCCCGGACGGCTCAGCGGGAACCGACCGGCCGCTTCTCGCTGCCGTCCGGGTACCGGGCGAAGCGGGTCTCGTCGTGCGCGTGGACGGGATCGTTCCGGTCCAGGTGCCAGGTGCCGAACACTCCGGCGCGGTACTCCTCCATCGCGGTGACAATGTCCTGGCGGGTGTTACCGACGAACGGTCCCTGCTGGACCACGGGCGCGCCGATTGGCCGGGCCTGCAGCACGAGGAACGCCGCGCCGTCCGCGCCCGCGGTCACCGAGACCGCCTCGGGGGCGAGCACGGCGGCGTCGTAGCCGAGCCGCTGACCGTCGACGGTCAGCTCGCCGCCGTAGTTGTACAGGACCCTGGAGGCGGACGGGTCGAAGGCCGGGAGTTCGGTGCTGACCCCGGGGTCGAGGGTGACGATCCAGATGGCGAGGTGGCTGTCCGGGCGCGCGGCCCAGGAGTGCGGTGGCGGATCGAGTGCCCGGACCCCGTCGATCTCCCCGGCGATCACCCGGAAGCGCGCTGCGGCCCCCTCCTCACCGCGGACGATGACCGGGGTGTCCTCGGACCAGAACATGTCGAAGTACGGCTCGGCGGACTTGTCCTCGGGGGCGAGGTTGAGCCAGATCTGGAACAGCTCCATGGTGTTGGTCGCGTCTGGATCCAGCAGCGGGAACATCTCCGAGTGCGAGATCCCTGCACCGGCGGTGAGCCACTGTGTGTCGCCGTGCCCGAAGCGGGCGGCGGCGCCCAGCGAGTCGGAGTGGTCCACCACGCCGTCGAGCACCACGGTCACGGTCTCGAAACCGCGGTGTGGGTGCTGGGGGAAGCCGGGCACCTCTGAGCCGTGGTACATCGACCAGCCGTCCTTGCCGGAGAAGTCGCCTCCGATGGACCGGCCCTCGAGGGAGGCCGCGGGACGCATGGTCTCCCCCTCGGCCGCGGGGAACTCGTCGCGGTGGTGGACCGCGAACAGGAACGGGTCGACACCGGGCCACTGCGCGCCGAGCGGGACTACCTGACGGATGGCGGACACTGGCATCTCCTCTGACGGGACGGTTATTGCTGTCGCGTCATACAACCCGGGGCCCGGGCGGTTTGTTCCCCCGCGGCCGAGCCCGGGTCAACCCCGGGCCACCACTCCCGTCACCGGGATACGGCCGTCGACCGCCTGACGGAAGTTGAGCACCGCACGCTGCACGTGGTCGCCCGTAGAGACCACGACCGCGCCGGTGGTCCCGCGCTCGCGGAAGATCTGGTCCGTGAACCGGGCGTTCTGGACCGTCGAGTTGGAGTTGCCCTCCTCGGTGATCCGCCACGGTGCGATCCCGGCGCCGCGGAGCCAGTCGCCCATCGCGCGGGCCTCCGTGCGCCCGTTCTGCGGAACTCCACCGGTCACGATGATGCGGGCGGTGGGGTACTCCCGCGCGAGCCGGAAGCCGGTCCTCAGCCGTTCCTCCAGCACCGGCCGGATCCCCCCGTCGGGATAGAGGCCCGCACCCAGGATCACGATGTCGGTGGTGAACGGATTGACCGTGAGCACCGCCGGGTCGTCGCTCGTGAGCGCGTCCAGGCCGCCGCACATCTGGAGCATCGACTGATCGACGTACTGGCAGCCGACCATGGTCAGGCCGTTGTAGAGCGCGGTTCCCGACGGCAGCTCCGCCGAGCCGGCGGATGCGGTCCCCGCACCGGCCCCCAGCGCGAGCGCCGCCGTGGCCGCGACCGCTGCGAGACGGATGTGTGTCCTACGCACGATGGCGTTCCTCCCCCGAAAAAACAGTGTGAATCATTTCGTGATCCGATAGTTATCGTCGGCCACGGTACCGCTGTTACCTGTGAGGCAGGATGGGTCAGAAAACCGCCCGGTAGCCTGCTCGTATGCCCGCAGGATACGACAAGTCGGCCGCAGTCCGATACCTCTCCCGAGCGGACCCCGAGCTCGGACGCCACATCGAGACCGTCGGTCCGTGCACCCTCACGCCCGCCCCGGACGCCGGACCGCACACCCTGTTCGACCGCCTGGCCTCCTCGATCCTGTCCCAGCAACTGTCGGTCAAGGCGGCCGCGACGATCGCCGGCCGACTCCGGGAGCGGGCGGCAGGACCCCGCCATCTCGATCCCGCTCTCCTCGCCTCCCTCTCCGACGACGAGATCCGTGCCTGCGGGGTCTCCCGCCCCAAGATCGCCGCGCTCCGCGACCTCGCCGACGCGGTGGGGACCGGACGGATCCCCACGATGGCGGAGCTGGAGGGACTCGACGACGAGGAGGTGGTCGCCTCCCTGACCACCGTCCGCGGGGTGGGCCGGTGGACGGTGGAGATGGTGCTGATCTTCCTGTTGGACAGGCCCGACGTGTTCCCCGTGGCCGATGTCGGAGTGCGGCGCGGATTCGAGCGGGTCACGGGACTCGACGGACCCCCCACCGCCGCCCGGATGCTCACCCGTGCGGAGAGCTGGGCCCCCTACCGGTCGGTCGCCTCCTGGTACCTGTGGCGGGCGGTCGACCAGACCGGCCAGGCAGTGCCCGCGCCGACTGCGCCCCCCATCCGGTAGAACGGACGCATGGCAACCACCGCATTCAAGGGAAACCCCGTCTCCACGTCTGGCGAGCTCCCCGCCGTCGGCACCACCGCTCCGGCCTTCGACCTGGTCGGCACAGACCTGGCGCCCGTGACCTCCGAGTCGCTCGCGGGCAAGCGCGTCGTGCTCAACATCTTCCCGAGCGTCGACACGGGCGTCTGCGCGCAGTCGGTCCGCACCTTCAACGAGAAGGCCACTGACCTGGACAACACCGCTGTCATCAACGTCTCGGCGGACCTCCCCTTCGCGCTCAAGCGCTTCTCCGCCGACGAGGGCATCGAGAACGCCTCCGCCGGATCGACCTTCCGCAGCGATTTCGCCTCGACCTACGGCGTCAAGATGGCCGACGGGCCCCTGGCCGGCCTGTGCGCCCGCTCGGTCGTGGTGCTCGACGCCGACGGCACGGTGGTCTACACCCAGCTCGTCGACGAGATCACCACCGAGCCGGACTACGACTCCGCGCTGGCGGCGCTCGCCTGATCCGCGTCAAAGACGGCCGGCCCGCCTCCATGTGGAGGCGGGCCGGCTGGCATTGACCCGTCGGGAGTCGGGCGCGTCGAGTCCTAGGCGCTGCCCGCGGGGATCGGCGCGAACCGACGGACCGCGTCCTCGAGCTGGTCGAAGAGGGTGGAGATCTCCCCCGCGCGCCGGTCGTTCGGCTGGAGACCCTCCGGGCCGAACTCGGTGAACAGACTCAGCGACACCTGCTGACGGACGCCGAACATCCGGAAGTTCGCGATGATCTGGCGCCACTGTTCCACGGCGCGTACGCCGCCCTCGGCGCCGTAGGAGACAAAGGCGACCGGCTTGTCCGCCCATTCGTCGCCGAGTGAGTCGAAGGCGTTCTTCAGGGCGCCGGGAACGCCGTGGTTGTACTCGGGGGTCACAAAGATGAAGGCGTCGTAGGAGTCGATCGCCTCACTCCACCGGGTGACCCGCTCGTCGTCGTACTGCTTGTCCGCGGCACCCGGCACGGTGGCCGAGGTGAGGAGCGGAACGTCGAAGGACTTGAGGTCGACGAGGTCGTAGGTGGCGAGCTCCCTCGACGCCGCCTCCGCTGTGACCCAGTCGGCCACGGCCGCGCCGCCCCGCTCGTCACGGATACTGCCCAGGATGATGCCGATCTTCACTAGCGTCTCCTCCGTCGATCGATGTCGTGGACACCCCGACCGTACTTGAGTGACACGGCAACAATCTACCGCCTGCCGTAGACAGTGACCGACGCCACCGCGCACACCCGGCCACGGGCGTCCCGCGTGACCGCCTGCGCGATCCCCCAGCTCCGACCGTCGTGGAGGGCCTCGGCGCGCACCGTGACCGGACCGACGAGCGGGATCTGCCGCACGTATCTCACGTCGAGCGAGGACGAACTGACCTCTCGCTCGTGCGGGAACACCGCCGCACCCGCCACCTCCGCGACGGCGGCGAAGACCCCGCCGTGCAGGTTGCCCAGCGGGTTGGCCAGCGCCGGTTCGGGCGCGATCACCGCCTCCACCGCGCGGGTGCCCCCCGGGCCGTCATCGTGGTGGTCGATTGTCAGGCACAACACCTCGGCCAGAGTCCCCGGGGCCAGAGCCGAGGGCCACGGCGGCTCGTCATCGTAGCCGTCCGGGTCCACGACCCCCGCGATCTCCATCGACTTGACCAGGCCCGCGGCGACCACCTCGCCGTCGTCATCGAGAACGTAGCCCCGCGTGGTGAGGCAGTGTCCGTCGTCGCCGAGGTGGTCCGTGCGCACGCCCAGGCCGGTCGACCCCTCACGGGGGCGCGCAAGCAGGTCCAGGCGGAGCTCGGTGGTGACGGTCCACATCCCCTCGGGACGACGGCGATGGTTCTCGGCCCCGAGACCGGAGTCGACCAACACCGCCAGGGCTCCCGTGGCGAAGCGCCCGGACGGGTCCACGAACTGGTCGGCGACCGGCTGGTGCCAGCTCACGGTGCCGTCCCCGTTCTGGCTGAAGGTCAGTCCCAGCCGGGGTTCCGGGCCGTGGTGCGTCGATTCCCTCATCTCGCGACGCTAACACGTGTTCCAGACCTGTCCGTCGGGCCCACGTGGCCGCACAATGGAGCCGTGCCCCCACGAGCAGAGCCCCCCCGAGCAGCGCCCCTGAGCAGCGAGGTTCTCGCGACGCCCCGACGCTGGCCGATCCGCACGGCCACCACCGTGATCGCCACCGGGATCGTCATCCTGGTGCTGGCCGCCGCGGCGGGGGGCGCGTGGCTGCTGCTGCGCACCGCCGCGCACAGCGCGATCGACACGGTGGACCGGGGCCGGGCGGTCGACGTGGCGGGGGCGCTGTCCGCGCGCGGGCCCCGGGCCGCCCTCGACCTCGTGGCCGAACCGCTGTCCGGCGTGGACCTCGTGCGGATAGTCGGGCCGGGGGACCGGCTGCTCGCCGCCCAGGTCACCCGCGGACTGGAGGACGTGCCCCCGGTGCCCGCGCCCGCGGCCGGGGAGATCACCCGGCACCAGTTGGAATCGCCCAGCGGGGCGGACCTGCGGGTGACGTCGGTCGGCGTGGATCTGGGCGGCGTGACGTTCGCCGTCGAGGTGGGCACGGACACCGACCGTTACGACACCGTGCTCGCCGCGGGCGCGATCCTGTTCCTGTCCTTCGTGCCCGTGGCCGGACTGGCGACCGCGGTGTTCGTGCACTACGCGATGGGCCGCGTGCTGCGGCCGGTGGAATCGATCCGGTCGCGGGTCGCCGAGATCTCCGCCTCGGGGCGGGGCGAGCGGGTGCCGGTGCCCGAGGCGGAGGACGAGATCGCGCGCCTGGCCCGGACGATGAACGCGATGCTCGCCCGCCTGGACGCCGCGAGGACCGCCCAGGTGGCGTTCGTCGGCGACGCCTCGCACGAGTTGCGCAGCCCCCTGTCCACGCTGTCGACGCTGCTGGAGCTGTCCTCGACCTCCGGCACCCCGGTCGACGTGGAAACCGTGGACGACCTCCTGCTCCCCGAGGTCCAGCGGATGCGGTCGATGGTCGAGGATCTCCTCCTGCTGGCCAAGAACGACGAGCGAGGAGTCCCGCTGCGTCGCGAGGACGTGGACCTCGACGACATCGTGCTCTCCGAGGTCGGGCGGCTCCGTGGACTGGGCGGACTCGACGTCACCGGCGCGGTGGAGCCCGCCCGACTGGTCGGCGACCCCGACGCCCTGCTCCGGGTCGTGCGCAACCTCGTCGACAACGCGCGGCGGCACGCGCGCGAGGCCGTGACGATCGGGCTCACCGTGGATCGCACGAGGCCCGCGGGACCGCGCGCCGTGATCACGGTCGACGACGACGGCGAGGGGGTGCCACCCGAGCAACGTGACACAGTGTTCGACCGCTTCGCCCGACTCGACGCCGACCGCGCCCGGGGCACCGGGGGGTCCGGCCTGGGGCTGGCGATCGTCGCCGAGATCACCCGCTCCCACGGGGGATCGGTCCGGGTCGAGGACTCCCCCGCGGGAGGGGCGCGGTTCGTCGTGGACCTGCCGGTCGAGACCATCGGGGACCTCCCCGACCAGCCGTGACCGATCCGGGCGACCGCCGCTGCGGCGCCGCGCCACCGGCCGGTCCGCGAGCGGATAGGCTCGGCTGTCGTGTGGGCCCGCCTGAACCGCCTCTTCGACGCCGAGGACGCATGGACCCGACCGTTGCCGGAGAGCTACCTCCGGGCCGACGCGGTCCTCGCCCTGGCCATGTTCGCCTGCTCGGCCGTGGGACTGGAGATCCTGCGGAGCATGGGCGTGTTGGGCGGCGAGAGCGCTCCGCTCTGGGCCCAGTACGCGGCGATGGCGAGCGCGGCGGCCCTTCTCGCCATCCGCCGACGGCTCCCGCTCCTGACCGGCCTCGGCGCGACCGCGCATCTGTTGATCATCGGCAGCGTCATGCCACTGGTGATGGGGCAGGTCTCCCAGCAGGTGTTGTACTTCATCGCCGTCTACTCCGCGGTGGCGTGGGCCCGCGACCGCAGGGCGCTGGTGGGTGTGGCGGTGGGGATCACCGCCGCCCTCGTGGTGTGGATGATCTGGTACCTCGCCCTGGGGTCGGGGATGCAGCAGATCCTCGACACGCTCGATGACACCGACCGCTCGTCGGGGCTCGTCCCTCCCGTGCCCGCCTATCTCGTCTACACCGCGCTCATCAACATCGTCTATTTCGGCGGCGCCGCCGCACTCGGGATCGCCTCGTGGCGGGGTGCACGGCGGCGACACTCCCTGGCCGAGCAGGCCGACACCATCGAGAACCAGGCCGAGGCCCTGCGGGACCGCGCCGTCGTCGAGGAGCGTCTGCGGATCGCCCGGGAGCTGCACGATGTGATCGCCCACCACGTCGCGGCGATCGGCGTCCAGGCCGGCGCCGCACGACGGGTCATGGGACACGACCCCGACGCCGCCGCCGGCGCCCTACGGACCGTCGAGGAGTCGTCCCGCTCCGCGGTCGGGGAGATGCGGGCCCTGCTCGGCGCTCTCCGGTCGGCCGACCGGCTCCCCGCCACGGCCTCCGCCGACGCCGCGGCCTCCCCCGCCGGAGACCCGACTTCCTCCCCCGATCCCTCCCGCTCCGCGGGACACGGGGTCACCGACATCGAGCGGCTGGCCGCCTCCCACGACTCAGCCGACTTCTCCACCAGCGTCTCGGTGGTCACCGGGACGGGCCACCCGCTCGAGGAGGTCCCGCCGATCGTCGGTCTGTCCCTGTACCGGACCGCGCAGGAGGCCCTGGCCAACATCCGGCGACACTCCACCGCCGACCGCGCGGGAGTGGTCCTGCGCACGGGCGAGAACCCGGGCGGCAGCCAGTACGCGGAGGTGGAGATCACCGACGCCGGTCGCCCCCGGGCAGGGACCTCGGGGAGCGGCCTGGGATTGCTGGGCATGCGCGAACGGGTGCGCTCTCACGGCGGGGAGTGCGAGATCGGGCCCCGGGTGACCGGCGGCTACCGGGTCCGGGTGCGTCTGCCCTACCGCCCCGACGTGGACGCCGAGCGGGGATGAGCGAGAACAGGGCGGGACCCGGCGCCGCGGTGGGCGAGGACTCCACCGCGGTCCTGCGGGTCCTGGTGGTGGACGACCAGGCGCTCATGCGCTCCGGTTTCTCGATGATGCTCGGCGTGGAACCGGACCTCGAGGTGATCGGCGACGCCGCCGACGGCGCGGAGGCGGTCGAGATGTGCCGGCGGCTGCGACCCGACGTGGTGTTGATGGACGTGCAGATGCCGGGCACCGACGGGATCGAGGCGACGCGGCTCATCTCCGGAGAGGCCCTGGCCAAGGTCCTGATCCTCACCACGTTTGACCGGGACGACTACCTGTTCGACGCCCTGCGGGCCGGAGCGAGCGGGTTCCTGCTCAAGAACTCCGACCCGGAGGACCTGGTCGACGGGGTCCGGGCGGTGGGCCACGGTCACGCGCTGCTCGCGCCCGAGGTCACGCGACGGGTCATTGAGAGACTGACCACTCCCGCCTCGTCGGATGGCCGCGACCCCTCCCCCGCCGACGCAGGATCTCGGCCGCCCGCCCTGGACCTGCTCACAGCCCGCGAGACCGAGGTCCTGCGTCTGGTCGCGCGGGGGTTGTCCAACGCGGAGATCGCGCGCACGCTGGTCGTGGGCGAGGCCACGGTCAAGACCCACGTGTCGGCGTGCCTGTCCAAACTCCACCTCCGCGACCGAGTCCAGGCGGTCGTCCTGGCCTACGAGGCCGGTCTCGTCCAGCCCGGCGAGTGACCGCGACGCCCCTGGCGGTCGTCCGCCGACCGTCTCCCTCCTGAGGGGGAGAACCGCCCGACCAGCCCCGGAGATGTCATCCTCCCGGCTGATCCGCCGGGCCACCCGTCGGCAATAGCGTGGACCCGGTACAGGACACCAGGGAGGACACCATGCTGGAACTCGACGGGCTCACCCGACGCTTCGGGGAGACCCTCGCCGTGGACGATGTCGGATTCGAGGTCCCGCGAGGGGCGATGACCGGTTTCGTCGGCGGCAACGGCGCCGGGAAGACCACCACCATGCGGATGATCATGGGCGTGCTGCAGCCCTCCGCCGGCACGGTCACATGGCGTGGCCGGGAGGTGACCGTCGCGGACCGTCGCACCTTCGGGTACATGCCGGAGGAACGCGGGCTGTATCCCAAGCAGCCCATCCTGGACCAACTCGTCTATCTCGGCAGACTCCAGGGGCGCAGTCCGGAGGGGGCACGACGCTCGGCGACCGAGCTGCTCGGGCGGTTCGGACTCGGCGACCGCACGGCGGACAAGCTCGAGTCGCTGTCCCTGGGTAATCAGCAGCGCGTCCAGATCGTCGCGGCGGTCATCGGCGGGCCGGAACTGCTCGTCCTCGACGAACCCTTCTCGGGGCTCGACCCGGTCGCCGTCGACTCGATGGTCGACCTGCTGCGCGAGTACACCAGCCAGGGCGTGCCCGTGCTGTTCTCCTCGCATCAGCTCGACCTGGTGGAACGACTCTGCGACCACCTCGTCGTCCTGGCGCGCGGGCGGGTCGTCGCCCGCGGGACGGTGGACGACCTCCGCCGACGGGGGCGCGTCCTGCACCGCCTCGTCGTCGGCACCGACGCCGGGTGGGTCCGGGGGCTGCCGGGGGTCCACGTCGTCGACGTCGACGGACCCATCGCCCTGATCGACCTCGACCGCCCCGAGGTGACCGATCTGGTCCTCCGTGAGGCGATGGCGCGCGGAAGCGTCCGTGAACTCGCCGAGGTCGTCCCGACCCTGTCCGAGATCTACCGCGAGGTGACGTCATGACCACCACGACCCCCACCCGGCCACCGGCGACCGATTCCGCGTGGCGCATCGTCGCCGGTCGCGAGATCATGGTCAAGCTCCGCGATCGCAACTTCATCATCTCCACCCTCACCACGATCGCGATCTTCGTCGTCGCGTTCGGCCTGTCGTTCCTCCTCGGCGGGCGCGATGGCGAGAAGACCGTGGCCGTCGCCTCGAACGACGCCGCGGCCATCGTGCAGGCCGCCGGTGCCGGGTCCGCCGCGAACGGCGGAGGCGCCGACCAGAGTGCCGGGTCCGACGCGCAGCCGGTGGCCGGTTCCACGATCGAACTGTCCGTCGTCGAGGTCGCCGACCCCGACGCCGCCGAACGTGCGGTGCGGGAGGGAGACGCCGACGCCGCTCTGCTCGGTGAACCGGGCGCGTGGACGCTCGTCGGGTCGGACGGGGTCGACTCCGACATCGCCGCCGCGGTGGGTTCCGTGGTCGCGGCCGACGCCCTCGAGCGCAATGCCGCCACCGCGGACGTCTCCGTCGAGGAGCTCACCGCCGGTTCCGTCGTGCAGGAGCGTCTGCTCGATCCCGACGGGGCGGCCAACGAGGGCGTCCAGCTGATCGCCGGGTTCGTCTTCGTCTTCCTGTTCTACATGGCGGCGATCCTCTTCGGGTACGCCATCGCCAACAGCGTCGTCGAGGAGAAGCAGTCGCGGATCGTCGAGATCCTCGCCGCCGCCATCCCGTTGCGCCAGCTCCTCGTCGGGAAGGTCGTCGGCGCCACGGTGCTCGCGTTGGGCCAGATGGCGATCTTCGTGGCCATCGGACTGATCGGCCTGACGTTCACCGAGTATTCCGCGCTCCTGCCCTCGGTGGCCGGCGCTGCGGGTTGGTACCTGGTGCTCTTCGTCATCGGTTTCGTCGCACTGGCGTGCCTGTTCGCCGTCGCCGGCGCGTTGGCCACGCGGGCGGAGGACGTCCAGTCCACCTCGTCCCCCCTGCTCACCCTGATCATGATCGCGTCCTTCGCGGGACTGTTCCTCCAGGGCACCTGGCAGGTGATCGGCTCGTACGTGCCGATCATGTCGACGGTGACGATGCCGATCCGCCTGGTCGAGGGCACGGCCGAGTGGTGGGAGCCGGTCATCGCGGCGGTGATCACCCTGGTCGTCGCGGGGGCCGTGATGGTGGTCGCGGAACGGGTCTACCGACGGTCGATCATGCAGACCGGCGGCAAGCTCACCTACCGGCAGGCGCTCTCGCTGACCGAGTGAGCGGATCGCCCGCGGGTCCGGTGACGCGGACAGGACGAGAGGGTCGGAGCCAGAGCGGCGGGGAGCCGGGGCGGTCAGCCCCCGGCCCCCGCCATCTCGCTGTCGACCAGTCGGTAGCCCTGTCCACGCACGGTCTCGATCGCCCGTGCACCGAAGGGGGTGTCGATCTTGCGACGCAGGTAGCCCACGTAGACCTCGACGATGTTGTCGTCCCCGTCGTACGCGGCATCCCACACCGCCCGCAGGATCTGGGGTTTGGACACCACCTGGTTGCGGTTCCGGATCAGGTACTCCAGCACCGCGTACTCCCGCGCCGTCACCGGGATCCGCTCACCACCCCGCCGCACCTCCCGCGCGGCGGGATCGACCTCCAGGTCACCGGCGACGAACGAGACGGGACGCTCGGGGGCACCCCGCCTGACCAGCGCCCTGAGCCGGGCTTCCAAGACCACGAATGAGAACGGTTTGACCAGGTAGTCGTCGGCGCCCAGGTCGAACGCGTCCGCCTCGTCGTACTCCCCGTCCTTCGCGGTGAGCATGAGCACGGGGGTCCAGATCTCGCGACGGCGCATCTCGCGCACCACCTCGTAGCCACTGCGACGCGGCATCATGATGTCGAGGACCACCACGTCGAAGTCCCCGTCGGCGGCCATCTCGAGCCCGATCTCCCCGTCCGGGGCCGTCTCGACCGCCCATCCCCCGGCGGCGAGCCCGCGCCGCACGCTCTCGAGGAGCGCCGGTTCGTCGTCGACCACGAGTACCCGCATACAGTGCCCTCCGCCCGTGTCCCGTTCGACCGCGTGACCCGTGCCGCCTACTCGGCGCCCGGGTCGATCTCCTGGTCCATCTGCTCGGCGGGGACCACCGAGTCGGCGTGACGCCGCACCACCCTGGCGGGCACCCCCGCGACGGTCGTGTGCGGCGGGACCTGGTCGAGCACCACCGAGCCGGCGGCCACCCGCGAGCACTCGCCGACGTGCACGTTGCCCAGCACGATCGACCCGGCCGACAGCAACACCCCCGAACCGATCTTGGGGTGGCGGTCGCCGTCCTCGTTCCCCGTCCCGCCGAGGGTGACGCCCTGGAGTATCGAGACGCCGTCCCCGATCACGCAGGTCTCACCCACCACGATGCCGGTGGCGTGGTCCACGAGGATCCCGGAGCCCACGCGCGCGGCCGGGTGGATGTCCATGGCGAAGACCTCGGACACACGGCTCTGGAGGAACGAGGCCGCCATGACCCGTCCCGAGTTCCACATCTCGTGCGCGACACGGTGGATCTGGAGCCCGAGGAATCCCTTGGCGAACAGGTAGGGAACCAGGTAGTTCGGATAGGCCGGGTTGCGCTCGAAGCTCACCACGAGGTCGGCCGCGACCGCCTCCAGGACGTGCGGGTGCTCGACCAGGATCGCCCGGATCTCCTTCTCGAGGACGTGCCGGCCGATCTCGGGGGTCGCGATGCGTGAGGCCGCGAGCCTCGCGAGGGATTCGCCCAGGTCGTCGCATCCGTCGACGAGATCCAGGACCAGGCCGGCGATGAGGGGCTCGTCGCGACTCCGCGTGGCGTCCACGGACAGCCGGTCCCAGACCGCGCGGACGGAGGAGTCGGCCTCCGTCTGCGGGACGCAGGGGTTCTCGATGCTCAGCTCGATGGTCACCCGGTACAGGGTAGGCCCGTTCGGCTTTCCTGGTCGAGTCACCTCGGTATCGGGTGCGGGGCGCAGCACTCGACGAGGTCGCGTCGGCCCGGGCAGGATGGGGCCATGATGCTCATCAACGTGAGATTCGACGTCAAGCCCGAGTTCGCCGACTCGTGGCTCGAGATCACCCGCGACTTCACCGAGGCCACCAGGGCGGAGCCCGGCAACCTGTGGTTCGACTGGTACCGCTCGCCCGACGCCCCGACCACCTTCCTGCTCTGCGAGGCGTTCCGCGACGGGGACGCGCCGGCCGAGCACGTCGGGTCGGCCCACTTCACGGAGTTCACCGGCTCCGCCGCTCAGTACCTCCAGCGCACGCCGCGGATCATCAACACGACGGTCGACGGCGAGGAGTGGGGAACGATGGGCGAGATCACCGTCGACTGACCCGACCGGGCCCCGGCGACCCGGCGCTCACCTGCCGCGCCCCGGCGCACGGGGCCTCCCGGCTCAGCCCACGCTGCCCAGCGCGGCGCCCACGAGCGCGGCCGGGTCGGTCGGCCACCACTGGCCGTAGTCGAGCGCGTAGACGCGGTTGAGGTCGGAGACGACGCCACCCACCGTCACCTGCTGGCGGATGGGGAGCTGGTGGATGGTGGCGCTCGGGTTGAGGCGCCCGCCGGAGCCCCAGTCGTGCTGCCAGAAGTACTGACCCAGACCGCGCTGGCGGCACCAGTCGATGGTCGGGGCGTTGGCGTACACGCCGAGCTTCATGCCCGCGCCGTGCAGGTGGTGGCGGAAGCGCTCGAGGTACGGCGCGATCAGGTTGTCGAACTCCCAGCGGGTGGGGTTGTCGTCGATCGCGGCGTACATCGGGACCCCGCGGGGACCGCCGGCGGCGAAGTGGATACCGATACCGATCCTGGAATGGTGGTCGCCACCCGCCGCGCCCGCGCGCCAGTCGGCGGTGGTGTCCCTACCGAACTGGTAGCACGAGACCATGTTCAGGCCGTGCGCACGGAAGTCGTCGACCTCACGTCGCAACAACGGCTTGCCGGTCATCCACTCGGCTCCGGGTCGGCGGTTCGAGCAGTACCGCACCGCGCCCATGTGGCCGGCCGCGCGGACGGACGCCGCCGACGGCGGGCCCGACGCGTAGTCGAGCAGCGTGCCGATCGGGACTCCTGCACCCGCGCCGGGGAGTGCACCGAGCGGTGCGGGGATGGATGACTGGGCACCGACCGCGGGAGTGAGCCCCGCGGCGAGGGCGCCGGCCCCGGCCGCACCGAGACCGGCGCGGCGGAGGAAGGAACGGCGGTCGAACGTCATGAGGGAACTCCGAGATCTCGGTCGAAGACGAAAGGCGTGTGTGACGCGTGGGATCTCACCCGCCTCACGCGAGTCTGTCACAAGAACATCGCGGCGTCTCCCCCGGCGTTACCACACAGGTGTCCGACCACGACGCAGGCACGGCTGGTTGACTGTCACCCATGAGCCGCACGCCCAGATGGTCCGCGTCCGACGTCCCCGACCAGACGGGACGGACCCTCGTCGTGACCGGAGCCAACGCGGGGATCGGCCTGGCCACGACAGAGGCACTCGTGGCCCGGGGCGCCCGGGTGGTCATGGCGTGCAGGAACCTCGAGAAGGCCGAGGCCGCCCGGGCCACCCTGCCGCCGGCGGTGCGTGACCTGGCGCTGGTCCGTCGGCTCGATCTGGCAGACCTGGACTCGGTGGACGAGTTCGTCGCCGGGACCGTGGATCGGGTGGATGTCCTGATCAACAACGCCGGTGTCATGAACCTCCCGCCCTCGCGGACCGCCCAGGGTCACGAGATGCAGTTCGGCGTGAACGCCCTCGCTCACCACGCCCTCACCGCCGGCCTGCTGCCGCGGTTGACCGATCGCGTGGTCTGGCTCGGGTCGCTGGCGCACCTCCGCGGGCGCGTCGACACCGACGATCTGAGCATGGACCTGCGCGGATACCGGCCGATGGCCGCCTACGCCAACTCGAAACTGGCCTGCATCATGCTGGCCTATGAATGGCAGCGCCGGCTCGGTCGCGAGGGCAGGGGGATCCGGTCGATGGCAGCCCACCCCGGGTACACCGCCACCGAACTCCTCCGGCAGAGTGGCCGCCCGGCCGCCGACCGGTTCTTCGAGCTGGGCAACTCGATCTCGTGGGCCGGACTGACGCCGGAGACGGGCGCCCTGTCCGTCCTCTACGCCGCGACCGTGCCGGACCTGCCGGGTGCGACCTTCGTGGGCCCCGACCGCCTCGGCGGACTGAGGGGGTACCCGACGATCGCCAGGTCGAGCAGCAGGTCCCGCGACGAGCGGGTCGCCGCCGCCCTCTGGGAGCGGTGCACCGAGATGTCCGCGTTCCGGTAGTCGGCCCGCGGCGGGGTCAGGCCAGCCCGAAGGGGTCAGGCCGGCCCGAAGAGGTCACGCGAGGCCGGACGCGGCCAGTCCCTCACGGAGCCGTTCGAGGTGCTCCGGCGGGCCCTGGAGCAGGGGCATACGCAGCGTGTCGGAGCCGAGCAGGCCCCGCATCTTCAGCGCGGCCTTGATCTGGATGGCCCCCTGCGAGGTGTGCATGATCGCGTCGACGGCCGGGATGAGGCGGGTGTGGATCTCGCGGGCCCGGGGGAGATCACCGGCATCGACGGCGTCGACCATGGCCCGGTAGTCGTCTCCGGCCACATGCCCGACCACCGACACGATCCCGGTGGCGCCCAGTGCGAGGAACGCGAGGTTGAGCACGTCGTCACCCGAGAACCACAGCAGATCGGTCTCGGCCATCAGTCGGCTGGCCTCGAACAGGTCGCCCTTGGCGTCCTTGACCGCGCGGAGGCCGGGGATCTCTCCCAATCGGCGGATCGTGTCGGAGGACAGGGCCGTGCCGGTCCTACCCGGGATGTCGTAGGCCATGACGGGTCGCCCTCCCGCCTCGGCGACCATCCGGAAGTGCTCCACGATCCCGTGCTGGGTGGGCTTGTTGTAGTAGGGAGTCACCACCAGCAGCGTGTCGGCGCCGCGCTCGACCATCGCGGCGGCCGCCCGCATCGAGTGCTCCGTGTCATTGGTCCCGCAGCCGGCCATCACCGACACACGGTCACCGACCGCCTCGACCACCGCGGCCACGGCGTCGTAGTCCTCCTGGTCGGTGGTCGTGGCGGACTCACCGGTGGTGCCGTTGACCAGCAGCCCGTCGTGACCGTGATCGGCGAGGTGGACCGCGAGTCGCTGCAGCCCGTCGAAGTCGATCGAGCCGTCATCGTGCATTGGGGTCACCATCGCGGTGATGACCCGACCGAAGGGATTGTCCGACATGGGCACCAGGATAGGCGGTCCCGGTTGTTCGTTGCTCCGGTGCGGTCACCGGCAGATCCGGCGGCGATGTCCGGAAGCACGTGGAGGCCGTCGCGGTTAGGGTCGTCACCACCCCCACTCGCACGACCCAGGAGGACCACATGAGCTCGGAGACACCCCCGGAGACCCCAGAGGACCTGGGCAACACCATCGACGGAACGCGTGTCGGTGACGGAAGCACGCCGGATCGTTCCGCGGATCAGGGAGCGACCGGAATCGACCCGGACGCCCCGGGCAGCGGTGGACACAGCGACGGCCGGAGCGTCGGCAACGGTGACGGCACCGCGACCACGGGATCGCGCGACCTCGAGGAACAGAAGCGCATCTATCAGACCCCGGAACAGCCGGATCACGCCCTCGGCGGGAGCGAGGGCACGGCCGACGGGATGTGATCCCCGGCGCGCCGCCCTACGACCCGGACGCGTTCCGGCTCGTAGCGGCCCGGCTCGAGTGGATGGTCAGCGAACCTTGTCCGGGTTGGTGTCCAGGAAACGGCCCAGGGTGTGGTCGACGACGATGTGAGCCACCTCGCTGGTGGTGGCCACACCCACGCGCAGCGTGGCGGCCAGAGCGTTCTGCAACATGGAAACCTCCCGGCAGGCGATGTGACTCCCGTCACTGACAACTGTCACCTTACGCCCGCGGGCAGGAGACCGTCGCCGTATCAGCGAAAAGCCTGGACGACCGTTCTGGACAGGCGCCCCGGCCGAAGCCAACCACTCGAGGGTATTGTTGTTGCATCAGCTAGTCAAGGGGGCGTCGTGCTCGGTGGACAGGTCACACTCCGTCGGTCGGCCATGCGCTCCCACACCGGTGGCGGCTGGTTGGACTCCCGTCACTCCTTCTCCTTCGCCCGCCACCAGGATCCGATGAACACCCACTTCGGGCGACTCCTCGTCAACAACGACGATCGGATCGCGCCGGGTTCCGGGTTCGACACCCACGGCCACCGGGACATGGAGATCGTCACCTGGGTGCTGTCCGGTTCGCTGGTCCACCAGGACTCGGAGGGCCACAACGGCATCATCTACCCCGGTCTCGCCCAGCGGATGAGCGCGGGGACGGGGATCCTGCACTCCGAGCGCAACGACGGCTGGCGCGACGGATCGATCCAGCATTCCGAGGCCCCGGCCGAACCGGTACACCTGGTCCAGATGTGGGTCGTCCCGGACTCCACCGGTGGGGACCCGGGGTACGACCAGCGCGAGATCGCCCCCGACGAGTTGGAGAACCACCTCGCCGTCGTCGCGGGAGGACTCCGGACCCACGCCGACCGGGCCGCCATCCGGATCCGTAACAGCACCTCCGCGCTGCTCGCCGCGCGACTACAGCCGGGTCGGTCGGTTCAGCTCCCCGATGCGCCGTACCTCCACCTCTACGTGCCCGTCGGCTCGGTCGATCTGGAGGGCGAGGGCGAACTGGCCACCGGTGACGCCGCGCGACTCACCGCCACGGGTGGTCGCCGGGTCACCGCCGGCGCCGACGGGGCCGAGATCCTCGTGTGGGAGATGCACGCGGCGATGACGATGCTCGACGTGCGAGGACACTAGTCGGGTGACTGGAGTGGATTCGGCGCGCCGTCGTCCTCCTCCCCCGGGATCCGGTGCAGCGGACCGATCGGCTCGGGCGAAGGTGTGGTCTCGTTCTTCTCGAACTCCTCGGGCGAGTAGGCGCGATCCCACTGCCTGGTCACCGTGGGCGGGCGTTCGCCGAGGTCGGCGGAGATGCCCTTGACGAGGCTGTACATCATCACGAAGCCCATGACGAAGAACGGCAGGCCGATGACGGTGATGACCTCCTGCAGGGCGCTGAGACCACCGGTCCCGGTGCCGGCGAGCAGCGTCGCGGCGGTGGCGCCCATGAGGACGCCCCAGATGATGCGCTGGTGGACGGGCGACGGGGCGACTGTGTCGTCCTCGCCCGAGGCCATCATGTCGACGACCATCGCGGCCGAGTCGACCGAGGTGGTGAAGAAGATGACGACGATCAGCACCGCGATCCCGGAGACGAGGGTGGCGAGTGGGTAGTTGGACAGGAACGCGAACAGCGCGCCCGGGATGTCACCGTCGTCGACCACCGCCTCGACCAACCCACCGGGTCCGTTCAGTTCGATGTCGAAGGACGCCATGCCGAACACTCCGAACCAGATGATGGAGAAGGCCACCGGGAGGACGAGCACGCCGAAGACGAACTGGCGGATGGTCCGACCGCGACTGATGCGGGCGATGAAGATGCCCACGAACGGCGACCACGTGATGGTCCACGCCCAGTAGAAGACGGTCCACGTGTTCTGCCAGGTCGCCAGGTCGTCGTTGGCCGGGAAGACGTTGTTCCAGAACGCCAGCTCGGGCAGGGTCGAGGCGTAGACACCGAAGGTCTCCACCGTCCCCTTAAGCAGGAACAGGGTGGGACCGGTGACGACGATGAAGACGAGCAGCGCGACGGCCAGGGCGATGTTGAGAGTGGACAGTCGCTTGATGCCCTTGTCCAGACCCGCCGCCACCGAGATGCAGGCGATGGTGGTGACCACGACGATGACGAGCACCTGCACCACCGGGGACACGGCGATCCCGAAGAGCTCGTTGAGACCGGCGTTGATCTGGAGTGTGCCGAGGCCGACGGAGGTCGCCACGCCGAACACGGTTCCCACCAGCGCCACGACGTCGATCGTCTTGCCGATGGGCCCGTAGACCCGGTTGCCCAGGATCGGCGCGAAGATCGAACTGACGCGCGGTGGCATCTTGCGCTTGTAGATGAAGTAGGCGAAGGCCAGGGCGGGCAGCGCGAAGATGGTCCAGGTGTGCAGACCGAAGTGGTAGAGGGTGAAGGCCATGGCCTCCTGGGCGGCCTCCCTGCTGCCGGGATCCACCCCGCCGCGGGGAGGGGTGGCGAAGTGCGAGATGGGCTCGGCCACTCCCCAGAACATGAGGATGGTGCCGATCCCGGCGGCGAACAGCATGCCGAACCACGCCGCCGTGGAATGTTCGGGTTCCTCGCCGTCGGCGCCGAGCCGGACATGACCGAACCGGCTCAGCGCTATCCACAGCAGGAAGAGCAGGAAGATGGAGACCCCGGCGATGTAGAACCACCCGAGGTTGGTCATGATCCACCCCGAGGCGGTGCCGAAGACGTCTCCCACCCAGTCCCCCGCGATGAACGTGACCACCACGAAGGCCACGATGACCGCCACGGTGGTGAGGAAGATCCCCGGGTCTGTCCTGAGCCTCAGTGCGCGTGTGATCCGTTCGGACATGGTCTCCCTCGTCTGTTCGGCCGTGCTTGTCGGCGGGTCGGTCCTCCGGGCTGACGTCAGTACGCGAAGTTGTGTACCACGAACACCTTGCCACCGGCGGAGTACGCGATCCCCATTCCCGCCGAACGGTACCCGGGGTCAATCAGGTTGTCGTTGTGGCCGGGGGAGTTCTTCCACAGGTCGACCAGGCACACCGGTCCGCAGTGGGTACCGGCGGCGACGATGTTCTCCCCGTGGCCGCGGCTCAGCAGGGCCTGGTTGTGATAGACGGCGTCCTGGGCGGCGAGCCGGTCGGCCCACGCCTGCGCCTCGCGGTCCAGGGTCGGGTTGGGCGCCAATGCGCCGAGCCCCCTGGACACCCGGTAGGAGTCGATCTCCCGGACGATGCCCTCGCGCAACCCGCCTGAGACGTCCTGGTAGATCATCCCCGTCGACCCGACCGCCGCCCACACCTCGGCGGGCACCGCCGCACGGGCCTGGGAGACGAGACCGTCCACCACGTGTTGCGGGAGGAACGACGGCAGAGCCTGGGCGGAGGCCGTCGCGCCCCCGCCACCCATCAGAGTGGCGGAGGTGACGGCGATGGTCGCGAGTGACGCGGTGAGCCTGGAGCGCATGGAGGTGATCATGCCGTCTCGGCGAGCCTGAAGCGAACCGATTGGCGGATGAGGTATCGGTGATGCGTAACCCGCGTGACCTGCGTAAATCAGTGTTACAGATGGTGCTGGAGTTACCGTGGTACGAGGAACAGGCCGGCCCCCGCGAGGACCTCGACGGTCACCGGGAGCGGCGCCACGGCGTCACCGTCGGCGAACGCCTCCACGTCCTGCGCCTCGATCCGAACCGACCTGCACCTCCGTGTGGTCACCCCCCGGAGCCCGACATGGGTACCGGAGTAGATCCTGCGGAAGTGCCACGCCAGTCGGGGCTTGGATATCCTGCCGACGTAGCAGACGTCGAACAACCCGTCGGACCGGTCGGCGTCGGGGGCGATCCTCATGTCGCCCCCGTAGCTCCGGGTGATGGCGAACGCGCTGAGGAGGACCTCCGTCTCCACCGTCTCCTCCCCCGCCTCACCGGCGTCGAAGGTCATGCGGAACCGACGGGCCCGGTAGGTCGGAAACTCGATGATCGAGGCCAGGACGTAGCGGAGGGGCCCGCGGAGGATCGTCATCTCGTTGACGCGCCGGTTGACCGCCGAATCCAGCCCCGCGCACAGGACGGAGGCGAAGAGATGCGGATCGCCGCCGTCCGGGGTGGCCCTGCCGAGGTCCACCTGCTCGACCCGGCCGTCGGCGACGACGTCGGCAGCGGCCTCCGGACTGTCCAACGGGATGCCGTACTCGCGGGCGAGGTCGTTCCCGGTGCCCGCGGGAATGATGCCGATCGGGACGCCCGAGAACGCCTGCGCCCGCACCGCCAGGGAGACCATCCCGTCACCGCCGCACACCGCGAGAGCATCCACGCCGTCGGCGATCGCCTGGCGGGCCAGATCGAGGGACTCCTGCGCGCTGGTCCCTCGAAGGGCGTCGACCTCGAGCCCGTGCGACCGCAGCCTCGCGGCCGCCCTGTCGGCGACCCGGTCACCCCGCCCCCCGCCGGCGGCCGGGTTCGTCAGCAGGGCGACCGTGCGGATCCGACGGTCGGACAGCTGCGCGGTCACGGGATCAACGTCCCCGGGTTGCACACTCCCTCGGGGTCGACGGCGTGTTTGACCGCGCGCAGCATCCGCACGCCCACCTCGCCGATCTCGGCCTCGAGGTAGGGCCTGTGGTCCACGCCGACCGCGTGGTGGTGGGTGATCGTCCCCCCGGTGGCCACGATCGCCTCCGATGCCGCCCGCTTGGCCTGCATCCACTGCGCGACGGGGTCCTCGCCCCGCTGACCCGCCACCACGGTGAAGTAGAGCGACGCGCCGGTGGGGTAGACGTGACTGATATGGCACATCACCAGTGCCGGGGTACCGCTGGCCTCGAGCGAGGTGGTCAGCGCCGCGGCGACGGCATCCCGCAGCGCGGGCAGGTTCGACCAGTCGGTGGCGGTCTCCAGCGTCTCGACCAGAGCGCCGTTGTCGAGCAACGCATCACGCAGGACGGGCGCACCGAAGCGACCGTGCTCCCACGCCTCGGCCGGTCCGGCACCCAACGAGACGCCGCCGTGGGCCAGCAGCACCGCCCGGGTCTCGGCGTGGCGCGACCCGGTGTGCTCGGGCGTGCCCTCGAACAGAGCCAGACACAGACAGCCGCCGGCCTCCCCGCCCCCACTCTCGCCGCCCGTGCCCGCACCTTCCGTGCCGACACCCTCGGCCCGCTCCCCGATCGCCTCGGTGGCCGTGGCCAGGTTCACCGCCGTCTCCGCCTCGTCTGACAACCGGATGACGGTGGGGCCGGCGCCCTGTTGCTCGACCGCGCGCAGCGCCGCCGCACCGGTGGCGAAGTCGGGGAACCGGAACGCCTCGTGTCGGACCGTCTCCGGCACCGGGTGGATCCGTAGCCGCACGCGGGTGCACACCCCGAAAGCGCCCTCGGACCCCAACAGCCACTGCCGTAGGTCCGGTCCGGCGGCCGACGCCGGCGCCCGGCCGGCCTCGATCACGCCGATCGGCGTCACCACGGTCAGCCCGCGGACCATCTCGTCGAAGCGCCCGTACCCGGCCGAGGCCTGCCCGGACGAGCGGGTCATCGCGTAGCCGCCCAGGGTCGCATACGGGAAGGACTGCGGGAAGTGGCCGAGCGAGAAGCCGTGTCCGGCCAACAACTCCTCCGCCCGCGGACCGGACAGGCCCGCCCCGAGGACCGCCTCACCCGATTCGGGATCGATCGACTCGAGGGAGTCGAAGTGCGCGAGGTCCACCGAGATCACGGCCCGGTGGCCACCGGCGTCCGGGGTGAGGCCGCCCACCACGGAGGTGCCTCCGCCGAAGGGGACCATCGCGACCCCCTCGCGTCCGCACCAGGCCAGCAGTGCCGCCACCTCGTCGTCGTCACGTGGTGCGACCACCGCGTCAGGGCAGTCCACCTCGGGACGCAGCCGCCAGGACAGCAGATCGGGTGTCGACTTGCCCCTGGCCCGGGGCAGCCGCTGAGCGTCGGCGGTGGAGAGGTTGCCCTCCCCCACGATGGCGGCGAGGGCCGACAGGTCGGGGTCGGCCAGGCGGGACGGGGACGCCGCCACGGCGGCGGGATCGAAGTGCAGGCCGCCCTCGGCGGTCACCCCGAGCACGTCGCGCAGCAGGCCGCGGATGCCCTCGCCCAGGTCCCTCGCCTCGGCCTCCGTGCCCCACCGGGACAGGGCCATGGGCGGCAACGGCAGGTTGTCAGAGGAGTTCATGTCGCTCATACTGGAACAGTAAACCTCAATCTGTTCCGTTTTCCACGATCTCCGCACTGACGGGCACCGAACCCCCGGACGATCGCCACAGGGCGCCGCGCGCCAGTCAGGAGCTCCGGTGACCTCGTCCGCCCCGGCACTGTCGACAGACCGCACCGCCGCCACCCGCGACCGCGCGCTCACGGCCGCCCGCGACTCGATCCTCGAGATCGGGGCCACGCGGACCACGATGGTCGAGGTCGCCCGTCGCTCGGGGGTGGGACGGACGACCCTCTACCGCCACTGGCCGGACATCACCGCACTCTTCGCCGACCTGCTCACCCGCGAGCTCACCGCGGTCGTCGAGCGGGTCGATCCCGCACTCCCCCACTCGACTCTCCCCGACCCGGCACCCGGCGACGCGGACGAGCTCGTGCAGCTGCTGTGCACGTTCGCCGACGAGGTGCGGACGGACCCGCTGCTGGACGCGTTCCGCAGGCACGAGTCCGAGATGCTCTCCGAGTACGTCTTCCACCGGCTCGGTACCTCGCAGCGCCGACTCATCGACGTCCTCCGCGGGCTGCTCTCGCGGGCGGTGGCGAGCGACCCCAGGCTCGCCGGGCGCGATGCCGACCGGACCGCGACCATGCTCTTCCTCGCCGTCCAGGGGCTGGTGTTGTCCGCCCCGCTCGCCGACCCGCCGCTCGACCCGGCCACCTGGCGGACCGAACTGAACCTACTCATCAGGGGGTACCTCGGCCTATGACCGTCCACACCACCGCACTGTCCGCCGCACGTCGGGCTCGTGAGCTCGCCGACCTGCGTGACCGCGACACCCCCGTGGATCTGGTGGTGATCGGAGGGGGCATCACCGGCGCCGGTATCGCGCTCGACGCCGCCTCCCGCGGGCTCGAGACCGTGCTCCTGGAGGCGCACGACCTGGCGTTCGGCACCAGCCGATGGTCGTCCAAGCTCGCCCACGGCGGCCTGCGGTACCTGGCCACCGGCAACGTCGGCATCGCGCGCCGCTCGGCCGTCGAACGCGGGATCATGCTCGAACGCACCGCACCCCATCTCGTGCGACCGCTCGCGCAGGTCGTCCCCGTCTTCCGGGACACCCCGCCGCTCGGAGCGGTGCTCCCCGGGCTGGGGTTCGTCGCCGGCACGCTGCTGTCCCGCCTCGCCGGGACGCGGGCCGACAGGCTGCCCGGCGCGCGGATCCTGGGCGCCGGGAAGGTCGCGCGGTATGTGCCCGGGGTCCGTCGGCACGGGCTGGTCTTCGGGCACCTCAACTGGGATTGCCAGCTGGTCGACGACGCCCGATTGGTCACCGCGGTGGCGCGGACCGCGGCCGGGCACGGAGCCCGGGTGATCACCCGCGCGCGCGTCCTGGAGGCCAGCGGGACGCGGGTCACCGTCCGCGACGAGCTCGACGGGGACGACGACGACTTCGCGATCTCCGCGCGGGCCGTCGTGAGCGCCACCGGCGTCTGGGCCGGTGAGACGACGCCCGGGGTGCGCGTGCGCCCCTCGAGGGGCACGCACCTGGTCATCAGTGCGGCCGCCCTGGGCGATCCCGAGGGCGCCCTCACCGTGCCCGTCCCGGGCGAGACCAACCGCTTCTGTTTCGCCATCCCCGCCGAGTTCGGTCGGCTCCACGTGGGCCTGACCGACGTGGACGCCCCCGGTCCGGTCCCCGACGTGCCGGTGGCGGGCGAGGACGAGGTCGAGTTCCTGCTCGACGTGGTCAACCGAGCACTCGAGACGTCGCTGACGCACCACGACGTGCTGGGGACGTTCTCCGGGTTGCGCCCGCTGGTCGACTCGGGCGACGGCGACACCGCGGACCTCTCACGCGAACACGCCGTGCTCACCTCGGACAACGGGCTCATCACCATCACCGGCGGCAAGCTCACCGAGTACCGGCTCATGGCCGAGCAGGCGGTGGACCTGGTCGTGCGGCGGACCGGCGTCGGCGCGGCGCCGTGCCGCACCACCGACCTGCCGTTGGTCGGCGCACCCGGCCACCCCGAGGTCGCGCGGCCCGGTGCCCACGCGGGCGCGGGTCGCCTGCCGGCGTCGCTCGTGGCCCGCTTCGGACAGGAGGCCGCGACCGTGGTGGCCGAGAGCGTTCTGGATCGGCCGCTGGAGCAGGTGGCGGACGGACTCGACGTGACCCGCGCGGAGTTCTCCTACGCGGTCACGCACGAGGGGGCACTGACCGTCGACGACATCCTCGACCGCCGCAGCCGGGTCGGGTTGGTGCCCGCCGATCGCGCGGCGGCCGAACCCGTCGCCCGGGAGGCGCTCGCCGCATCCCCCCGAGCAGCCACCTCCTGAGCCTGGCCCCTCAGATCCGACCTCGCGGTGGGTCGGGGGTTCAGGAGAGGGTGCGGGGTGCCTGGAACTCGGCCTCGAACCGCTCGAAGGAGAACGTCGCCAGCGCCCGCGCCCGGTCGAGCCCGAGCTCGCGGACGGCCTCGGCGATCCGGGCGATGTGGGGATCGCCGTCCTGGGCCCCGGAGGCGATCGCCACCCGCGCGCCCCCCAGTGGCCGGAACCGACCGCCCGCGACCTTGGCGCCGGCGCGGACCAGGACCGGCTTGCCGTCGAGGACCTGGATGCAGTTCATCCCCAGGGAGTGGCGACCGGGGAGCGGCACCCCCAGGCGGGTGTCGAGCTTCAGGTCGATGCCACCGGCCCCCGAGGACCCCACGGCTCCGAGACGGGCGTCGTCCAGGGCTCCACCGGCCGTCCCGACCATGTCGCCCTTCCACTTGGGAAAGCCCCAGAGTTCGTTGCCCGCCGCGAGCGTGAAGTCCTGGTCGACCGGCAGCTCGTGGATGTGCTGCTGGACACCGACCCCCGGCACCTTGACCTGGAATGCCAACCCCACCTCGTGATATCCACCGAGGACGTTGCCCGGGACGTCGTGGTACCGGACGTGGATCATCGTGACCGGCGTACGACCACCCGGGAGGGACACCGGCTCGGCCCCCGCGGAATCCAGGATCGCGGACTGGGGCCCGGCGGCGATGAGCCGACGGGCGACGGCCGTCCGCGACAGGAACGCGGCGCCCGATATCGAGGCGGAGACGACGGGGACCGGGAACGTGATCTGACGGCCCGCGACGACGCGGGTGGTGGGAGAACTCATGCCCCGACGTTAGCCGCTGCGGTAACAGGTTTCAGCATGTTTCGGGGCTAACGTCCCGGCATCGACCGCGGATAGACCAGGTAGAGGCGGGCACACGGTCCGCCCGCGCGGTACAGATCGCGTCGATGTCCACCAGGAGGCACACCATGTTGAAGGCACTCGCCGACTTCTTCGCCCAGTTCGACTTCACCGTCGGTTCGTCCGCCGCGATCAACGGCTTCATCTCCGGCTCCACCGCCGCCCTCGAGCAGTCGTTCGGCTTCGAGAGCTCGATCGGCCAGCTCGCCGTGAGCAGCATCGGTCAGGTCGGCCCGGTCGAGAACGCCACCTGATCCGGGTCCACCGACTCCGCAGAACCCCGGTCACCCCCTCGGGTGTCCGGGGCGATCGGTGTCTCAGGTGGGGTCCGACAGGTCGTCGGGAGGGGCGGCTGCCAGCTGCCCGCTCGACTTGCCCTTGTACCGGGGCCGCAGCAAATTGGCCGGGGACAGGATGTCGTCGACCTCCTCCGCCGAGAGCAGGCCCATCTCCAACACGACCTCGCGGACGCCACGGCCCGAGCGCGCGCACTCACGACCCACCAAATCACCGTTGTGGTGGCCGATCACCGGGTTGAGGTAGGTGACGATGCCGATCGAGTCCATGACGTTGCGGCGCGCCACCTCCACGTTGGCGGTGATACCCCGGACGCACTTCTCCGTGAGCGTCTCGATCGCGGAGGTGAGCAACGAGATCGACTCGAACATCGCCTGCGCGATCACGGGCTCCATCACGTTGAGCTGCAGCTGCCCCGCCTCGGCCGCCATCGTCACCGTGACGTCGTTGCCGATCACCTTGAAGCAGACCTGGTTGACCACCTCGGGGATGACCGGGTTCACCTTGGCCGGCATGATCGACGACCCCGCCTGGAGCTCCGGGAGGTTGATCTCGTTGAGGCCTGCCCGGGGACCGGAGGAGAGCAGACGCAGGTCGTTGCAGATCTTGGACACCTTCGACGCGGTCCGCTTGAGGGCTGCGTGGACGTTGACGTAGTCACCGGTGTCGCTGGTCGCCTCGATGAGGTTCATCGCCCCCGTCACCGGCAGACCGGTGACGACCCGCAGGTGCTCGACTACCGCACGCCGGTAATCGGGCGGGGTGTTGACGCCGGTGCCGATGGCCGTGGCACCGAGGTTCACATCGAGCAGCATCCGGGCCGCCGCGCCGAGGACGTGGAGTTCCTCGTCGAGGGTCACCGCGAACCCACCGAACTCCTGGCCCAGCGACATGGGGACGGCGTCCTGCAGCTGCGTCCGGCCCATCTTGAGGACCTCGCGGAACTCCTCCGACTTGTCGTAGAAGGCCTCCCGCAACGCGACGATCGCCGGCTCGAGCCGCTCGAGGGAGTGCCACAGGGCGATCCGGAAACCGGTCGGATAGGCGTCGTTGGTGGACTGCGAACGGTTGACGTCGTCGTTCGGACTGATGACATCGTAGGCGCCCTTGGGTCGCCCGATCCGCTCCAGCGCGAGGTTGGCCACCACCTCGTTGGTGTTCATGTTGACCGACGTTCCGGCCCCGCCCTGGTAGACGCACGAGGGGAACTGGTCCATGCAGCGACCGTCCAGCAGGATCTCGTCGCACGCACCGACAATGGCTTCCGCGACGTCCGGGTCCAGTACACCCATCTCCAGGTTCGCCAGCGCGGCGGCCTTCTTGACCATGACCATCCCGCGGATGAAGTCCGGGATGTCGCTGATGGTCGTGGGGTCGATGGGGAAGTTCTCGACGGCACGCACGGTGTGGATCCCGTAATAGGCGTCAGCCGGGACCGCCTTCTCACCGAGCAGGTCTCGTTCCACACGGGTCTGGGTCATACGTCCTCCGCTGATCGGGTCGACACGATCCACAGTAGACACGGCCCGCGGCCAGTGCGCGGTGTCACGGTTCGCGGGGATCCCCCGCCGCCGCGCGACCTTGCCTAGGGTGTGGGCATGTCGCGAACGACGACCTCCCGCCGCAGCCGGACCCTGTCCGCGGCGAAGGACGTCCTCCGGCCACTGTCACCCTCGGACGGGGTCCTGGGCAGCATCATCGACAGGGGCCAGGTCCCCCTGCCGCGCGGGACCTGGGCGATATTCGGCGTCGCGTTCGCCGGGTTCGCCCTCCCGGTCATAGGGTTCGTCGAACTGGCCGAGCGGATCAGCTCCGGCGCCAAGCTGCCCTTCGACCGGCCCGTCATGCTGTGGTTGCGCAGGCGACACACCCCACGCAACACACGGATCGTCCGGGCGGTCACCGAACTCGGCGGGGTCACCGCCGTCCCGGTGTTCGCCCTGGCCACCTCCGGCTACCTGGCCTACGTGCGGGGCAGCCGCCGACCGGCCGCGCTGCTCACGGTGTCCCTGGTCGGGTCCACCATCATCAACTCGGTCCTCAAACTGATGTACCGGCGGGACCGCCCCACCTTCTTCACCCACATCGTCGAGGAGAAGAGCTACTCGTTCCCCAGTGGGCACGCCATGGCGAGCGCGGCGCTCGCCGGCTGCGCCTGCGTGCTCGCGTGGCCCACCGGGTGGCGCTACCCGGTGATCGCCGCATCCAGCGCCTACGTCCCCGCGGTCGGCGTGACCCGCATGTACCTCGGCGTGCACTTCCCCAGCGACGTCCTCGCCGGCTGGTGTGTGAGCCTTGCCTGGGTGGGCGAGGTGGCCACGATCATGTGGCTCGTCGACCGCCTCGACTACTCCCCTCCGCTGGTCTCGCGTCCGGAGTCGTGATGGGCACCCACACCCGGATCGCCCTGCACCACGGGGACATCACCCGACTGCCGGCGGACGCGGTGGTCAACGCGGCCAACTCCTCGCTGCTGGGTGGTGGCGGCGTCGACGGGGCGATCCACCGCTCGGGCGGGCCGGAGATCCTGCGGGAGTGCCGGGAGCTGCGGGCCACCCGCCTGCCTGACGGCCTCCCCACCGGGCAGGCGGTCGCGACCGGGGCCGGCGAGCTGCCCGCCAGATGGGTGATCCACACCGTCGGGCCGGTGCACGGTCGCACGCCGGACGGGGAGCGGCGGCTGGCCGAGTGCTACCGCAACTCTCTCGCCGTGGCCGACGAACTCGGGGCGCTCACCGTGGCGTTCCCACTCATCTCCGCCGGCGCCTACGGGTGGCCACGCGAGGAGGCCATCCATACCGCCCTGGACAGCATCGCCACCACCCCGACCACGATCGAGACCGCGACGCTCGTCCTGTTCGACGCCGCCACCCTGCGCCTGGCCCGGTCCCTTGTCGACTGAGGCGGCCTCGCGAACCGGACCGGGGCCGTCGACCGACGCGACCGCCGGCCCGGCGGTGTTCCTGACCGAGCTCTTCGCCCCGTGGGTGGTGCTCACAGTCGGCTCCCTCCACCTGGGCCACCGGGTGGGCTCGACCGGCTGGGGAGCGGCGACCGCAGCGGGGCTGGGGGTCGTACCCCAGGCGGCGATCGCCTGGCGGGTGCGACGCAAGGCCCTGTCCGATCACCACGTCACCCGGAGGGAGGACCGCCCGCTGGTGATCGCCGGTATCGCCGCGTCGGTGGCCACCCTGATGGTGGCCCAACGTCGCCGCGAGGCGCCTGTCGAATTGCAGCGGATGACCCGGGCGGCGCTCGTGGCTCTGGGCGTGGCCGGCGCCGCCACCACCCGGGTCAAGGTCTCGTTCCACACCGCCGTCCTGTCCGGTGTGGTCTCGGTGCTGGCCCGTCAGATCTCACCCGGCTACTGGCGGCTTCTCGTTCTGGTGCCACCCGTGGCGTGGGCACGGGTCCGGATCAGCCACCACACCCCGGTGGAGACCGGGCTGGGCGTCCTGATCGGGGTGCCCTGCGGCTACTGGGGCGGAGGCGGGATCGCCGCCCCACGGGACAGGGTGCCCGCGGGGCGGCGAGGGGACGGTCGGCGTCAGATCCGGTCGACCAGCAGCTTGGCGAAGGCGGCGGGGTCGGCGAGCGTGCCCCCCTCGGCCAGGACGGCCGCGCCCGAGAGCAACCGCGCCGTGTCGGCGAGGCCCGGGGCGGACGGGTCCTCGGAGTACTGAGAGCGCAGCCGCTCGACCAGCGGATGCGAGGGGTTGAGCTCCAGGATCCTCTTGCTCGCGGGCAACTCCATGCCTGAGGCCCGGTACATCGCCTCGAGCTGCGGGGTCATGTCGAACTCGTCGCCCACCATGCAGGCCGCGGACTCGGTGAGCCGCTGCGACAGCCGCACCTGCTTGACCTCGTCGGACAGCTCCTCTCCCAACCACTTGAGTAGGCCGGTGAACTCCGCGGAGTCCGCCTGGTCCTTCTCCTCCTCGACGGGGGAGCCGATACCGGACAGGTCCACGTCACCCTTGGCCACCGAACGCAGGCGCTTGCCGTCCACCTCGCCGACCGCGTCCACCCACACCTCGTCGACCGGGTCGGTGAGCACCAACACCTCGACGCCCCGCGCCCGGAAGGCCTCCAGATGCGGGGAGTTCTCCACCGCCGCGCGGGACGTGCCGGTGAGGTAGTAGATCTCCTCCTGCCCCTCGGCCATGCGGGAGACGTACTCGGCGATGGTGGTGCCCACCTCGTCGTCGTCGCCCCCGGTGGCATCGTCGGAGACTGCGCGAGTGGATGCGAAGGTGCTCACGGCGAGAAGCTGGTCGCGGGCGTCGACGTCGGAGATCAGGCCCTCCTTGAGGACCGCTCCGAAGTTCTTCCAGAACGAGCGGAACTCCTCCGGACGGTCGGTCCGGATCTGCTCGATCGTCTGCAGAACCCGCTTGACCAGGCGCTTGCGGATCGCCCGGATCTGGCGGTCCTGCTGCAGGATCTCCCGCGACACGTTGAGCGAGAGGTCCTGTGCGTCGACGATGCCCTTGACGAAGCGCAGGAACGGAGGCACCAGCTCCTCGCAGTCGTCCATGATGAACACTCTGCGGACGTAGAGCTGGACGCCGCGCTTGGTATCCGGGGAGAAGAGGTCGAACGGCACCTGCGTGGGCAGGAAGAGCAGGGCCTGGTACTCGAACGTCCCCTCGGCCTTGAGGGTGATGGTCTCCAGCGGCTCGTCCCAGGCGTGGGAGACGTGACGGTAGAACTCCGAGTACTCCTCGTCGGTGACCTCGGAGCGGGGCCGCGTCCACAGCGCCTTCTGGGAGTTGAGGGTGACGGTCTCGGTGAGGGTGTTCTCGGCAGCGGGGTCGTTCCCCTCGTCGTCGTCCCCCGTCGGTTCCGGTGCCGGCCTCTCGACCTCCATCCGGATCGGCCAGGCGATGAAGTCGGAGTAGGTGCGCACGACCCGGCGCAGGGTGGACTCCGCGGCGTAGTCGGGCAGCGCCGCATCCCCGCCGGCGGGCTTGAGCTGCAGGATCACCGAGGTGCCTTGGGGGGCGTCCGGCGCCTCCTCGATCGTGTAGGTGCCCTCGCCTCCCGACGTCCAGCGCGTGCCGGTGGTCTCGCCGGCCTTGCGGGTGACCAGCGTGACCTCGTCGGCGACCATGAACGTGGAGTAGAAGCCGATGCCGAACTGGCCGATGAGATCAGCGGTCACCTGCTCGCTGGCCTCGCCCGACTCCTGAGCCGCCCGCGCCGCGGCGAGGGCCTCGCGCATCTGGCCGGTGCCCGACTTGGCGAGCGTGCCGATGAGGTCCACCACCTCGTCCCGGGACATCCCGATGCCGTTGTCGCGGATCGTCAGCGTCCGCGCCTGCTCGTCGGGGATCAACTCGATGTGCAGGTCCGAGGTGTCGACCCCCAACGAGGAATCCTGGAGCGCGGCCAGCCGCACCTTGTCCAGGGCGTCAGAGGAGTTGGAGATGACCTCTCGGAGGAAGGTGTCCGGATTGGAGTAGATCGAGTGGATCATCAGATCCAGCAGCTGCCGGGTCTCTGCCTGGAACTCCCGGGTCTCGGCTGCGCCGGAGGTCTGCGGGCTCATGGTGGCGAGGGTTCCTCTCTCTGGGATGGGCGGGCGCGCCCCGTGCGGGCACCCCGGCGGACTGATCATGACGTGCTGTTCACGACGACACGATCAACCTACTGTGGGGTCCGGACATTCCGGAGGAGCCCCCGTGACCGAGAACCCGCTGCCCCACGACCACCTGACCGTCCTCGACGCCGCCACCGAACTGTTCGGGCGGGCGCTCGCCAACGGTCTCGAGGGCGACTGCGGGTCGTGTCCCGGATGGAGTCGCCGGGACTGCGCCAATCACGTCCTCGGAGGCGGCCTGCGGTATGCGGCCTACTTCCCGCACCTGCCGGAGTCGGAGATCGGCTGGACGCGGACGGCGGACCATGCCGGCGACGACCCCGCCGGGGCTCTGTCCCGTACCTCCGCAGGGCTTCGTGAGCGGTTGGCCTCGGCCCCCGACGCCGATGAGCTGGTCGCCCATCGACTCGCCGAGATCCCCGTCCGAGACCTGCTGGCGCTGCGGGTCTTCGAACTCGTCGTGCACGCCCATGACCTACGGCCGGAATCATGGGACTCCGAGGAGGCCGAAGCGCTCGCGGGCTGGGTGCTCGAGAACGGGCGTGACGTGGTGGAGCTCATGCGCACCTTCGGGGTGCTGGCCCCGGCGCGCTCCGTGGGGCCCGATGCGGACGCGCGTGCCGGGCTGCTCGCGCTGGCGGGCCGCGACCCCGGTTGGCGGACACGGTCACCCACGACGGGGACCTAGTCACCCCGGTCGGCGAGCGGAGGTCACGTGTTTTCCCGTGACTGCGGCTGGCGACCGGACTAGCGTCGATCATGCGGAGAACGCCTCAGGCACGGGCCGGGGCGCGCAGGCGAGAGGATCCGCGATGGCCATGCAGTCCAGCCCCTACATCTCCTTCCCGGGTAACGCCTCCGAGGCGTTCCCGTACTACCGCGACCTCTTCGGCGGTCGCCTCGAGCTGATGACCTACGACGAGATGCCGCCGATGGAGGGCTTCCCGGGGACCCCGCCGCCCGGATCGGTCGCGCACGCGACGCTGGAGGCCCCGGGCATCACCCTGACCGGCGGCGACGCCATGGGCGAGGACCTGCCCCGGCTCGCCAACGACGTCTACTCGTTCCTCCTCGCCTTCGACACCACCGACGAGGCCCGCACCTTCATCGCGGCCGTCGCCGACGGCGGGGGCGAGTTGGCGATGCCGTTCGAGGTGGCTCCCTGGGGCGACCACTACGGTCAGGTCCGGGACCGGTTCGGCATCCGCTGGGACGTGGTGGTCGACGGTTCGGCCGGGTGATTTCCGGCTGACCGCCCCGTGACACCCGTATCGATCACCTCCGCTTGTTACGGTTCAGCCATGGATATCTCCGGAGCAAGTGCAATCGTCACGGGCGGTGCGTCGGGAATCGGCGCCGCCGTCGTCCGTCAGCTCGCCGCGCAGGGTGCGAAGGTGGTCGTCGCCGACCTCAACGCCGAGAAGGGCGAGGCCCTCGCGGGCGAGGTCGGCGGGGTGTTCGTGGCCGTCGACGTGACCAAGACCGAGGACAACATCAAGGCCGTCGAGGCCGCGCTCGAGCTGGGCCCGCTGCGGTACCTGGTCAACTCGGCCGGCATCGGCTGGGCGCAGCGCACGATCGGCCGGGACGGCGAGTTCGCCTCGGCCTTCGACATCGACTCGTTCCGCAAGGTCATCGACATCAACCTCATCGGCTCGTTCGACATGCTCCGACTGGCCGCCACGGCCATGTCCCGCGGCGAGGCCGACGACGACGGCCAGAAGGGCGCGATCGTCAACATGGCCTCCGTCGCCGCGTTCGACGGGCAGATCGGGCAGGCCGCGTACTCCGCCTCCAAGGGCGGCATCGTGGGCCTGACCCTGCCCGTGGCCCGTGACCTCTCGGCCGCCGGGATACGCCTCAACACCGTCGCACCCGGCCTCATCGACACCCCGATCTACGGCGAGGGCCCCGATTCGGAGGCGTTCAAGGCCAAGCTGGGCGAGAGCGTCCTGTTCCCCAAGCGTCTCGGCTCGGGCGACGAACTGGCGTCGATGGTCATGGAGCTGCTCACCAACCCGTACATGAACGCGCAGACCGTGCGCGTCGACGGTGGCATCCGGATGCCACCGAAGTGAGCTGACACCGCCGGTCTCCCACGAGGCCACCACAGCGGTTTAGGGCCCCGCCGGATCGGTATCCGGCGGGGCCCTCCGGCGTAACCGGGTCCTGTTGGGCAGCACGCCCGCCGGTGGTCAGGCCCTGGCGCGGCGCTTCTTCAGACGCCCCTCGAGGTAGACGGCGAGCTTGGTGAGCGTGTAGTTGATGATCACGAAGAGGATGCCGGCCACGATGTACGCGGGAACGGTGTTGGCGTAGGCGGAGCCGAGGGTCTTGGACCAGTTGAGCAGCTCCAGGTAGGTGATGCCGTACCCCAGTGCGGAGTCCTTGAGGACGACGACGAGTTGGCCGACCAGCGCCGGGAGCATGGCCGTGAGCGCCTGGGGGAGCTGGATCGAGCGCAGCACCTGCCCCGGGGTGAGCCCCACCGCGAGTCCCGCCTCGGTCTGCCCCGAGGGCAGACCGTGGACTCCCGAACGGACGAGCTCCGCGATGACGGCACCGTTGTAGAGGGTGAGCGCGGTGACCACCGCGGCCAGCGGCGCGTGCTGGTTGGGCACGATGTTCGAGGTGGCGAAGTACCCGAAGTAGGCGAACACCATCATCAGCAGTACGGGGACCGAGCGGAAGAACTCCACGATCACGCTGCAGAACCACCGCAGTGGGGCGAACGGCGAGAGCCGGCCCATGCCGAAGAGCAGCCCGAAGATCACCGCGAGGACGATCGAGATGGCTGCCGCGGTGAACGTCCCCTTGAGACCGGGGATCAGGTAGGAGGTCCACACCTCCGGATCGGTGACGAACGGCTCCCACATGAACGCCTGCAGCTGGCCGGCGGCCTCGAACTGGATGTAGACCACGTAGGCGATGCCGACGGCGATCAGGGCACCGATCACCGTGAAGATCTTGTGGCGGAGGCGGGCCTTGGGGCCCGGGGCGTCGAACAGGACGGCCTGGGTGCTCATCGCTTCACCGACAGCTTCCGTGAGAGAGAGGTGGTCCAGAGCCCGATCGGCAGGGTGAGGATCACGAATACCATCGCGAAGAAGAAGAACGTCGGCAGGCTCGCCCCCTCGTTCTCGGTGATCACCTGGAGCAGACCGGCCGATTCACCGACGCCGATCACCGCGGCGACCGTGGAGTTCTTGACGAGCGCGATGATCACCGAGCCCATGGGGGCGATGGAACCGCGGAACGCCTGCGGGAGGATCACCTCCCGCAGGGACTGCCCGAACCCGAGCCCGATGGACCGGGCCGCCTCGGCCTGGCCCACCGGGACCGTGTTGACGCCGGAACGCAGGGCCTCGCAGACATACGCCGCGTGGTAGACGGCGAGCATGATCGCGGCCCACCAGAAGGCGTTGCGGGCGAAGTCGTCCGAGACGGACAGCTGGAGGATGAAGGACAGGCCGAGGATGCTGAACACCATCAACAGCGTCAGCGGCAGGTTCCGGAAGATGTTGACGTAGGAGGTGCCGAGTCCCCGGAGGACGGCCACCGGGGAGACCCGCAGGATCGCGACGATCGTCCCCAGCACCAACGCGCCCGCCGTCCCGAGGAGCGAGAGCTGAATGGTGACCCACACCGCCCCGAGGACGTCATAATCGGCGAAGATATCGCCCATGGTCCACCTTCCGTCATGAGGTGTGGAGGGCCTCCGCGCCACCGTTCACCGGTGGCGCGGAGGTGGTTTCTGGTCAGGTCAGGCGCACGCGGCCGGGTTGGGCGGGTTACCCTCGCCCGGCTCGAAGCCTGCCGCTCCGAGGTTCTCCTCGACGGCCGCGTCCCAGCTGCCGTCGGAGATCATCTCGCGGATGGCCTCGTTGATCTGCTCGCACTTCTCCGTGTCGCCCTTCTGGATGCCGATCCCGTAGAGCTCCTCGGAGAAGGGCGCGCCGACCACCTTGAGTTGGCCCTGGTACTGGTCCTGAGCGGCGTAGCCCGCGAGGATCGTGTCATCCGTGGTGAGTGCGTCGACCGCGTTGGACACCAGCGCCGAGACGCACTCGGAGTAGGTGCCGAACTCCTGGAGGTTGACCCCCGGGACCTCTTCCTGCACGTTCTGGGCCGAGGTCGACCCGGAGACCGAACACAGACGCTTGCCGTCGAGTGACTCCGGCCCGGTGATGCTGTCGTCGTCCGCGCGTACCAGCAGGTCCTGGCCGGCGATGAAGTACGGTCCGGCGAAGTCCACCTTCTCCTTGCGGGAGTCGGTGATCGAGTAGGTGGCCACGATCATGTCCACCTGCCCGGTCTCGAGGAGTGTCTCGCGCTGTGCGCTCGGCGCCTGGACCCACTCGATGTCCTCGGCGGGGGTGCCGAGCTTCTCGGCCACGTACGTGGCCACGGCGACGTCGAGCCCGGTGTAGTCGTTGCCCTCCTTCAACCCCAGGCCCGGCTGGTCGAACTTGATGCCGATCCGGAGCTGGTTCTCGCCACCGTCATCGTTCCCGCACGCGGCCAGGCCGAGAGCCAGGGTGACCGCCGCTGCGGCCGATCCGATCCGTCGGAAGTTCATGTGTTCTCCTCGTGAGATGGGTGGGTCGAGATCTGGGGAAAATGACTCTGGAACGGGGGGCCCGATTCGGGGGTGGTGCCCGGGCCCGGGCTGACTCAGTTGGTCAGGATCTTGGACAGGAAGTCCTTCGCACGCGCGCTCTGCGGGTTGGTGAAGAAATCCTCAGGGGTGGCCTGTTCGACCAGGTCCCCGTCGGCCATGAAGATGACGCGGTCGGCGGCCTTCCGGGCGAAGCCCATCTCGTGGGTGACCACGACCATGGTCATGCCGGACCTCGCCAGCCCGGTCATCACGTCGAGGACCTCGTTGATCATCTCCGGGTCCAGGGCAGAGGTGGGCTCGTCGAAGAGCATGACCTTGGGGTCCATCGCGAGGGACCGCGCGATGGCGACGCGCTGCTGTTGACCACCCGAGAGCTGGGCCGGGTACTTGGACGCCTGGTGCTCGACACCCACCCGCTGCAGCAGTTCCATCGCCCGCTTCTCCGCGACGGCCTTGGACTGTTTCCGCACCTTGATGGGGCCGAGGGTGACGTTCTCGAGGATCGTCTTGTGCGCGAACAGGTTGAACGACTGGAAGACCATGCCGACGTCCGCACGGAGCCTGGCGAGCGCCTTGCCCTCCTCGGGCAGCTCCTTGCCGTCAATGGTGATCGAGCCCGACTCGAAGGTCTCGAGCCTGTTGATCGCCCTGCACAGCGTCGACTTGCCCGAACCCGAGGGGCCGATCACGACGATGACCTCGCCCTGATCGATGGACATGGTGATGTCCTTGAGCGCCTGGAAGTCACCGAAGTGCTTGTTCACGCCTGAGATTTCGACGAGTGCCATCAGAGGATCATAGGCGCCTGAGCGTCGATCGAGCATCAACACGGCGGAACGTCAGACCGGTCGACATATTGCAAATCGCTCCGTACCTTCTCTACATGGCGATATCAGATGTGAAGGAATACGCCCATCTCTCCGATGAGGACGTGGAGGCCATCGGCGCCGAACTCGAGGCGATCCGACAGGAGATCGTCGAGTCTCTCGGCGATGCCGACCGCCGGTACGTCCAGAACACCATCAGACTCCAACGCGGACTCGTGGCCGGCGCCCGCGGCGTCCTGCTTTTCTCCGGATACCGCCCGGCCTGGGTGCTGGGCACCGGGATGCTGGCCGCGGGCAAGATCATCGAGAACATGGAGCTCGGCCACAACGTCATGCACGGGCAGTGGGACTGGATGAACGACCCGGTCATCCATTCCAGCACGTGGGAGTGGGACATCGTGGGGACCTCCGAACATTGGAAGGCCACCCACAACTACCACCATCACAAGTACACCAACATCGTGGGGATGGACGACGACGTGGGGTACGGCGTCGTCCGGGTGACGAGGGACCAGCCGTGGCACCCCGCGTTCTCTCTCAACCTGGTCTGGAACACGATGCTCGCGTTCGCGTTCCAGTGGGGCGTGGGGGTCCAGCACCTCGAGATCGCTCCCGGGACCATCAACGCCTCGGGGTGGCCGGAGCAGAAGCGACGCATCGGCCAGTTCGTCCGGAAGGCCCGGCGTCAGGTGGGCAAGGACTACGTGTGGTTCCCGTTGCTCTCCGGCCCCAATTGGAAGTCCACGATGGCGGCCAACGCCACCGCGAACGTCATCCGCAACCTGTGGTCCAACGCGGTGATCTTCTGCGGCCACTTCCCGGACGGCGCGGACAAGTTCACCCTGGAGGACCTCGACCAGGAGACGCAGGCCCAGTGGTACCTCCGTCAGATGCTCGGCTCGGCCAACTTCACCGGCAGCAAGCTCACCCACTTCATGTCGGGCAACCTGTCGTTCCAGATCGAGCACCATCTCTTCCCGACCATCCCGTCCAACCGGTACATGGAGCTCTCCGAGAAGGTCCAGGACGTGTGCCGACGGTGGGACCTGCCCTACACGACCGGTCCGCTGTACAAGCAGTACTGGCAGTCCTGGCGCACGATCGCCAAGCTCTCCCTGCCCGACCGCTTCCTCAAGGGCACTCCTGACGACGCCCCGGAGACGAGATCCGAGCGGATGTTCGAGGGAGAGCCGCGGACGTACCCGGACCACGACGGTCCGCGGTCCGGCCTGGTCACCGCTCTGAAGCACCGGACCGGCCCGAAGCAGCTCCGGCGTCTGACCCGCGCGGTCTGACGGTGGCGGACGACGGCGCCGCGGTCGGCGACCGGACCCCGAGTGTCGACGAGAAGCATCGCAGACCACCCGGCGCGACCGATGCCGAGGTGGAGGCCGCGGGCACGGCCACCGAGGCACTGGAGTACGTCGAGCGGGCCCGTGGCCACCTCTACGACCTGCACCAGCTGATCGGGCGCGCGGACATCCTCTACCAACAGGCCGCAGACCAGCTGGAGGCGGTCGGCCGCACCGAGCTCGCGAAAAAGATCCGGACCGAGATGGTCGGGGTGAACGTCCTCCACGGACGGTGGACGTTCCAGATGGTCGAGGAGTTCGACGACGGGTTCTGGACCACGGCCCGCGAGGTCAGCAAGGCTGTTTGCGACGAGGTCACCGGCGGGCGTCGCCACGTCTACGAGGCCGAACTCAAAGAGCGGAACCGGTCCGCGGGCACCACTGGCCATGAGGCGACCCCGCGGGAGGCTCGCTAGCCCCCGCGGGGTGGGCCGGTGTCAGCCCGTCCGGTGCCGGCCCGCCATGGCGTGTCGTTCGGACTCGGTCGTCCCACCCCAGACCCCGTACAGTTCCTTCGATTCCATGGCGAACTGCCTGCAGGGGTCGAACACCGGGCAGCCCTGGCAGACTTCCTTGGCCTTCTCCTCCTTGCGGCGGCGCTCCCCCTTGGATTCGTCGTCTGCGCTGTAGAACAGGTCTTCGAGGTCGATGCAGGCGGCGTCATCCCGCCACGACCAGAACTCGGCCGTCGGTTCGAGGTTTCTGTATCGGGGCACGGCATCTCCTTTCCGCGAGACTGAAGTGCCCTGCCATGAGCCCTGGTAGTTCAGAACGCGGACCTTCATCCTGTCAGCCGACAGGGATACGTCAAACGGAAACAGGCCTACCAAGGCGCGCCTAACTACTTGAGAACGCCTCTGTCCCGTGCTTTGTCAGCAGCTTTCTCACGCAAGTGAAAATTCGGAAATGCGGCGGGGGTTGTGTGTGGTCACCTGACGAATCCCGTCGTGGCGGCCCGGATCACCTCGGCGGCGCGGGACGCCGCTCCGTCGACACCCCACCACGATCTGATCCCGGCCGCCTCCCCGTTGCGGACGCGGTCGACCTGTTCCGTGACCGCCCGGGCGACCGCCGTCGGGCCGTTGCCGTAGCGCATCACGGAGGCCCCCGGGATCCCGTCGAGGGCCTCGGCCGTGGCGTCCTGCTCCCCGTACGGGCGGCGGCCCGGGACCACCACCAGTGGGACGTCGGCGCAGGCCGCGTCGGCCACGGACGCCTGACCGGCCCCGGTCACCACCACATCGGCGGAGCACAGCTCCGGCCAGGGGTCCTCGTGCCACGCTCCGTCCGGGCCACCGAGCTCCAGCCACTCGATCCCCCCGAGGTCGCGAGCCGTGCCCCTGACCGCCCGCCAGAACCTGTGGTCGCCCCCCGTCCCGGAGCCGTTCAGATGGACCACCAGGGGCCGGCGGCGACGATCCCGAGGTTCACGGTCCCGTCTTTCGAAACGGGACACGCCCCCGATCTCCGCCACCGGACCCTCGGTCCGCCTCAGGGTGGCCTGGTGTGCCCCCGGTGGCCACGCCCCAATCAATCGCTCCGCCGCGCGGACCCGCAGCAGGTGGGGCTCGTCCTCCCTCACCCCGGGCGGCAGGGTGCTCACCATCGGGATTCCGGTCATCCGCGCGGCCAGTGACATGGCGGGAGACGAATCAACCCAGAACGCACGGGGTCGCGCCTGGTCCATCCAGGCGACGGCGGCGCGGCGGGCGGAGATGGTGAGTTCCCCGGCCGCCTCCTCGTCGTCGGTGGCGGACGGTAGGTGGACGACCCGGGCCCCCGGGGGGAGGAGCGCGTCGTCGAACTGTCCTGCGATCAGGACCGTCACGTCAAGACCCCGCTCCCGCAGGGCGCCCATCACGGGGAGCACGCGGTGGAGATGACCCCGCCCACGGTTGTGGACGTAGATGCCGATCATCTCCCACCCCCCTCCGCCGCGCCCGATCGGTCTCCGGTGCCCTAGTCCACTCCGCGGATCGCTCCCAGCACGGCGTCGCAGAAGGCCGGGAGGTCGTCCGGGTTGCGGCTGGTGAACACGCCGTCCGAGCTGACCAGCTCCTCGTCCACCCACTCGGCACCGGCGTTGACCAGGTCCGTGCGCAGGCTGGGGTAGGAGGTGACGCGGCGCCCGCGGACGACCTCGGCCTCGATCAGGACCCACGGCGCGTGGCAGATGGCCAGGACGGGCTTGCCCGCCTCGACCATCTCGCGGACGAGGGTCACCGCGTGCTGGTCCTGACGCAGGGCATCCGGGTTGGCGACGCCACCCGGCAGGACCAGGACGTCGACGTCGGCGGCGGTCACGTCGGCGCTCGTCCGGTCGACCGCCTGGGTGCCGGCCGGGGTGAGGTGGTCGACCAGGTCGACCTCGCCGTCGGATGTGCTGACCAGGAGCGCCGTGTGACCGGCCTCGGTCACGGCCCCCCACGGCTCGGTCAGCTCGACCCGTTCGATCCCCTCGCCGGCCACGAGGAATACGACGGTTCTGGTGTCAGTGCGTGCGTCCTGGGTCTCGGTCATAGCCTGATCGTGGGCCCGGACCCCCCAGGCCCGCAACCGGACCGCCGGTGGCCCCCGGCCCGACGGTCCGGCACGATACGTGGATGCGACGACGAGACCCGATCGACCGACGAGGACGGCGCGACCGCCGGCGAGGCGGCTGCGGCTGCTCCCTGCTCGTGCTGCTGCTCCTGGTGCTTGGGCTTGCCGTGGCCGCCGAGTTCGGCGCCCGGTGGTACCTGGCGGATCGGGCGGAGCGCGAGGCGTCGGCGAGACTCGGGGCCCCGGTGTCGGTGGGGTTCGGACCCACTCCGATCCTCTGGGATCTGGCCACCACGCGGGCCGTCGACACGGTCCGGATGACCTCCCCCGGTGACGCAGGCGTGCCCCGGATCGACGTGACCGGCTACTCGGTCAGGATGGTGGACGGTGCGATCCTGGCCGCGTCGGCGGACGGCACCGCGACGCTCAGCGGTGACCAGCTCGCCGCGGCGGCTGCGGAGGGGAACCCGGCCGGTGACTCCCCTGTGGCCGGCTTGACCGAGGTCCGTTCCGTGCGCCCGGACGCGCAGGCCGGTCTGCTGCGCGCGGACATCGGCGGGATCGCCGAGATCGGGGTGGCCCCGGGCGTCTCCGGCGGCCGACTCACCCTGACCCCGGAGCAGACCGAGCTGATCGGCATCCCCCTGCCGGACGGGTTGTTCTCCGGCATCACGGGCACCGTCGACTCGACGGTCGCCTCCCTGCCCGAGGGGGTGTCGATCCACGGCGCCCGCGTGGTGCCCGACGGCCTCGAGGTCGCGCTCGTCGGCACGGACGTCACGCTGAGATAGCGCCACCTCCGTGGTCCGCCGGCTGATCCCCGGTCCCGGCGTCGACCGGCACGCACAGCTCCGTCGCGTCGGAACGGCCCCGGACCACCTCCGACCCGACCCGGTTCCATCGGGCGGCCTCGGCGCCGCCCGCCGAGGAGACCGCGGTGCCGGAGGCCAGGACGAGACCGGGCCGGTTCTTGGCCAGCTCGCAGAGCCGGGACGCCTCGTTGACCGCGTCGCCGATGACCGTGTACTCGAGACGGTCGTCCGCGCCGACGTAGCCTGCGACGACGCCACCGTAGGAGGCCCCGATCCCGGCCCGGCAGCCCGGCACCCGGGCCGGCAGCCGCTCGCCGAGCACCCGGGCGCAGGCCAGGGCCGCGGACGCCGGGTCGTCCATCGGCCGGGGCGCGCCGAACACCACGAGCGCGGCGTCGCCGAGGAAGCTGTCCACGACGCCGTGATACTCCTCGACGGTCTCCACGACCACCCGGAAGAACCGGTTGAGGACGTCGACGACCTCCGACGCCTCGGACCGCACCGCCATCTCCGTGGACCCGATGATGTCGACGAAGACGACGCCGACGTGGGAGGCGCTCCCGCCCAGTTCGGGGTCCCGCTCCTCGGCCGCCTCCGCGACGTCGCGACCCACGTGGCGGCCGAACAGATCCCGGAGCCGTTCGCGCTCCTGGAGCCCGGCCGCCATACGGTTGAACCCGCGCTGGAGCTCGCCGAGTTCGGTGCCGTCGTAGACCACCACCCGCCGGGAGAGCGTGCCGTCCGTGACGTCCTCCATGGCCCAGCGGAGACTGCGTAGCGGTCCGAGCACCGACCCGGTGGCCAGGGAGACGAGCAGGAATCCGGCGAGGAGCGAGGTGGCGCCGAGCACGATCACGATGACGGCGAGTCGTTCCAGCGACAGGGCGCGGCCCGCCAACGTGTAGATCGCCACGATGATCAGTCCCGCGATCGGCACCCCGCTGCCGACGGCCCAGGCCACACGGAGCCGCGTCATCGCGCCCAGGAACCGCGCTCGGGGGGCCGGACCGCCGGCCAGGGCGACGGCGGCCACGGGACGGAGTCCGAAGTCCGCGAAGAGGAACGCCACGCCACAGACGACCATGCCGGAGAAGACGATCGTGAACCCGACCGACGGGATAGCCTCCGGGTCGATCACCCCGAAGGCGGGCGTGATGACGGCTGCGCCCAGCAACCAGAGGAAGGCCTGGATCAGGGTCATCCGTCCGGGCAACCGGAGGGTCCTCACCCGCTCCCGGTCCGTGGGTTCGCGGCCGTCGAGGAACCACCGGACACGCCGGTAGACGACGCCCCGAACCCAGATCGTGCCGATGACCGTCGCCAGGAACACATACCCCGGGACCACGATCGCGGTGGGGACGATGAACTCCCGGGACGGGAGTGTGGGGCCCGGCAGCACGAAGAGGATCAGCACCGCGGCGACGGCGACGCCGACGAGGTTGGACGCCAGCAACGTCAGGAGCAGCAGGACCCGGACCCGTAGGGTGCGCAGGCGCGCCGACTCCGTCTCCCGCCCGAGCAGCACCGAACCCAGTTCCGGGCGCCGCAGCAGGGACAGGTCGAATCGCACGGTCAACATCGTGCCATCTGCGGGCCCGGAAGTGACGACCTCGTCACACTCGGGGCGGGAACAGTGGCCGAGGGCCCGGCGGGGCGTAGGGTGGGCGAGTCGGCCCGCACCACTCTTGCCTCGGGCCGAATCGGATGTCGACCTCCCGTGGTCGCGCACCGGGCGCGTCGCCTCCGAGCGACGCGGAAACCCAGGAGCGCGCCGGGCAAGACGCCCCATCTATGTACGGAGATTCCTCCCTTGTCACGTTCCTTCGCCGATCTCGGCGTTCCTTCATCCCTGCTCGACGTCCTCACGGGCGTCGGCATCGTCACCCCCACCCCCATCCAGTCGGCCACGCTGCCCGACGCGATGTCCGGACGCGACGTCCTGGGCCGCGGCCGCACCGGCTCCGGCAAGACCTACGCGTTCTGCCTCCCGCTGGTCACCCGCCTCGCCGCCTCGGCGCCCGCCGGCGGCCGGCGTAAGCGCAACTCCCCGCGTGGGCTGATCCTCGCCCCCACCCGCGAACTCGCCCGTCAGATCGACGAGACGCTCGCGCCGCTGGCCAGGGCGATGGGCCTCAAGACCACCGTCATCTTCGGCGGCGTCTCACAGGGTCGCCAGGTCAGCGCGCTCGACCAGGGCGTCGACATCGTGGTGGCCTGCCCGGGCCGGCTCGAGGACCTCATGGGGCAGAAGCACTGCCGCATGGACTCGATCGAGGTCAGCGTCCTCGACGAGGCCGACCACATGGCCGACCTGGGCTTCCTCCCGGGGGTCACCCGGATCCTGGCGGCCACGCCCGCGGGCGCGCAGCGGCTGCTGTTCTCCGCGACCCTGGACCAGGGTGTCGACAAGCTGGTCAAGAAGTTCCTCGACAACCCGGTCGTGCACGAGGTCGACGACGGCTCCGCCACCCCCGGCGCGACCGCGCACCACGTCTTCCACGTCGACCCGGACGACCGCGTCCGCGCACTGGCGGACCTCGCCGGGGTGAACGAGCGGACCGTCATGTTCACCCGCACCAAGCACGGAGCCAAGCGTCTGGCCAAACAGCTCTCCGGGCGCGGCGTGACCAGCGTGGACCTGCACGGCAACCTGTCGCAGAACGCGCGTGTCCGCAACCTCGACGCGTTCTCCTCCGGCCAGGCGAGCGTGCTCGTGGCCACCGACATCGCCGCACGCGGCATCCACGTCGACGACGTGGGGCTGGTCGTCCACGCCGATCCGCCCGCCGAGCACAAGGCGTACGTGCACCGCTCGGGTCGGACCGCCCGCGCGGGTGCCGTCGGCACCGTGGTCACCGTGGCCACCTCCGACCAGGTCCGCGAGGTGCGCTCCCTGCTGCGGTCGGCCGGCGTGACGGCGGGCGAGATCGTGCTCCCCGTGGGCGCCAACGCCGCCACGGCGCTGGCCGACGCCCCCGAGCCCCCCGCACACGTCCCCGGGGACGACGCCCCCGCGGGCCGCCCGAGCCAGGGCCAGTCCCGCCAGAGCCAGAACCGGCAGCGGCAGGGCCGCGCCCAGGGCGGGCAGGGTCAAAGCCGCCAGGGGCAGAACCGCGACGGCGGGGAGCGCGGAGGCCGCGGTCAGGAATCCGGTGCGGACGGCACCCGTCGCCGTCCCCGTCGTCCCCAGAGCGCCGGCGCCCAGGGTTCCGGTGGCCACGGTTCCCCCCGTCAGGGTTCCGGGGGCCAGGGTTCGGCACGCCAGGGTTCCGCACGCCAGGGTGCCGGTGGCCAGCGTTCGGCCGCCACCCACACGATCGCCCAGAGCGCGGGCCAGCCGCGTGGCGGCGATCGCCGCAGGGCCAGCCGCGCCGCCGGCTGAGTCCCGCCGCTGCCCGATCAGCCGCCTGCTGTCACCCGAACACGGTGATGGTCTGGCGGCTGATCGCCGTCAGTGCCCCGTCCGGCCGCCACATCATGGCGTGGGTGTGCGCGTACCCGTCGCGGGACGCATCGGTGGTCGCCTCGTAGGCGAACACCGCCTCCGGCGGGATCGTGTCGGGACCGATCTCCGCCACGAGTTCGAGCGTCCAGGTCAGGCTGCTGGCGGGCGCGAACCCGGACAGCATCTGGATGGTCGCGGGCGGCCACGCGTCCGCGAGCACCAGCAGGTGCTCCTCGTGGAACTCTTCCGGGGCCTCGCGAAGCTGCGCCCAGCCCGAGAGGTCTCCGGTCTCGGCTCCACTGAACGGTAGGGCGCCGCCGACCTGCCTCAGCGCGAGGAAGCGGTAGAACTCCGGGGTCATCTTCTCGATGTAGGGGAACGGCTCGATCGTCCCGGGTTCCGGCAACTCCGGCATGGGATGCCTCGGGGGCACGACGATGGTGGACTCGCGGTGCTTGCCGAACGCCGCCAGGGCTGTGGCGACGATCTTCCCGTCCTGCCGCAGGGTGGCCTGGCCCTGCGTGACGTTCTTCCCGACCCGGAGGATCTCCGCGTGGACCTCGACCGCGCCCGTCGTGGCGGGACCGACGAACGACACGGTGAACGACCTCAACGGATGCGGAGACCCGGACGGGTCTCCGGGAGCGTCTCCGGCGGCGTCCCTCAGGCGCCCCTTGATCGAGGCGAGGAGCAGGGCCCCGGTCAGGCCACCGTAGATCGCGCGGCCCTGCGTCCAACCGTCCGTGACCTCGACGGTCCCGCCCCGCGAGGCGGACTCCAGCATGTTCTTCAGCGACATGCCGGACAGTCTGCCAAAGCGGTCAGTGGACCAGCTGGGGGCGCCCCTTCTGGCGGATCGCCGCAAGGGCGGTCGCCAGGCCGGGCATCTGCGGCAACCGGTCGAACATCTTCTCGCTGCGGGTCTCCGCCGCGTCGTCGGCGGTCCGGTGCAGGTACTTGTCGGGCAGGGAGAGCCGGGCGATGGTGCGCCACGACTGCAGGTACTGCTTCCACAGCGGCCCGCTCACGTACGGCAGGTCGTACCGCTCGCACAGGTCGCGGACCCGCAGCGAGATCTCCGAGTACCGGTTGGACGGCAGGTCGGGGAACATGTGGTGCTCGATCTGGAACGACAGGTTGCCCGACATGAGGTTCATGACGGGGCCGCCGTCGAGGTTGGCGCTGCCGAGCATCTGGCGCAGGTACCACTCGGCCTGCGTCTCGGTCTTGACGTCTTTGGGGGTGAACTTCTCCGCCCCGTCCGGGAAGTGGCCGCAGAAGATCACCGCGTTGGTCCAGATGTTGCGGATGATATTCGCGGTGATGGTGGCGGTGAGCGCCTGCCGGCCGGACGGCCCCGCGAGCACGGGGAACAGGACGTAGTCCTTGAGGACCTGCTTGCCCGCCTTCCGCAGGAACGCCTTGGCGGTGCGCCGGTCGGCGGGCGTGGCACCGGAGCCCGGGAACGCGTCCTGGAACCGGACGTGCTGCAGACCGATCCCCCATTCGAACCCCAGCATCAACACGGTGTTGATCAGGAGGTTGGCGGAGTACCTGGGCTCCCACGGCACGTCACGCGTGACCCGCAGGACGCCGAACCCCACGTCGTCGTCCAGCCCGACGATGTTGGTGAACTTGTGGTGCAGGTAGTTGTGGGTGTGCTTCCAGTCGGCGGAGCTGCCGACCAGGTCCCACTCCCACGTGGTCGAGTGGATCTCCGGATCGTTCATCCAGTCCCACTGTCCGTGCAGGACGTTGTGCCCGATCTCCATGTTCTCGAGGATCTTGGCCACGGCCAGAGCTCCCGTCCCGAGCGCCCAGGCGGTGCGGTTCCGCGCGCCGAGATACAGGACGGCACGGGCTCCCAGCTCGATCCCCCGCTGCAACCGGATCACGCTGTGGATGTAGCGGTAGTCCCGCTCCCCGCGCGAGGCGATGACGTCGGCCCTGATCGCGTCGAGTTCCCGCCCCAGCTCGTCGATCTGCTCGGGAGAGAGGTGCGCGTACTCGCCTACATCAGAAATGGCCATGGATCAACTCTAGGCCTGCCGTGAACCCACGGCTACCCGTGAGTAGGAACGTGCTGTGAATACGTGACCAACGGCACTCGGCCACCGGCACCTCAGTCACTCCAGGCCCGGCGCACCACTTCCAAGGTGCCGTGGATCCGCTCTCGGGTCGACCCCACGGGGGCGATCATCAGCTCGTCCGCGCCCGCGCGCTCGGCGAAGTCGCGCAGGTAGTCGCGCACCTCGGGGCCGTCACCCACGGCGGTGTAGGTGATCATGTGCAGGATCTGGCGACCGGCGGCCGACTCCATCACCATGTCCAGTTCCTCGTCCGAGAAGTGGCGCCCGCGTCCGGCCATGAGTTTGACGCGCTGGCGGCGGTACCAGTGCAGTTCGCGGGCCGCGCGCCCGGTGTCGTCGTCGGCCACCACGTTGACCGCGGCGATCATGTACGGCTCGGCCAGCTGGTCGCTGGGCTCGAACCGGTCGCGGTAGACCGCGGAGGCCTGTTCGAGCGCGTCGGGGGCGAAGTGGGAGGCGAACGCGTACGGCAGACCGAACTTCGCGGCGAGCTGTGCGCCGAACAACGAGGATCCGAGGATGTAGAGGGGGACCCTGGTGCCCCGGCCCGGGGTCGCGGTGATCCCGCGGGTGCGGGCGAGGTCCGACGGGGAGTCCCCCAGGAAGGCCTGTAGCTCTCGCACGTCGTCGGGGAAGCGCTCGGCGGCCGACGGCTCGCGACGCAGGGCCCGGAAGGTCTGCGGGTCGGTACCGGGCGCGCGGCCCAGCCCCAGATCGATCCGGTCCGGGTGCAGCTCGGCGAGCGTGCCGAACTGCTCCGCGATCACGAGCGGCGAATGGTTCGGCAGCATCACCCCACCGGAGCCCAGGCGGATCCGCTCGGTCTGCGAGGCGATGTGCGCCATGAGCACCGCCGGCGCGGAGGAGGCGATGGACCCCATGTTGTGGTGCTCGGAGTACCAGACCCGCTCGTAGTCCAGCTCCTCCGCCCTGCGCGCCAAGGCCACCGAGTCCTGCAGCGCCTCGCCGACGGACTGGCCGGGGCGGACGGAGGCGAAGTCGATCACGGACAGGGGCATCGGGGAGGGGGTCATGACGGGTCCAACCGACGCCCCGCGGGGCCTATTCCGTCCCTGGTCCGCCCGGGGGCGGCACACTGGGAGTATGTCCGCACCCGGCTCCGGTTCCAGCTCCGTCGACATCGTCCACCTGGTCTCGGAGATGCGCCGGGCCGAACCGCTCGTGCACTGCCTGACCAACTCGGTGGTCCGCCAGGTCACGGCCGACGTGCTGCTGGCCGCCGGCGCGGCTCCCGCGATGGTCGACCACCCCGAGGAGGCCGCCGACTTCGCGGCGGTCGCCTCCGGCGTACTGGTCAACGTGGGCAACCCGACCGCCGAACAGGTGGAGGGCATGCACGCCGCGATCGGCTCGGCGCGGGAGCACGGCACACCGTGGGTGCTCGATCCGGTGGCGGTGGGCGGTCTGACACTGCGCACCGGGCTCGCCACCGGCTGGCTCGACCACATCCCCGCGGCGATCCGGGCCAACGCCTCGGAGATCGTCGCGCTGGCCGGCACCGGGACCGGGGGGCGGGGCGTGGACTCGACACACGACGTCGCGGCCGCGCTGCCGTCGGCGCTGATGCTCGCCGAGCGCACCGGGGGTGTGGTCGCGGTGACGGGTGCGCAGGACGTCGTCGTCACCAATTCCGGCGGGCTGACGGTCGCCACCTGGATCACCTCGGGGCACCCGCTGTTGCAGAAGGTGATCGGCACCGGCTGCGCGCTCGGGGCGCTGACGGCCGCGTACCTGGGCGCGGCCCGGGCCGCCGGCCTCCCCGACCACGACGCGGTGGTGGCCGCCCACGCGCACGTCGGCGCGGCGGGGACGGCAGCGGGGCGCGTCGCCGCGGGCCCGGGCCTGTTCGCGGTGGCGTGGCTGGACGCGCTGTACACGCTCACGCCCGAGGAGATCGCGGACTCGGTCACGCTCCTCGACGCCACGCCGTGACCCACCCGGCCCCCGGGCGCCGCGCCTCCGCCCCGGGCGGGGGCGGCGGCCGGCGCGGGGGCGGCGGCCGGTGCGGCCCGGTCGACTGGCGGTTGTACCTGGTCACCGATCCCCACCTCGGGGGCGGCCGCGACGTGGTGCCCCGGATCGTCCACGACGCGGTGCTCGGCGGGGTGGGGGTCGTCCAGGTCCGCGACAAGGAGTGCGACGACGACGAGTTCGCCGCCCGCGCCGCAGCCGTGGCCGACGCCGCCCGACGGGCCGGGGCCCGGGTGGGCCGCGACGTGCCGGTGTTCGTCAACGACCGCCTGGACCTGGCGCGAGAGCTGGGGCTGCACCTGCACGTCGGACAGCGGGACGTGCCGTTCGGGCGGGCCCGCGCCGAACTCCCGGGGCATCTGATGCTGGGCCTGTCGATCGAGTCCGATGAGCAGCTCGACGTCGCACTGGCCGGCCCCGGGCCCGCACCGGACGTGATCGGGGTGAGCCCGGTCTGGTCCACCGCCACCAAGACCGACACCGCTGCGGAGCTCGGCCCCGGGGGTGCCGACCGCATCGCCCGCGCGGCCCACCGGGCGGGCGTCCCGGCGGTGGGCATCGGGGGGATCACCGCTGCCAACGTCGATCTGCTCTCCGGCACCGCCCTGGACGGCGTGTGCGCGGTGTCGGCGGTGATGGGGGCTCCCGATCCACGCGCCGCCGCCGCCGAGCTCCTCGGGCGATGGGCCCGGGCCCGCCGCTGACCCGGCGGGGATTCTCATCGCGCTCACGACGGGAAAGGTCGTGCTCACCGCGGAGTTCGAGCGAGATCACCGCCGTGTGAACGACCAGAATTCGGCGGGGCCGGGCGGATGCAGGGTGGAGGCGGGGCGGAGGTCCGTATTCTTCTCCGCATGCAGGATCAGACTCCCCCGGCGTCCACTCCACTCGAGATCACGATGGTCGAGTTCCCCAGCTCGTCTATGCCGGCGACCGCCGACTTCCTCTCGACCGTGTGTGGCTGGACGCCCACCGTCTACGGGACGTCCTACACCGACCTCACCGGCGGAGGGATCGAGGTGGGGATCCAGGGTGACGACGACGAGCAGTCGCCGGCACCGCTGATGGTGATCCGGGTCGCCGACCTGACGGAGGCACGTGGACGGGTCGAGGCCGCGGGCGGCGTGGTGACCCTCGAGCCCTTCTCCTTCCCCGGCGGCCGACGGTTCCATTTCCGCGAGCCCGGCGGGAACGAGATGGCCATGTGGGTGCCCGAGTAGCAACCGACCGGGCTGCCGCGGACCGCCGCCTCACGCGCTCGGCTCGAACCCCTCGGGCAAGGCGAGACGCGTGAGTTTGGCCGGGTTGGAATGGAAGTAGACCCGCGTGACGCGGCCGTCGGCCACGCCCAGCTGGGCCACCCGGACGACACCGCGGGAGACCACCGCCAACGCGAACTCCCCGTTCACCTCGACCGGCGCGATCATGCCGTCGGACAGCTCCGCCGCCTTGATGAGGAAGTACGCACACTTGCGGGCCCCGACGATGTCCCTGCGGGCGGCGTTGACCTTCCCGTCGCTGTCCGAGACCACCCGGGCGTCCGCGGTGAGCACGTCGATCGTCTGCTGGAGGTCACCGGCCAGGACGGCCTCGACCAGCCGCGAGATCACCGCCTCCGGCGCGCGCTCCGGCGGACGCAGGTCGGTGTCCAGCCGGTGCCTCGCCCGACTCACCCACTGACGGACCGTGGGCACGGCCGCGTCCAGCGCCTCGGCGATCTCGGCGTAGGGCAGGGCGTAGGCCTCGCGCAGGACGAAGGCCGCGCGCTCGTCGGGGCCGAGTTGCTCGTAAGCCAGCAGGACGGCGATCCGCAGGTCGTCGCGCTGCTCGGCCAGCTCCGCGGGCAGAAGGGCGGTATCGACGGGTTCGGGGAACCACGCCCCCACGTAGTCCTCCCGCCTGCGCCGCCGCAGCCGGTCCAGGCACAGGCGCGTGGTGACGGTGGTGAGCCACGCCTCGGGGTTGTCGGGCGCCGATCCCACCTCGAGCCCGACCAGGCGGGCCAGTGCCTCGTCGGCGGCGTCCTCCGCGTCGGCCCACGTCCCGGTGATGCGGTACCCGACCCCGAGGAGGCGCCCCCGGACCCGGTCCACCGCGGCCCGGTCAAGTCCGGCGAGCGCCCCGGCCGCGGTCACCTCGGGCGAACGGGATCGATGTCCTCCCGGCGCACCCCCTTGAGCGACCCCGGGTCCTTCCGGGTGGCCACTGCGATCCGGTTCCATGCGTTGATGGTGACGGCCTCCATCAGCAGCTGTCCAGTGCCCGCCTCGCCCCGGTGTCGGACCACGTCGTCCCAGAGCTGGTCCGAGACCGAGTCCTCGCCGCGGATGTGGGTGATCGCGTCAGCGAATCGCAGGACCGTGAGGTCGCCCTCGGACAGTTCGCCGGCGTGGGCGGGCCAGTCCTCCGCGGCCACGATCCGGGCGTCGTCCCAGCCGTCCTTACGGGCGTCGCGTCGGTGCATGGCGGTGCAGAAGCGGCACTCGTTCACCGCCGAGACCCGGAGCCTGATGAGGTGACTGTCGGAGCGGGAGACCCGGGCCCGGGTGTAGGCCTCGAGCGCCAGCATGGGCACCATCGCGCCCGCGCTGACCTGTGTGCGCTGGTCATGTGTGTGCTGTCCGTGGTCGTTCCGGTGTGTACTCATACCCCTTCGACGTACCAGCGTCCCCGGATGTGACACGGGCCCGAAAATGACGGCGGATGGGTGCGATCACCTATGGCGGTCGGCGGGGGTCCCCTCATAACCTGGACACATGACCGATCCCGATGATCTGTTGCTCTCGGACTCCGAGCGTCTGCACGCCCTGACCGCGCTCGGCGACCACTACGCGGCGGGCCGCCTCGACGATCCGGAGTTCCACTCCCGCTCGGGCGACATCGCGGCCGCGCGCACCCTGGGCCAGCTGCGCGGGTCGTTCAGAGATCTCCCCGGCGGCATGCCCCTGAACAGCGTCGACGGCATGATCGTCCAGTCGGCCACAGCGGCGGGTGGCGAGCTGGTGCGCACCTCGTCGTCGTCACCCGCGGCGTCGGACCCGGATCGCGAACTCCAGGACCTCCGCAAACGGGGCAGGACGGTGGAGACGCTCGACGGGTTGGTCCTGGGAGCGACGCTCGTGGCGTTCCTCGTGCTGCAGTTCGTGGTGGGCTGGGACTACGCGTGGATCGTGTGGCCGTCGCTGGTCCTGACCCTGGGGGTTCCGCGCGCCATCCTGCAGTTCACCGACTCGGACGAGGAGCTCTACGAAGAGCTCAAGGAGTCCGACGACGAGGCCCGCAAGGAGCGCCTCCGTGCGGCCACCGAGCGGATCCGCGAGCTCGGCGACGGACGCGAGACGCGGGACTGACCCCGTCGGCCGGGCCCCTGCCGTCCACGGTTCTACCCGGCGGAGGTGCCGGGCCCGTGCCGGATGCCCGGCGCGTGACCGGTGCCCGGCCCACCGTCGCCCTCTCTCCTCCCGAGCGCCGCGGCCGCCGCCGGGAACACTCCCAGGCCGAGTCCGACCGCCACGATCGTCGCTCCCACGCCCAACGATGCCAGTACGGGGACCCTGCGTTGGGCGAGAGCGGAGTCGCAGGCTTCCTGCGCCTCCGAACTCGGCTGGGGACGCTCACCCCGGAGGAGGTCTGCCCAGCTCAGCGAGGTGAGGGCGTTGTCCTTGTCCCTGGCCTCGCGGTAGTCGGGGCTGAAGTAGGTGCCGCAGTCCACCCGCTGGATCCACCCGCCCGTGGCCACCCCGATGCTGCCCAGCAGGATCCCCCCGAGCACGACGAGCAGGCCGAGCACGGAGACGAGTGCACCGATCACGCGAGGGGTCACCGCGCCATCGTCACACCCGCGGCCTGCTGCCGCATCCGCGCGCGGCCCGCCGGCCGGGAGACGCGTCAGGTCTCCTCGAGCGCGACGCCCTTGCGCTCCGGGAGGGTGAAGGCGGCCAGCGCTGCCACGACGAAGGCCGCGGCGAACACCCCGAAGACCATCGCCGTGCCTCCGGCGCCCAGCATCACCGGCACGAGCAGTGGCGCGATGATCGAGGCGATCCGCCCGAACGCCGCCGCCGCGCCGGTGCCGGACCCGCGGGTCCTGGTGGGGTACAGCTCGGGGCCGATCGCGTACAGCGCGCCCCACGCGCCGAGGTTGAAGAACGACAGCGCCATACCCGCGGCGATGATCGTGGCCGGCGAGCCCGCGAGGCCGAACAGGCCCGCGGCGACCGCGGAACCCGACAGGAACCCCGCGAGGGTGACGCGGCGGCCCCACACCTCGATGAGCCACGCCGCGACCGCGTACCCCGGCAACTGGGCGAGCGTGATGATGAGGGTGTAACCGAACGACCTGACCAGGTCGAAGCCCTGTGAGACCAGCAGGCTGGGCAGCCAGATGAACGCGCCGTAGTACGAGAAGTTGATCCCGAACCACACGATCCACAGGGCGCCGGTCCGTCGGCGCAGGCGCGGGGACCAGATCGGCTCGCGGGCGGACTCCCCGCGGGCGGACTCCTCGACGGGCTCGAGCCGGTCCGGGGCCGCGCCGGCGGTCGCGGTGGGCGCGGCGGCGGGCGTGGCGTCGGGCGGTTCGACCCCGGCCGAGGCCTCGTACTGGCGGACGATCCGCTCGGCCTCGTCGACCCGTCCCTTCGATTCCAGGAACCGCACCGACTCGGGCAGCCCGAACCGGATGACCAGCGCGTAGGCGGCGGGGACCAGGCCCACGGCCAGCGCCCAGCGCCATCCGTCGTCACCGGTCGGGACCACGAAGTATCCGATGAGCGCCGCCATGATCCAGCCGACTGCCCAGAAGCCCTCGAGGATCACCACGACTCTGCCGCGGATCCGGCGGGGCGCGAACTCGCTGACCAGCGTGGAGGCGACAGGCAGCTCGGCGCCCAGGCCGAGACCCACGATGAAGCGCAGGACGATGAGCACGGCGATTCCGGTCGACAGCGCCGCCGCGCCCGTGGCCAGTCCGTAGACCAGCAGGGTCGCGGCGAAGACCTGGCGGCGACCGATCCTGTCCGCGAGCAGACCGCCGAGCGCGGCGCCGATCGCCATGCCGACGAACCCGATGGACCCGATCCAGGACAGCTCGGTGGGGGTGAGCGCCCAGTGCACTGCCAGCGCGGCCATGACGAACGAGATCAGGCCGACGTCCATGGCGTCCAGTGCCCAGCCGACCCCGGATCCGAGCAGAAGCCTGCGGTGCTTGCGGGTGAACGGCAGGCCGTCGAGGCGCTCCGTGCGTGTGGTCATGCGCGACAAGGCTACTCCCGGCCCGCAGGCGTCTCACTGGCGCGGCGACCGGCCGATACCGCGCGGCTGCACCCTCCCGCCGGTGCTCCACGGCGCCCTCCCGCCGGTGTGCCCCGGCGCCCCACCGCCGGTGTGCCCCGGCGCCCTCCGGCGAGTGGTCGCGAACGGCACCTGAGCGGGAACGCCACCTCGGAGAACGTGAGCGGATGTGACCACGCGAGAGCACGGGCACACGGGCACACGAGGGACGGCGGCCGGGAGGCGGCCCGACGTGGCCGGGCGGCGCAGGGGAATCTCCGACGAGGTCTGGACTTGGACCAGTGTCCGGGTAGCCTGGTGAAGTATGTGTTTTGCATCACAAACTGGGGAGTGCCTCGTGGACACCACTGAACACGCCAGCCCGGGCGGCGCCGACTTCGAACTCGTGATCCGCGGCGGGACCGTCTACGACGGAACCGGTGCGCCGGGCGTCCGGTCCGACGTCGGGATCCGGTCCGGCCTCGTCGCGGCGGTGAGCCCTACCCCGCTCCCGGTCTCACCCGGCACCCGCGTCATCGAGGCCCACGGCAAATGGGTGATGCCCGGGTTCATCGATACCCACACCCACTACGACGTCGAACTGCTGGTCTCCCCCGGGCTGGGCGAATCGGTGCGCCACGGGGTGACCACCGTGCTCGTGGGCAACTGCTCCCTGTCCGGGGTCTACTCGGACACGGTCGACGTGGCCGACCTGTTCAGCCGCGTCGAGGCCCTGCCCCGGGACGCCGTGCTCGAGGCACTCGAGCGCACGAAGTCCTGGTCCGACCCGTCGGGGTGGCGGCGCGCGGTCGAGGCACTGCCGCTGGGGCCCAACGTGGCGAGCTTCCTCGGCCACTCCGACGTCCGCGCCTCGGTGATGGGACTGGGCCGGGCGACCGACCCGGAGCACTCCCCCACCCGGCGGGAGCGACGCGAGATCGAACGGCGCGTCGACGAGGCCCTCGACCAGGGCTTCATCGGGGTCTCCACCATGACCAACCCCTGGGACAAGATGGACGGCGACCGCTACCGCTCGCGGACCCTGCCCTCCACGCACGCCTCGTGGAAGGAGTTCCGACGGATCAGCCGGATCCTCCGCCGGCGCGGCCGGGTCCTGCAGGGCGTGCCGAACCTCAACACCAAGGTCGACGTGGCATTCTACGTGGCGACCAGCACGGGGCTCTTCCGCAAGCCGCTGCGGGTCTCACTCCTCGCCGCCGCGGACACCCTGGCCGAGCCGTGGGTCAACCGCATCTTCCGGCCCCTGGCATGGGTGGCCAACACCCTCGGCAGGGGCCGGTTCGTGTGGCAGCACCTGCCCACCACCTTCAAGGTGTGGGCCGACGGGATCGACCTGGTGGTCTTCGAGGAGTTCGGCTCCGGACGCGAGGCCCTGCACCTCAAGGACGAGATGGCCCGCACCGACCTGCTCGGAGAGGAGAGCTACCGACGCTGGTTTCGCCGCGACTTCGAGAAGCGCTTCAGCCCGCGGGTGTGGCACCGCGATTTCGACGACGCTCTGATCGTGGCCTGCCCCGACGAGGCGCTGGTCGGCAGGACCGTCGGCGACGTCGCCCGCGACCGGACGCTGCACCCCGCGGACTGCTTCCTCGACCTCGTCGTGGAGCACGGCGCCGGCCTGCGGTGGACCACCACCATCGCCAACGCGCGCGAGAAGGTCGCGAACCGGCTCGTGCGGACCCCCGGCATCACCATCGGCTTCTCCGACTCCGGTGCGCACCTGCGGAACATGGCCTTCTACAACTTCGGCGTCCGCCTGCTCGAGCGCGTGCACGAGGCGAACCGTCGCGGCGCCCCGTTCCTGTCCGTCGAGGAGGCCGTGTTCAAACTCACCGGCGAGCTCGCCGACTTCTATCGGCTCGACGCCGGGCGGATCGAGCCCGGACGGCGAGCCGATGTGGTGGTGATCGATCCGGCCGGGCTCGACGGCGAGTCGCTGGGCTATCACGAGGAGGCGATGCCGGAACTCGGTGGCATACGGCGCATGGTCAACCGCAACGACCGGGCGGTGGCCGCCACGATAATCGGCGGCCACGTGGTGTGGTCCGACGGCGAGTTCGCCCCGGGTTACGGCTCGGACTACGCGTCGGGCCGGTTCCTGCCGGCGGGTCGGCGGATCAGCCCGGCCCCGACCGGTTCCGTGCCCCGGGTCAGCCGCTCGGCGGTCCACGGCCAGGTGAACAGCGCCCACACCACGGCGACCACCCCCGCTGCGACAACGATGTAGACGGGCCAGGGGCCCATGAGATCCAGCGGCGACCCCTCCGGCGGGGCGTGGCGGAGATACCCGTAGTTGGCCTCGGCGACCAGGTTGACCGCAGAAGCCACCACGGCCCAGAACACCGTGAACAGGAAGGTGAACCCGAATCCCCGCCAGGTCGGTCGCAACCCCAGCCCCCATACCAGTATCACCGGGGCGATGAAGGCGGCGATATGGGAGAACCAGAACATCCCGTACTCCACCGGCGGGGAGAAGCTGTAGTCCAGGTCCGGAGTCAGCAGCGCCATCAGGTTGAGGGACAACCCCCAGAAATACGCCACCGCCACCGCCCACCCCGCACGGGTGATCAACGCCACCGGGATGATGATTCGGGCCCAGTCCGAAAGATCGGCCGGAATGGCCTGTGCGGGATCGAATCGGCCGGGCATCAGGTCCCAGAGAATCCAGCCCACCCCGACCAGCAACATGAGCCACCCGGCGGTCGTGATCGCCCGGTCCACTGCCCGGGCACCGCGGTGGCGCCGCACCACGACCAGCAACACAGCTGTCATCACCACCGTGACGGCCAGCGCGGAGAAGTGGGCCACGCCGAAGATCGGCATCGAGCCGAGCTCCTCCTCGGCGGCCAGGATGGTCGCTGTGGTGGTCATGAACCCCACCCTAGAGGGGTACCTCCCAGGGATCCGGGCCCCGCGGTCACCCCGTGGGCATGCCGGCGTCCTCCCAGGCGGAGTAGCTGCCCTCGAGTTCGGCGACGTCGTGGCCGACGCTGCGCAGCGCGCTGGCCACCACCGAGCTGCGGGCACCCGACTGGCAGTAGGTGACGATCCTTCCCGAGTCGGGCAGCTCGTCGCGTTCCCACATCACCTGGCCACCGTGCAGCTGGATGGCTCCCGGGACGTGGCCCTCGTCGTACTCGGACGTCGCGCGGACGTCGAGGACCATCGCGTGCTCGTGGGATCCCAGGTCCTTCGGGTCCACCGTCTCCGGTCGGAACGTGTGCAGTCCGTCGGTGGAGGTGACGTACCCGCGTGTGGAGTCGACGCCCACCCGGATGACGTGCCGCCGCAACTCGTCGGCCGCCCCGGCGTCCTCGGCCAGGAAGACCAGGCCGCGGGTGTCGGATTCCGGGTCGATGGCCCAGCCCGCGTAGGTGCCGGCCTGACCGGCGGGGAGGTTGATGGCGCGCTCGACGGTGCCGTCGTGGACGTCGTCGGCGGGTCGGGGGTCGACGACGACGAGGTCGCCCGACCCGATGCCGGAGGCCACCTCCTCCGCAGGCAGTTCGGGCAGCTCCGGCAGTGGATGGCCGAGGACGGAGGGCCCGTCCCGGTTCTGCCGCTTCATCCGCCCGAAGTAGGCCGGGACGTCGGGTTGGCCGTCGAGGAGTTCGGAGACGAAGCCCTCCTCGTCGTCGTCCTCCACGTACTTCGGCCACCACGCGAACTTCCGCTCGTATCCCACCGAGCTGGACGGCAGCGCGCCCAGGGACTTACCGCAGGCAGAGCCCGCCCCGTGGGCCGGGAACACCTGGACGTGGTCGGGCAGGGTGAGAAAGCGCTCGCGCAGGCTGGCGAACAGTTGCCGGGCGCTCTCGACGCGGGTGTCCTCGCCGGAACCGCTCCCGTCGGAGCCGCTCCCGTCGGAGGTCTCGTCGAGCAGGTCCGGTCGGCCCAGGTCGCCACAGAACACGAAGTCGCCGGTCAGCGCGTAACCGGGCTCGTCTGCGAAGGCGCCGTCGGTGACGAGGAACATCAGGTGCTCGGGCGTGTGTCCAGGGGTGTGCACGGCCTCGAGGCGGACGTTGCCCAGCTCGACGGAGTCGCCGTGGCGGAGCCGCTCGCCCTCGAAACCGTAGCGCCAGTCCTCGCCGCCCTCGTCGGAGAGATAGGTGGTGGCACCGGTCGCGGCGGCCAGTTCTCGGGTGCCGGACAGGTAGTCGGCGTGGATGTGGGTCTCGGTGACCTTGACGATGGTCATGCCGTGCTGATCGGCCATCTCGAAGTAGGGCCGGAGGTCGCGGCTGGGGTCCACGACGATCGCCTCACCGCTGCTCTGACAGCCGATGAAGTAGCTGGCGTGGGCGAGGTCGTAATCATAGATGCGTTCGAAGAGCATGTCGTGTGTCCGTTTCCGTGGGGAACAGGTACACACCCCACCGTAAAACCCTCGGGGGTATAGCGCCACCGCCCGGCGGCGGCGGCGCGCACACTGGACCGGAGTAGCCGCCACCGACGAGAGGACCCGCACTGTGTCCGACACACACCAGCCCGACACGCACCAGCCCGGATCACACCGGCCCGACTCCCCGCTGACCGACGACCTTCGCCGCCTGCTCGCCCGGCCGAATCCGTGCGTCATGGCCACGCTGCGCAAGGACGGCTCCCCGGTGACCGTGCCCACCTGGTACCGGCTGGTGGGGGACCGCATCCACCTCAACCTGGACGCCGGCCGCGTGCGGCTCCAACACCTGAGGCGCGACCCACGGGTGGCTCTGTCCGTGCTGGACGCCGACGACTGGTACTCGCACGTGAGCATCCAGGGCCGGATCACCGAGATCGCCGAGGACCCGGACCTGTCCGGCATCGACGCCCTGTCCCGGCACTACACGGATCAGCCGTACCCGGTCCGCGATCGTGCCCGTGTCGACGCCTGGCTGGAGATCGAGCGCGTACACACGTGGGGGTCCGCGGCGCGATCCTGATCCGCCGTCGGGCGACGCGGCATAGCCTCTGGGCAGACCTCCAGTCCCTCCGCCCCTGAGCCCCCACTGCTCAGTTCCCTGCCCCTCAGTCCGGCGCCCCACCCGGGCGCCCCACTCCCCCGGAGCCGCACATGTCCGACCGTTTCCCCCTCGCCGAGCTCACCGATCTCCCCGACGACCTGCGGGAGCGCATCCTTGCGGAGCAGGAGAAGGCAGGGTTCGTCCCCGAGGTGTTCCTGATGTTCGGGCGCCGCCCGGCGGAGTGGCGGGCGTTCTTCGCCTACCACGACGCGGTGATGGACCGCGAGGACTCGAACATGTCCAAGGCGGACAAGGAGATGATCATCGTGACCATCTCCGCGCAGAACAACTGCCAGTTCTGCGTGGTGGCGCACGGTGCGATCCTCCGGATCGTGAAGAAGGACCCGTACATCTCCGACCAGTTGGCCGTGAGCCATCACAAGGCCGAGCTGACCCCCCGGGAACGCGCCATCTGCGACTTCGCCACCAAGGTCAACCTGCGGTCCGACGAGCTCGTCGACGCCGACTTCGCCGCGCTGCACGCGCACGGCCTGGACGACGAGGACGCGTGGGACATCGCGACGATCACCGGTCTGTTCGGGCTGAGCAACCGGGTGGCCAACGCCACCGACATGCGGCCGAACCCGGAGTTCTACCTGATGGGCCGAGTGCCGCGGGGGAAGTAGGGCGCGGACCCTCTCGGCGGGCCGGTTCGGCGCCGGGCGATCACCGGTTGACCGGGGTCGTCGGGGCCCAGTGGAAGCCCCGGTCGAACAGATAGCGCGACTCCGGGTCCTCGGCGATGGTGACGTCCACCCCGTCGCCGGTCAGCGCGATGCCCCCGGGGACCCGGGTCCACGTCAGGGTCAGCGTTCGCTCGGTGTCCCTCACCAGGCCGTACGTGCCCTCGCGGACCGGATACAACTCGATCGTCACCACGTCGCCGTTCACGGAGTATCGCCCGTCGTAGAAGTCTCCGTTGGCCAGACGCAGCCCGAGTCGCGCGTGGCCCGCGCCGTTCTGCCCGAAGGCCACCTGCTGCCATCGGTCGTCCTCGGCCAGCTGCTCGGCGGGTTCGGACTCGTCCTCGACCACGCGGTAGACGCCGGCCAACTCGGATGTCGCGGTCAGCGTCCCGCCTTTCACGGCCATGGCACCGAGAGCCGCGCCGGGGACGCAGACCGCCGCCACCGCCAGGATCGGCCCCGCCCACCGGGTGACGCGCCGGACCGCAGGCCAGGGCACCGGGTCCGGGAGCATCGCGGCGGGCACTGCACGACCGGCGAGGATGCGGCACACATGGACGAACCACGGAGCCGCGACCACCAGCCCGGTCACCGCCATCGCCAGGGAGAGTTGCTTGACCGGGACGTCGAAGGTCATGTTCAGCAGAAAGATCACGCCCATGGCCGCGGCGGCGAGCAGACCGCCCAACCAGGCCGTACGGCGGAAGAGCAGGAGGGCGGCGGCGGCGACCTCGGCGACGCCGGCCAGGATCTGGACGACCGGCGCGAATGCCATGAACCGCCAGAGCAGCCCCATCGGGCTCATCTCGCCGAACGCGGTCAGGGCGTCCCCGTAATCCGCGACCCCCATCTGCATGAGGAACACCTTGGGCCATCCGTAGACCAGGAGCACAAAGGCCAGCCAGACGCGGAGCAGCCAGTGGACAAGCCACCCCGCCGTCACCCACCGGTGCGGGTCCAGGCGGGTCCCGGTGGAACCGCTGTCGCCGGGGGCGTCTGTCGATGTGGGGAGATCCTGACTCATGCTGCTGAGCCTACGAACCCCGAGAGCGCCGAGCAGCGACTCAGGGTCCGTCTCAGGGGAGCACGGAGACGCGCTCTACAGCTGCTTGTGCGGGATCCCGTTGATAGTCCCGCCATCCACCACGAACTCCGTGGCGGTGGCGTATGAGGACTCGTCGGAGGCCAGGAACAGCACGAAGTTGGCCACGTCCTCGACGGTGCCCAGCCGGCCGAGGGGGATCGGGATCATGTCGTCCGGGATCCCCTCGGTGATCGGGGTGCGCACGAGGCCCGGGTGTAGCGAGTTGCAGCGGATGCCGTGCGGGGCGAGCTCGAGCGCGACCGACTTGGTGAGTCCGCGGACGGCCCACTTGGCGGCCACGTACCCGTGCGCCCACGGGGTACCCCGCATGCCCTCGATCGAGGAGACGTTGATGATGGACCCACCACCGGCGGCGATCATCGTCTCGGTGACGGCCTGACATCCGTAGAAGGTCCCCGTGAGGTTCACGTCCAGGATCTGCTGCCACTTGTCGTGCCGGAACCTGTGCAGCTCGGCCCCGTTGGCGATCCCCGCGTTGTTGACCAACACGTCGACCCCGCCCCAGTCGGCGACCGTCTCCTCGACGACGGTCCTCCACTGCTCCGGGTCGGACACGTCGAGATGGCGGTAGCGCGCGCTCTCCCCCAACTCGGCCGCCACGGTCTCGCCCTGCTCGTCCAGCACGTCGGTGAGCACGACCTTCGCGCCCTCCTCGACGAGGCGGCGCGCGTCGGCCTCACCCATCCCCCGTGCGGCGCCCGTGATGATGGCGACCTTGCCCTCGACCCGACCCATGACGACTCCCTCTACTCGTGAACAGCTGTGGTGACGGCGCCGATCGACGCGTCAGCGCGTGCCGACGATGCCCGGCGCGCCGGTGAGCGGTAGATCCAGCGTCGTGGTCAGCCCCGGCGCCGCGGCCACGACGGCGGGAACGGCATTGACCACCCTGCCGACCCCGGCGAGGATCGCCGAGTAGTTGTGGTCGCCGTCCGCGCTCCGCGCGGCCAGGTCGAGGACGTACGACGGCTCGCCGATCACCTCGACGCGGTACGAGTGACCCTCCTGGACCGCGTACGGCCAGTCCGGCCGCAGATCGTCCCGGGTGCGGGTGACGTGTTCGACCACGATGACGGGCTCGCCCGCCACCATGCCGGTGATCTGGAAGCGGAACCCCGCCTGGGTGCCCTCGGCGATGGTGCAGGCCGCGACCTCGTAGGTCTCCGGCGCGGGTTCGCGCTCGACGTGTTCGGTGATCTCGTCCACCTCCACGCCCAGCCCGGCGGCGAGCAGGTGGATCGACGCCCCCCACCCCGCCGTCAACACCCCGGGCAGGAACAGCAGCGGGGTCTGGTCGAGAGGGGTGCCGAACCCCATGACGTCGACCATCGACTCGGTGGAATCATAGGTGGCGTAGTCGGAGAACTCGGTGCAGCGGACCTGGCGCACCTCGCGGCAGGTGCCGGTGATCGCGAGCGGCAGGAGGTCGTTGGTGAACCCCGGGTCCACGCCGGTGACGAAGAGGGTGGCGCCGCCCTCCAGGGCCGCGGCCTCGAGCTTGGCGCGCGCGCTGTCAGGGACGCCGGCGGCGGGGTTGATGAGCGGAGTGGGTGCGGTCCCGGCGACGTTGATCCCGGCGGCGAGGTACTCGCGGATGTCGCGCGCGGCCTCCACCGGCCGGGTGTCGCTCATCGCGCAGTAGACCACGCAGTCGGGCGCCGCGGCCACGATGTCGGCCGCACTCGTGGTGGCGGTGACGCCCGTGGTCACCCCGAGACCGGCGAGCTCGCCCGCGTCCCGGCCCGCCTTGTCCGCGGAGTGCACCCAGACGCCCACCAGGTCGAAGCGCGGGTCCTCGATGAGCTGGCGCAGGGCGATCGCCCCGGCGTTCCCCGTGGCGATCTGTGCGACCCGGATGGCCATGTGTCCCCTCCCGACCTGAGGCGGAGCGTAATGACGCGCGCCTGCTCGCGGCGGACGCTACCAGAGCGGGCGGCCTGATCGGGGGGATATCGGACACGTGACCGGACAACTGTCCGGTCACGTGTCGGGGAGCGGTCAGCCTTCGACGACCCCACAGGCGATCCTGCTGCCTCCGTCTCCGGCCATCAGCGTGTCCTCGTCCGGCCCTTCCGGTGCGTAACGCTCCGGGATGTGGGCGAGGTTGTCCGGGTCCTCGTGGATCACGACGGCCGAGCCGTCGTCATCCAGCAGGAGCTCCCGGTCCAGCCGGTCCGTCAGGGTGGTGATGCGGGCGGTCCCGTCGCCGGCGACGTACAGCGGAGGCAGGTCGCCCGCGTGCTCGGGATGCCCGGCCCCGCCATTCGGTCCGGCCAGATGCCCGCCGGCCGAGAGGAACGCCCCCCGTTCCTCCGGGTCGTTGGGATTGGCGCTGTCCGGCTCGCACAGTCCGGTCGTGTGAACGTGCAGTCCGTGGAATCCGGGCTCGAGTCCGCTGGCCTCGACGGTGACCAGGGTGCCGCCCTCGGCCTCGACGAACTCCACCGTGCCGAGCGGTCCGCCCTCTGGGTCGGTGAGCTCCGCGGTGGCGAACGCCTGGTCGCCCTGCTCCTCGCCCCCGGCTCCCGCGTCGGCGGTGGTGGCGGTGTCCTGGGGGGATGTGGTCCCCTCGGCGGCGGGAGAGTCCTCCCCCGTCCCGCACGAGGCGGCCAGCACGGCTGCTGCGGCGAGTGCGACGAACGCGCTGCCCCTGCGGGCTCGGCGGAAGGTGGGCACGGTCTGTACGAGTTCGGTCTGTCCAGGTCGGTTCTGCATGGCCATCCGGTGGACCTCCTTGTCGGCGTCGTGAATGTCGGCGTCGTGGCCGCCACCGTACCCAGGCTCATTCCAGGCGCAACCGCGCGAAATCCGCTGGCGGCGGCGGCGCCGGGCGGGGCCGTCGTGGGTCAGGCGGCCGCGCGGAAGCGCCGCAGCCGCAGGCTGTTGGCCACCACGAACACCGAGGAGAACGCCATCGCCGCACCCGCGATCATCGGGTTGAGCAACCCGGCCGCCGCCAGGGGCAGCGCGGCCACGTTGTAGGCGAACGCCCAGAACAGGTTGCCCTTGATGGTCCGCAGGGTGCTGCGGGACAGCCGGATCGCATCGGCCGCGGCGCGCAGGTCCCCGCGGACCAGCGTGAGGTCGGAGGCCTCGATCGCCGCGTCGGTGCCCGTCCCTATCGCCAGGCCCAGATCGGCGGTGGCGAGGGCGGCTGCGTCGTTGACACCGTCGCCGACCATGGCCACCACGCGCCCCTCGGACTGCAGCCGACGGATCACGTCCACCTTGTCAGCAGGCAGCACTTCGGCGATGACGGTCTCGGAGATCGCAGAATCCGGGCCGGGATCGATGCCCACATGCTGTGCCACCGAGGCGGCGACCCTGGCGTTGTCGCCGGTCAGCAGGATGGGGGTGAGCCCCAGGCCGCGGAACTCCTCGACGGCCTCGGCGGAGGACTCCTTGATCTGGTCGGCCACCACGAGCACCCCGCGGGCACGGCCACCCCAGCCCACCACCACCGCGGTGTGGCCGCGGCCGGAGGCCTCGTCGACCGCCCGCTCGAGCTCGGCCGGCAGCGGCATGTCCTGTTCGGCGAGTAGAGCCGGACGGCCCACCACGACCACCTCGTCGTCGTCACGGGGGTCGTCAGATCGACGGCTCCCACCGGCGTGGGCGGCACCGACACCGTCCGAGCCCAGGGCGACCACCCCGGACACCCCCAGCCCCTCGGTGTTACGGAACCCCGCCACCGCCGGTAGGCGGCCCACCCGCTCGCGGGCACCGGCGGCGACCGCCCGGGCGATGGGGTGCTCGGAGGCGTCCTCCACCGCGCCGGCGTAGCGCAGCACCTGCGTCTCGTCCTCGCCGTCCGCGGCGGTCACCGAGACCAGGGCGGGCGTTCCGGTGGTGACGGTGCCGGTCTTGTCGAGCACGATCGTGTCGACGCGGCGGGTGGACTCGAGGACCTCGGGGCCCTTGATGAGGATGCCCAGCTGCGCGCCGCGGCCGGTCCCCACCATGAGCGCCATGGGCGTGGCCAGACCGAGGGCACACGGGCAGGCGATGATGAGCACCGCGACCGCGGCCGTGAACGCCATGGAGGCGCCGGATCCGGTGATCAGCCAGAAGGCGAACGTCGAGGCCGCCAGGACAAGCACGGCGGGGACGAAGACCCCGGAGATGCGGTCGGCCAGGCGTTGCGCGGCGGCCTTGCCGGACTGGGCGTCGGTGACCATCTGCGCCATCTGCGCGAGTTGGGTATCCGATCCGACGCGGGTGGCCTGGACGATCAGCCGACCGCTGGTGTTGACCGTGCCGCCCACCACGCCGTCGCCGGTGGAGACCTCGGCCGGCACGGACTCGCCGGTGACCATGGCGGTGTCGATGGCGGAGGCGCCGTCGACGATCTGCCCGTCGGTGGCGATCTTCTCGCCGGGGCGCACGATGAACTCGTCGCCGACCTGGAGGTTCTCCACCGGGATCCGGGTCTCGACGCCGTCGCGCAGCACCGCGACGTCCTTGGCGCCGAGCTCGAGCAGCGACCTGAGTGCCGCCCCGGCCGTGCGCTTGGACCGGGCCTCGATGTAGCGACCCAGCAGCACGAACGTGGTGACCCCGGCGGCGGCCTCGAGGTAGATGTCGCCCGCGCCGTCGCTGGGTGAGAGCGAGAACTCGAACCCGTGGGTCATGCCCGGCATCCCGGCGTGGCCGAAGAACAGGGCGTACAGCGACCACAGCAGGGCGGCTGACGTGCCGATCGACACGAGGGTGTCCATGGTGAACGAGCCGTGCCGGAGGTTGATCGCCGCCGCGCGGTGGAACGGCCACCCGCCCCACACCACGACCGGAGCGGCGAGGGTCAACGAGAGCCACTGCCAGTTGGTGAACTGGAGCGCGGGGATCATCGCCATGGCGATCACGGGTACCGACAGCAGCGCCGAGACGACAACGCGGTGGCGCAGGCTCTCAACCCGGTCGGGGGCCGCGGTGTCATCGGTGGCATTTCCGGCATGTCCCGTCGCGGCGGCGGCCCCGTCTGCGTGGCCCTCGCCCGGGGCGGCAGGCGTGCCGCGGCGGGACGCGCGGGGCTGTGGCCACCGCGCCGAGTACCCGGCCTGTTCGACGGTGTCCAGCAGGAGCTGCGACTCCACGCCGGGGGCGTACTCCACGCGCGCCTTCTCGGTGGCGTAGTTGACCTCGGCCGTAACCCCGTCGAGCTTGTTGAGCTTGCGCTCGATCCGGTTGGCGCACGAGGCGCAGGTCATTCCCTCGATCTGGAGGTCGACAAAAGTCGTCGCCGGCTCACCGGTGAGGCTGCCGGCAGCGCTGGTGTCGGTGCGGCTCATCGTGGCCACCTCATTCCGCGGCGTCGAGTGTGTACCCGGCCTCGTCCACGGCGGCGCGGACGAGGGCGGGGTCGACGGGATCGGGGGCGACGACGACGAGGCGGCCCGACTCAAGGTCGACCTCCACATCGGTGACGCCGGGGATCTCCGAGACCTCCTCCTTCACGGAGGCGACGCAGTGGCCGCAGGTCATTCCGGAGACGGTGAATCGGGACGTGACAGACATGGGGTTCTCCTCTGATGGTTGCAGACGGGTAGAGGGCGGCTCGGTGGAGCGGACTACGACTTGACCAGGCGCGCGATGGCCGCATTGGCCTCGGCGAGCTTGGCCTGCGCCTCCGGGCCACCGTGCTCGATCGCGCCGGCCACGCAGTGGCCCAGGTGCTCCTCGAGCAGGTTGAGCGAGAGCGACTGCAGCGCCCGGGTCATGGCGGAGACCTGCGTGAGGATGTCGATGCAGTACTTGTCCTCCTCGACCATCTTCTGCAGGCCGCGGGCCTGTCCCTCGATGCGACGCAGCCGCTTGAGGTGGTCGTCCTTGTTCGGGGTGTATCCGTGCTCGGCCATGTGTCATACGGTACCCCCCTAGGGTACCCGTTTCAAGGCGAATGACTTCCCGACCCCCGGACGCCCGCGGTTCAGGCCTGGCGGTCGGGCTTCAGGCCGTGTTCGATTCCCCAGGCCACCGCCTGGGCTCGCGTGTTCACACCCATTTTCCGGTAGGCGGCACGGATGTAGGTCTTGACCGTGTTGGCCGACAGGTAGCACCGGTCGCCGATCTCCCGGTTCGACATGCCCTGCACGATCAGGCCCACCATCTCGGCCTCCCGGGCGGAGAGGCCCGCCTCCTTGGCGGGCCAGTCGTTGGCCCCCGTGGCGGACAACCCCGGCCCCACCATCGTCACGACGCGCCCCGCCGCGATCTCCTCTATCCCCCGGACCAGCTCCGGGGCGGAGAGGGACTTGGAGAGGAAACCGTTCGCCCCCAACGCCAGACTGTCCTCCACCGCGGCGTGGTCCGCGGCGAAGGAGTAGACCGCGACCGCACCGATCGAGGGATCCTCACGCAGCGCGGCCAGGCGGGCGTGTTTGCCCACCGGTGCGGCGAACGTGTCGTACAGAGCCACGTCGACCGCCGCGGCACCCTTGGAGACCGTGTGCTTCTCCACGACCTCGATGCGGTCGGCGTACTCCGAGAGGATGGCGTTCACCCCGGCTACGACGACGAGGTAGTCGTTGATCACAGTCACCTTGACCGGCATGAACAGACCTTAGCAACGATCCCTCGGATGACCCGATACGTCGATCCCACCCCTGGGGGTGTAGTCCCGCCGCTTTCATACAACGGATGATGGGACGTTCTTCCGCGCACGGTCTATCGACTCGTCGCCGACTCCGAAGGTGGGATGATCATTTGGCTGAGGCCGCCTCGACCGCAGTGGATGATCGATGGGCATGGGCTGACCGCGGCAACTGCGTCGGCCACCAGGACCTGTTCTACAACGACGACCACGACCTCAAGGGCACGAGGCGGAAGAACGAGGAGCTCGCCAAACAGCTCTGTCAACAGTGCCCGGTGCTCGACCAGTGCCGCCGGTACGCCATCGAGGAGCGGGAACTCTACGGCGTCTGGGGCGGCATGACCGAACTGGAACGGCACAAGATGGCGGGCCGGCTGCGCACCGGTTGACCTGCGGCCGAGCTGCAGTGAACGTAGGTCGCGTTGGCGCACAACGGGTTCCACCCGGCGACGACGCACCCCGTTCCATCCCGCTGTTTCCGGCGCTACTCTTCTGCTACCCCAAGCCGGAGGAGCGTCGATGCCCGGTTTATCCCGTCGACAGTTCGTCAGGCGCGTCGGCCTTCTGGCAGCGTTGTGGGGAATGGCACCCGGCGCGCTGGGCGGCCGGCTCGCGACCGCTCGGACGGTTCCCGACGCGCCACCGTCGACGTTGTCGGGGACGATTCTGCGGAGCGGCGGCGACGCCCACTCGTACCGCACCCTGGCCGCCGGACCGGGCGAGGACCACCTGCCGCGATTGGACATCCTGCGCGCGTCGCCCTCTCCAGCACGGGTCAACGCGCGCCGTTCGCTCCTCTATCTCGGGCACCTGTCCGATATGCACGTCATCGACGCTCAGTCCCCGTGCCGTATCGAGCCGATGATCGTTCAGGATCACGCGACGTGGGGGTCGGCGTTCCACCCGCAGGATCCCCTCACCGTTCACGTGACCGCAGCGATGGTCAAGTCGTTCGCCGACAACTCGATCAGCCCGGTGACCGGGGCGCCGCTCGGTACGGCGGTTGTCACCGGCGACAGTGCGGACATGCACTCCCATCTCGAGCTGAGGTGGTACATCGACGTCCTCGACGGGGCGGCGGTGACTCCGAACAGTGGATCTCCCCACGTCTTCGAGGGCGTGCAGGCATGGCAGGACGCGCAATGGGCCTACCGGCCGGATGCCCCCTCGGGCGGAGCGTTCGGCGACTACGGATTTCCCCGGCTGGCCGGGTTGTTGTCCGAAGCCATCGCGCGCCCTGTCGAGTCGGTGGGCCTCCCGGTCCCGTGGTACTCGGTGTACGGCAACCACGACACCCTCCTGCTCGGCACGTTCGGCCTCTCCTCTCAGCTGCATTCCCTGGCAGTCGGATCGCAGAAGGCGCATACGCTGAGCGCCACCGCTACGTCGATACTGGCCGGATACGCCGCGACTGCGAGTCCACTGCAGCGTTTAAGTGACGCGTGGGGCGTCCGGTCGGGGGCCAGGCCGGGATTTCGTGGAGTCACCGCAGATCCGCGGCGGTACCTCTTCGAGCAACGCGAGTTCATGGCCGAGCATTTCAACACCACGGCGACACCCGGCCCCGTCGGGCACGGCTTCACCCAGCACAACCTCGATTCCGGAGAGACCTGGTGGACCACTGATGTGACGCCCCACGTACGCCTGTTCGGACTCGATACCTGCAACGCCGTAGCCGGAGCCGACGGCGCGGTGCCGGCCGACCAGTTCGAGTGGCTCAAGGGCCAGCTGGACCGTGCACAGTCCGACAAAAAGCTCGTCCTGGTCCTGACGCATCACAACAGCATGACCCTGGAGAATCGAGCGCGGAGACCAGGCTCCAACAAGAAGCTCTATGGAGCCGAGGAGTTCGTCGACCTTCTCCTGGCCTATCCGGTGGTGATCGGTTGGCTGAACGGGCACACACATCAGAATCAGATTCTCGCCCATCGCGGAAGCCGCGGCGGTTTCTGGGAGATCACGACCGCATCCTGCATCGACTTCCCACAACAACAGCAGACCGTCGAGATCGTCGACAACCGGGATGGAACGCTGTCGCTGTTCACGACAGTGCTCGATCACGCGTCACCGGTGACCCCGGGCTCGTCGGGCGAGTACCTGGACCTCGCATCGCAGAGTCGGGAGCTGGCCGCGAACGATTGGGCCGAGAACCCCCTGATGAGGAGAGGCTCGGCGCTGGACCGCAACACCGAGCTCCTGCTACCCGCCCCGTTCGAGATGGAGGCGATCACGGACGCGTCGCTAGAGCAACAGCACCTGCGCGAACACGCTCGCCTCCTCGCCCACCAGCAGCGAGGACAGCGATGAAGCGGGCGGTCGGAGGAATGATCCTCACGATTGCTCTTGCAGGATGCTCGCAGATCGACGCTCTCGCGCCCGTCGGGGGAGCGGAGATCGCGGACCTGCGATACGCGGTCAACGAGGTGCTACTGGAGCAGGGTGTCGATATTCTCGTCGCCCCGGTGTGCGATGGCCACGGTGCTGCTCTCCGATGTGTGGGAGAGACCGTCGACAACGAGACCATCACGGCGACACTGACATCTGCAGACGGCGCGTCCTTCGACCTCAGGGTCGGGGAGAGCCTGGTCTACTCGGGTCCCGTGCAGGCCGTTCTCGACCGCAATGGAACGGTGGGGGCCCGATGATCGGGACGTGGCGGGGGTGTCTACGAGGTGCCCGTGTGGTGGCCCCGGTTGTGATCGTCAATGCGCTCGTCCAGGCGCTGTTGGTGGTCGGTGATCCGACGCCCGGGAGCGCCTGGGGATTCGCACTGCGCGTGGGGGCGTCAGGACTGGCGACGATCCTCGCGCTCTGGCTGATCGTAGGGGCGTCGGCTGCCGCGGTCGATGCCGAGGCGGCGTCCGTGACGCCGCCGACCCGGCTGTTGTCAGGCGCGACGGTGGCAGTCGTCCTCGGGGTGCTCGCCGGTGTGATCTCGCCGGCTCTGCCGGTCGTGGTCGCCGCGGGTGCGGTGCCGCTACTGACGGCTCTGGCGGCGAGGCCGAGGGCGCACGCACTCCATACCATCACGTGCGCTCGCGGTCGCGCGCTACTCGGGGTCTTCTGGGTAGTACTGCTGTCCATCGTCAACTGGGTCATCGCACTGGTGCTCGGCTTCTTCGTCGGCGGACCCGTTTCCGCAGCGCTCACCTGGGTCGTGTTCGGATTCAGCGCATCGATCCTGGCGACCCATTGGGCGGTACTGCATCGCCGAGCCGGACAGCAGGCCGGACACGAGGGGTTCCGGGCTGCTCGAACCGCCGGATCTACGAGGACGCGGGGAACGTCGGCATAGGGGGCCGATCTCCGGGGTGACTACCTCGCCGTCGGCCGGCCCGGGCGGGCGCCTCGATCGCGGCCGGGTCCGTCGCTGCGGCGGTCTCCTGCCGGTTCCGGGCAGGCGTTCGATCATGCCGACGACGGTATCCCCGGGAGGGTGCCCGACCCACGCGGGAGGGCGGCGACTTAGACTCCGTTCATCAGTGATTCACGACACATTAAGTCCGGGGGGACCGTGTTACTTCGTCGAACCGCGATGTGCGCTGCCGCACTCGCCACCGCTCTGGTGACCACCATCGGCGGCGGGGCCGTGCTCGCACCGGTCGCCGCCGCACAGGGCTCGTCCAACGACCCGGCACCGGCGTTCTACCAACCGCCGGCCGAGCTGCCCGCGGGCGCGGGCGCGCTCGTCAAGAACGAGCCCTTCCCGCTCGCCGGTGCGATCCCGCCGATCCCGGGGGCGGAGTTCGTCTCGGCCGTCGCCGGCCCGGTCTCGACCGACGCCCAGCGGATCATGTACACCTCCGTGGGGTCGAGAAACCAGCCGGTGGCCGTGACGGGGACCTACCTCCAGCCCCGCGCGCCGTGGACGGGCCCGGGGACCCGGCCTCTCGCCGTCCTCGCGCCGGGAACCCAGGGCCAGGCCGACCACTGCGCGCCGTCGAAGACCTTCCAGAACCTGGCCACCGTCCGCACGGATCCGCCCGGCGTGGGCTTCGGCTACGAGATCATCCAGGCCTACGCACTGCTAGCCCGCGGGTACGCGGTCGCCGTGACCGACTATGAGGGGCTGGGCACGCCCGGCATCCACCCGTACGTGCACCGCGAGTCCTCGGCCCGTGCCGTCCTGGACATCGCCCGCGCCGCGCCGCGGATCCCGGGAGCGGACATCGGCGACTCGCCGCGCACCGTGTTCACCGGGTACTCGCAGGGCGGCGGCGCGGTGGCCGCGGCGGCCGAACTGCATCCGCGGTACGCGGCCGAGGTGAACCTCGTCGGCACCGCCGCCGGATCGCCGCCGGCCGACCTCCTGGCCACTCTCGAGCGGGCGGACGGGTCGGCGATCGCCGGCGTGATCGGGTACTCGCTCAACAGCCTGGTCGACGCGTACCCGGAGATGAACCAGCTCCTCGACGCCTACCTCAACGACCACGGGCGGGCTATGCTCGCCGCCACCTCCGACCAGTGCATCGGCGAGACCGCCATCCAGTTCTTCCACCAGCGGACCAACAACTTCACGCTGTCCGGCCAGTCCGCCGGCGAGATCGCCAGGCAGGACCCGGCCATCATGGACTACCTGGAGCGCCAGCGCATCGGCCGCATGCAACCCACCACGCCGGTGCGGATCCTGTCCCCCGTGAACGACGACATCGTGCCCGGCCACCAGTCGCAGCAACTCGGCCGCGACTGGTGCGCGCAGGGTGCCGCCGTCGAGATGGTGATCGACCACACCCCGCCGGTGGCCACCGGACTGGTCATCAACCACGCGGTGCCGATGCTCTCCGGCCTCGGCGGGACGGTGCAGTACCTGGCCGACCGGATCGACGGCGTCCCGGCACCGGTCAACTGCGGGACGTACTGAGCCGCCGACCCCATGCACCTCGAAGAGCGTCGCGGTGCACCTTCGCGGTGCATCTGGAAGAGCGTTCCGCACACATCCGCCGAGAAGCAGGTGTTCGGAACGCTCTTCTCGATGGGGCGTGCCGGGTGGGACCCAGACGACGCCGGTCCCGGGCTCGCAAGTAGATTGCGCAACCAGATTGTAGAATGGGCCGGGTGACCGACCAGCCCTACCCAGCGACCGGCTCCGACCCTGCGGCACACTCCGCCGCGACCGACCCCGCTGGCGCCACGAGCGATTCGCCCACCGACCCGGCTGCGCTGGCCGCGGACCTGCGCGAGGCGCTGCGCCCGCTGTGGCGTCGGCTCGGCGAACACCGGACGCTGTCGATGGGAAAGGTCGGGATCCTGGCCCGCCTCGACCGCCACGGCGCCCTCACCGCGACCGACCTCGCCGCGCAGGAGCGGATCAGCCATCAGGCGGTGACGGGCGCGGTGCGCGAACTCGAGGAGATGGGCCTGGTCTCCCGCAGCCCCGACCCCGCCGACGGCAGGCGGGTCCTGATCACCCTCACCGACACCGGCCGCACACGCCTGATCGGCGAGCGCTCGGCCGGGCAGGAATGGCTGATCCACGCGGTCACCGACGAGCTCAGCGAGTCCGAGCGCGCCACCCTGGCGGCAGCGGTGCCCCTGCTCGGCAGGCTCGACACCGAGGGCACGAGGTGACCTCGACCGACCGCGCACCCGCACCCCGCTGGTTCCTCCAGGCCCTGGTCTACGCGGGGCTCACCAGCGCGATCGTCAGCTCCCTGGGCATGCTGCTCGTGCCCTCGGTGGCAGGCGAGTTCGGCATCACCGTCAGCACCGCGCAGTGGATGCTCACCGTGAACCTGCTGGTGGGCGCGGTGGCCACCCCGATCATGGGTCGACTGGCGGACGGCCCCCACACCAGGCGGCTGCTCCTGGCGTCGCTGGCGGTGATCTTCACCGGATCGGTCATCGCCACCGTGGCCACGGATTTCACGATCTTCCTGATCGGCCGGGCACTGCAGGGTCTGCTCTACGGCACCGTCCCGGTCACCATCGCCCTGGCCCGCCGACACCTGAGCTACTCCGAATCCCAGCCGGCCATCTCCACCCTGTCGGTCACGGTCTCCGTGGGAATGGGGCTGGGGTACCCGCTCACCGGCCTGCTCGCGGCGGGGTTCGGCCACCGGTCCGCGTTCGCCTTCGCCGCGCTGTTCGTGGCCACCGCGGCGGCGGGGGTGTGGCGTTTCGTCCCCGCCGGGCCCGACCCCCTCGCCCCGCGTACGCCCCTCGATCTGCCCGGAGCCGTGCTGTTGGGCACCGGCCTGGCCACCCTGCTGCTGTGGATCTCCGAGGCCCAGGGCTGGGGCTGGACCTCGCCGCGTGCCCTGGGAACCCTCGCGGTGGCCGTGGCCGCGCTGACCGCGTGGGGCGTGCACAGCGTGCGGACCCGGCACCCGCTGATCAACCTGCGGGTGGTGCGCCGTCCCGAGGTGCTGCTGGCCAACGCGACCGCGATCGGGCTGGGCACCGCCCTGTACATCGGCCTCTCGATCGCGAGCCTGGTAGCCCAGGCCCCCACCGGGACCGGTTTCGGGCTCGCCGTACCCCTGATGTGGGCAGGCTTCATGATGGCGCCGCTGTCCATCGGCAGCCTCCTGGCCAACCGCGCGGTCCGGGCGCTCTCCCGCCGAGTCGACATGGCGGTCTTCCTCCCGGTCGGCGCGGCGGTGATGACCGTGGCGTCGCTGCTGCTGTGGACGGCGCACGGTGACTTCCTCTCGCTCGCCGTCGGGATGTTCCTGTTCGGCGCGGGGATCGGCTCGGGGTACGCCGCCATGCCCGCGCTGATCGCCCGGAGTGTCGCCGTGGACCAGCTCGGGAGTGCCGTGAGCTTCAACCAGGTCCTGCGCACGGTCGGCGGCGCGGTGGGTGCCGCCCTGTCCGCCGCGGTGCTCGCAGCCCACCCGTCCGAGTCGACCTACTCCACCGACGAGGGCATCACCATGGCGTTCGGCGTGGGCGTGCTGTGCTGCGCCGCGGTGATGGTGGCGTTGACGGGGCACGCCGTCACGCGACGACGACGAGGTGGCGCATCCCCCGGCGCGCGGCGGTGACCGGCGATAGCGTCGAGGGCATGCGCGCACTGAGCTGGGGCCCCGTCGCCGTGGTGACGCTCGTCCACTTGGTCGCGCTTCTGACCGGCGCCGATGCGGTGGCAGCCTGGTCGCAGGTGCTGCTCATGCCCGCGCTGGCGGTGGTGCTGCTGGCGCTGCCGTCCGATGACCGCGGGCCCGCCTGGCCCTGGGCCCTGGCCGCGTTGGCCGCGAGCTGGGTCGGGGACTCGCTCCCGAAGGTCGTCCCCTCCGATGTGCAATTCCTGGCGATGATCGGCGGGTTCGCCGTGGCCCAGGTGCTGTGGATAGTCGCCTTCACACGCGTGGACCGGGGCCGGTCGCCGTTCGCGTGGACACTGTTGCTCGTCGTGGTGGCGGTCGCGCTGCTGGCGGTGACGGTTCCGGAGGCCGGGATGCTCGCCCCGGCCGTGGTGGTCTACGGGCTGTTGCTTCTCGCCGTGGCGTGGCTCGCGTCGAGTCACGGATGGGTCGGCGCGCTCGGCGGTGCCCTGTTCGTCCTGTCCGACGGCCTCATCGCGCTGGGGGCCTTCCGGCCCGATCTCGTCGACTGGGCGCACCGCGACCTCGTGGTGATGGCCACCTATGCGGGCGCACAGGCGCTGTTCGTGGCGGTCATCCTGCTCACGCGATCCCCCGACCGCACCTTCGGCCGAGCCCCCCGCCGGGGGCCCCGCGCCCGGCTCACCAGGTGAGGCGTTCCGGTCGGGCGTCGGCAAGGATCTCGTCACGATCCTCGGGCAGGAGGAATCCCTCGGCGATGAGCCGGTCCGTGGCCGCTCGATAGGCCGCCAGGTACTGCTCTCGCCCCGACCGCCCTCCCCCGGTCCGCCCACCACCGGGCCACCGCTCCCGCAGCACCTGCTCGGGAAGCTCGACTGTCCGCCCGAGGAGCATGCACAGGGGCTGCGCCTCGGGATGGGGCACGCCGGTGAGCTGCTCGACCGGGGCCTCCACGACGGGGGTCCGCACGCCACCCCGGCCATTGCCGAGTTCATCGGTGACGATCTCGTCGTCGTCGTCGATCTCCACCGGCGGGGCGGCCGGCGGGCGCGCACCGCCGGCGACCCACGACACCAGGTGCCTCAGGGCCGCGCGGAGGACGAAGACCTGCTGGCCGCTGTTGACCGGGCCGTGGCAGTCGACGAACTGTGCGAACTCACCCAACTGGTAGAGGTCCGCGTGCGCCTGGCCGGCGATCTCCCAGGTCACCACGGACTCCGAATCGGGCTGGCGGGCGGGCAGGGAGGCGATCCGGCCGATCAGGTCGCCCTCCGCCTGCACCACCATCACCGGCGCGCCCACGTCCTCGCGAAGCGTCGCCGGGCCGCGACCGAGGGCCGCGACGATGTCGCTCCCGCGGCCTCGGTCGTCGAAGGGCAGGTACCCGGCTCCACGGCTGTGGAGGAGGAACGCGTCGAACACCCCGGCCCGCGGGTGGACGCCGTTGACGTAGGAGGTCAGCGCGAACGCCGACTGCGACTCGCCCACCGCGATCACCGACCGCGCGCGCAGGCCCGTGAGCGGTCCCGCCCCGTCCGGTTCACGCACGTAGCGCCCCACCTGCGTGACGATGTCGTAGGCGTACGCGTCGCCGGGGTGGTGCAGGTCCCCGTAGCGCTCGGGTCGCTGGGCCCGGAGCCCCGTGGTCTGGCCACCGAGGCCCACCGCGGCGTCCCCGCCCTCGACCGCGATGAACTGGGCCGACACCCCGACCCAGGCGTGACCTGCCCGGAGGATCTCGTCGGCGAGGTAGGTGTAGTCCGGCGCGGCGTCCTGGCCACCACTGACGTTGAGCCACTCCACCAGCACCACGCCGCTGAACGACTCCGACTCCGGTCGCCGCACCAGGACGCGGGTCGCGAACGGCGCGGAATCCGCCTCGGTGAGCTCGAAGCGCCCGTCGGATGGTGTCGCCTCCGGGTCGTAGGAGACGGCCTCGCCGCTGTACGCCCACTCCGACTCGGTGAACCCGGCCGCCGCCAGGTCCGGGGCCGCGCGGCCGGACATCGGCGGGAAGGACCTGCCCTCCGTCAGCTCTACGAATGTGGCTCGCCGGGATTCGTCCATGGACCGATTGTGCCTGTTAGCGTCGCCCTGGCGACCCCCTTTGAAGGCCAAGGAGACCCGGTGACCGACGGACCCGAGCACTTCCCCGGCTTCCACTCCCGTGTGATCGAGACGCCCGGGGCCCGGATCCGGGTACGCGTCGGCGGATCGGGACCGCTGGTCGTCCTGCTGCACGGGTACCCGCAGACCGGAGCGATGTGGCACCGGATCGCCGCCAGGCTGGCCACCCGGCACACCGTCGCGGTGCCCGACCTGCGCGGATACGGCGCTTCGGAGTGCTCCGACGAGGACTTCTCCTTCCGCGCCATGGCCGCCGACGTCGCCGCGCTGATCGGCGAACTCGGGGGAGACGGGTCCGGTCCAGCAGGCGAGGGGGACCACGGGGACCACGGGGAGAACGACGACGACGCGATCGTCATCGGCCACGACCGGGGTGCCCGGACCGCGCATCGGCTGGTGCTCGATCGGCCGGCACTGGTCCGGGGCGTGGCGCTTCTCGACATCCTGCCCACCACCGAGGTGTGGCGGCTGATGTCACCGGAGATGATCCGCTCCTACTACCACTGGGGCTTCCTGGCCCGGCCCGAGATCGCGGAGCCGATGATCGCCGATGACCCGGTGCGGTTCCTCCACTCGGCGCTCGCCGGCCTCTACTCCCCGCTGGAGGCGTTCCATCCGCAGGCCCTGGCCGAGTACGAGCAGGCCATCTGTCGACCCGGCGTCATCCACGCGATCTGCGGCGACTACCAGGCGGGCGCCACCGTGGACCTCGCCCACGACGAGGCGGATCTGCACCGCCGGCCGGATCTGCCCGCGCTCGTGTTGTGGGGCGCCCGGGGCAAGGTGGGCGCCGAGGTCGATCCCCTGGAGGTCTGGCGCGGCCGGCTGCCCCGGGCCGAGGGCCGAGCGATCGACGCCGGGCACTACCTCGTGGAGGAGGCGCCCGAGGAGACGTGGGCGGCGATCGCCGGGTTCCTCGAGCGGATCTGACCGCCGGGGTATCGACATCCGAGGGGCGGGAGGTCAGCGCGCCCCGTCAGCGCGCCCCGTCGGCTGCGGCGCCGTGGCCGTGCCTGCCGTCGCTTGCCCTCCCGTCGCCGTCGAGGTGTCGGAGGGAGCTCCCGTCGGTGCCGGCGAGGTCGCGGTCATCGAGGTCGGCACCGACGTCTGCGCCCGGGTCGTCGTCGCCGGCGGCGGGGCCGCCGTGGTCCGGATCGTCGTCAGCGGTGGGGCCGCGCCTCGGGTCGTCGTCGCGCGCGCCGTGGGCACGACGGCGGAGGTCATCGACGTTCGGCAGGTGATGAGGTGCCTGCGCGCCATCCACACCGGGGCGCCCATCGCGATGGCCTCGTCCGGGCAGGTCATGGTGTAGATCGAGACCCCGTCGGCCTGCCGCCACCGGCCGTTCTGGAACACCACCCAGAACGGGTCTCCCGAGATGTCGCTCGCCATGACCGCCCAGCCGGCGTCGCAGTCGATGATCCGCGCTCCGCTGTCCGGGTACCCCAGGTCGGTGTTGATCACCCCGGCGTCACACACCGCCGCGGGTGCGGGCACGACCGAGGTGTCTGTCGCGGGAGCGGAGGTGGTGGCGCGAGAGGACCGGGTCGAGGTCGCGGTGGTGGTGGCGCCGGGACCGGACGGGGCGGTCACCTCGGGAGACGTCTCGTGGCGCGCTCGCAGCAGCGCGACGGTGGTGACGGTCGCGAGGAGGACCCCGACCACCACGGCCACCGCGAGGACCGGGTAAGCGGCGGACCGACCGCCTCCCCGATCTCCGTCGGCTCCGGTCACGTCGCCACCCCGTCGCCCTGGCTAGAGGGTCATCCCGGGCGGCAGCGGACCGATCGGGGTCGCGTCCCCCGCGCCGGCGAACGGGTTCCACACGTAGATGGTGGAGGCGTAGTCGGCCTCCGCATTCGGTTGGCCCGCCACCGGTTGCTGTTGCACGCGCAGCTCCACGTGGAAGTCACTGTGCTGCCCGAGCAGGACACGCGGCGTGGTGCCGGGCTGCATCGCGACCTGCTCGCCCCGGTGGAACAGCACGACACGGGTGGGCGACGAGACCGTCCCTCCCGCGGTCTCCAGGAACAGGTAGCCGAGTTCACCGCACAGGTTTCCGCTCTGCCCGACCGTCCACCCGACACCGGGGAACGGCCCGGGGGTCTGCGCGGCGATCCGCTGCACGTCGACCGAACACCCCGCGGGCGGCGGCATGAGGGAGTCGGTGTTGACCGCGGATGCAGCGGGCACCCAGGACGCGAGCAGGCCGGCAGTGAGGGCCGTGGCGGTCAGGGTTCTGACGGTCGGTGTTCTGACTTTCGGTGTTCTGACGGTTCCGGACATCGAGATCGCCTCTCCGGTCGGGTACACCCCATGGTGACATGGGTCACACCTGTGAACCACCGTGAGTTATGGCCGGGCGCTCCCCGGCCCCTCGGTACGGTGGGACCACCCGGCGGCGCACCCCTCACGCCGCCCGATGAGGAGAGTGCCGTGACCGGTCGATACGCCCCTGGACACACTCTGGACCAGGCCGTCGCTCTCGAACGCGGCGGTGAAAACCTGGTGAGGGGCCGCACGGTCGACGCGTGGGCCAACATGGTCGGGCCGTTCGGCGGGACGACCGCGGCGACCATGCTGCAGGCGATCCTTCAACACCCGGAGCGGCACGGTGATCCGCTGGCGCTCACGTTGAACTACGCGGGCCCGGTGGCCGAGGGGGAATTCGAGATCGAGGTGCTTCCGACCCGCACCAACCGCTCCAACCAGCACTGGTGGCTCGAGATGCGCCAGGGCGATCAGGTGGTCACCACCGCCACGGCGATCACCGCCCTGCGCCGCGAGACGTGGTCGGAGACCGAGGTCGGCCCGCCCGAGGTCCCGGCACCCGAGGACCTGACCCCGGCCGCGGCGGACCGCGGGGTCAGGTGGGTGGACAACTACGACATGCGGTTCGTGACGGGGGCGTGGCAGTCGGTCGAGGACGGGGAGACGAGCCCAGAGTCGACGACGACGATGTGGATCCGCGACACCCCGCCCCGCCCCCTCGACCATGTCGCCCTCACCGCGATGTGTGATTCGTTCTTCCCGAGATCGTTCCTCCGGCTCGGCCGGCCGATCCCCGCGGGAACGGTCACGCTGACGATCCATTTTCTGGCCACCACGGACGAGATCGCGGCCCAGGGCACGGACTTCATCCTCGGCAGCGTCCACGCCCACCGGTTCCACGGCAACTACCACGACGAATCGGCGAGACTGTGGAGCCGCGACGGCACCCTGCTCGCCACCAGCCACCAACTCATGTACTTCAAGTCTTGAGTACCGCAGGCCGGAGGAGGACCCAGCTCATGTCGACCACGCGAAACCACACCACCCACGAGGTCCTCAACCAGTCGCCGCCGCGCGTGGACGTGGACGAGTACGCGCTCAATCCCGCACTGAGGGAGGCCGTGGGGGTCTTCGCGCCCGGCGCGGCCACCGACCGATTCCACGAGATCGGCCGACACGTGGGCACTGAGCAGTACCAGCACGACGCCGAGCTGGCCAACACCCTGCCGCCGGTGCACCGCGCCCATGACCGGTGGGGCAACCGGGTGGACGAGATCGAGTTCCACCCCTCCTATCACCGGATCATGGAGTACTCGGTGTCCCGCGGGGTGCACACCTCCGCCTGGGCGGACCCGGGGCCCGGTGCCAACGTGGAGCGGGCGGCCGGCTTCATGCTGGTGTCCCAGATCGAGGCCGGGCACGGGTGCCCGCTGTCCATGACGCACGCCGTGGTGCCGTCCCTGCGGTTGAGCCCGGAGCTGGCCGCGGAATGGGAGCCGGCACTGATGTCCACGGTCTACGACCCCGAGCTGCGCGACCCCGCCACCAAGTCGGGCGTGTTGTTCGGGATGGCCATGACCGAGAAGCAGGGCGGCTCGGACGTCCGGGCCAACACCACCACGGCCACCCCGGTCGGGGACGGCCTGCACATGCTGCGCGGACACAAGTGGTTCTGCTCGGCCCCGCAGTCGGACGCCTTCCTGGTGCTGGCGCAGGCACCGGAGGGACTGAGCTGCTTCCTCGTCCCCCGCGTCCTCCCCGGCGGCGAGCGCAACCCCTTCCTGGTCCAGCGCCTCAAGGACAAGCTCGGCAACAAGTCCAACGCCTCGTCCGAGGTGGAGTTCGACGGCACCCTGGGCTGGATGGTCGGCGATCCCGGTCGCGGGGTGCGCACGATCATCGAGATGGTCGGGCGCACCCGTCTGGACTGCGTCCTGGGCGCCACGGCCGGCATGCGTCAGGGCGTGGCCGAGGCCGCGTGGCACGCCCGACACAGGGCGGCGTTCGGGGCGACCCTGGTGGACCAGCCGGCCATGGCCGCCGTTCTGGCGGACCTCCAGCTCGAGGCGGAGGCCGCCACCTGGACGGCGACCCGCCTGGCAGCGGCCTATGACGACGACGAGTCCGCCGCGTACCGGCGGCTTGCGACCGCGGTCGCCAAGTACTGGACGTGCAAGCGCGGACCCAACCACGCCTACGAGTCGCTGGAATGCCTGGGCGGCAACGGCTATACCGAGGCGTTCCCACTGGCCCGCCGCTACCGCGAGCAGCCGGTGCTGGCGGTGTGGGAGGGCTCGGGCAACGTCATCGCGCTCGACGTCCTGCGCGCGATGACCCGTGAGCCGGAGTCGGTGGCCGCCTTCGACGCCGAGCTCACCGCCCAGACCGGGCAGCACATCCTGTTCGACCGGCACGTCGAGCGCGTCCGCGGACTGATCGGGCGCGCGGCGTCCGATCCCGCTGCGGCGCCCGCGCTCGCACGACGACTCGTCGAGGCCATGGCGCTCGCACAGCAGGGCGCGGTCCTACTCGCTCAAGCCCCGGCGGCGGTCGCCGAGGCGTTCTGCCTGGCCAGGCTCGGCGACGAGCGCTCGGCCGAGTACGGCGCACTTCCCGACGGCGTGGACGTGGCCGCGCTCGTCGCCCGAGCCTGATCACGGCACCTGCCCCCCGCCACCCGGCACCCACGACCCGCGACCGACGACTCGCGAGCCACGACCCACGGCCCCGAGATGGGGTCCAGGCACGAGCGTTTCAGAGAAACGACACTGTCGGTTTCGCTATTCGGCTGACAGCATGTGAGTGCTGTCACACACTGGGGGTACCCGACAAAGAGGTGCAATATGTCAATCGATGGCGATCCGCGCGATCCGGTCTACCGACCGGGCCCGGCCCCCCTCCGCTCCCACCTGCCGATCCTGGGCGGGACCCTCGAGTACGTCGAGAACCCACTGGCCACGATGGCTCGCCGATACCGCGACCACGGGCCGGTCTCCGAACTGAGCTTCCTCGGCGCCACCTGGACCGCGCTGCTCGGCCCCGACGCATGCCAGATCGCCCTGCAGAATGCCGACAAGGCGTTCGCCAACGGCCCCGGCTGGGGATACCTCGTCGGTCCTTTCTTCGACCGCGGGCTGATGCTGCTGGACTTCGCCGAGCACCACCACTACCGGCACCTCATGCAGGAGGCGTTCACCCGCCCCCGGCTCGAGGGGTACGCCCGTACCCTGGCCCCGCTGGTCGAGCGCGGGATCTCCGGCTGGACCCCTGATCGGGCGTTTGAGATCTACCCTGCCCTCAAGTCGCACACGCTCGATCTGGCTACCGAGGTGTTCATGGGCGGCGCCGAGTACGCCGAACCTGGCGAGATCGAGCGGGTCAACACCGCGTTCGTGGACTGCGTGCAGGCCGCCAACGGCTACATCCGCTCGACCGCTCCCCTGCCGTTCACCAAGTGGGGTCGAGCGACCCGCGGCCGGCGCCTCCTGGAGGAGTTCCTCCGGCGTCACCTGCCCGCCCGCCGCGCCAACCCCGGTGAGGACCTGTTCTCGGCCCTGTGTCAGGTCGCCGACGCCTCCGGCGGGATCGACGACGACGACATCATTAACCAGATGATCTTCCTGCTGATGGCCGCGCACGACACCACGACCAGCACCGTGACCTCGATGGTCTACGAGCTCGGTCGCGATCGGGAGTGGCAGGAGCGTTGCCGGCGACAGTGCCTGGAACTGGGTCCCTCGCCGACCCTCGCCGAGCTGGAGGGCCTCACCGACCTGGACCTGGTGATGAAGGAGACGCTGCGGCTCCACCCGCCGGTACCGGTGCTGGCGCGCCGGGCGGTCAAGGACACCGAGGTGCTCGGCGTGACGATCCCCAAGGGCCGGCTCGTCTCGGTGATGCCGCTACTGTCGCACCACATGCCCGAGTACTGGACCGACCCGGAACTCTTCGACCCCGAGCGGTTCACCGAGGGCAGGCGGGAGGACAAGTCGCACCGCTACGCGTGGGAGCCCTTCGGCGGCGGGGTGCACAAATGTCTCGGCATGATCTTCGCCAACCTGGAGTCCAAGCTCGTCCTCAGCGCGCTGCTGCGGCACTTCGAGTGGTCGGTGCCGCTGGACTACGTCCCGCCCATGAAGAACGACTCGCTGCCGTTCCCCGGGGACGGGCTCCCGGTGTCCCTGCGGCCGCTCACACCGGCCCGCACCGGCTGAGCCGACCCCCGGCGACTGGCCCGCCCCGCGCGGGACCCGCCCGCCCGGCGAGCAGCTCGCTGCCGATCCAACGTCAAGAGCGTTCCGCGCACCTGCCTCTCGGGCGATGTGCGCGGAACGCTCTTGAAGATGGTGGGGCGGCCCGTTCGGGGCTACTTCTCCAGGGCGTTGACCACCGTGAGCTCACCGTCGGAGTGCGAGACGCGGATGCGCTTCTTGTCGAGCTTGCCGACGGAGGTCTTGGGGATCTCGTCGACGAACGCGAACTTCTCCGGCACCTGCCACTTGGCCATCCTGGACTCGAGGTGCGCCCGCAGGTCCTCGACCTCGGGGTCGGCCACGCCCTCCTTGACCACGATCGTGGCCAGCGGGCGCTCGTCCCACTTGGGGTCGGGGATACCGATCACGGCGGCCTCGGCCACGGCCGGGTGCTCGAGGAGGTAATTCTCGACCTCCACGGAGGAGATCCACTCGCCACCGGACTTGATGATGTCCTTGGCACGGTCGGTGAGCTGGAGGAACGCCTCGGGGCGGACGTATCCGACGTCGCCGGTACGCAGCCAACCGTCGTCGAACTGGTCCGAGTTCTCCACCTTGTAGTAGCTGCCCGTGATCCAGGGGCCACGCACCTGGAGCTCACCCACGGACTCGCCGTCCCAGGGCAGTTCCTGTCCGGCGTCGTCGACGATCCGGGCCTTGACCCCCGCGATGAACCGGCCCTGCGTGGTGCGCAGGTCGAATTGCTTGTCTTCCGGCAGGTCCGCCTTCGGCCGCGACAGCGTGCCGATGGGCGAGGTCTCCGTCATGCCCCACGCGTGGATGATGTCGATCCCGTAGTTCTCCTTGAACTTGCGGATCAGCGCGGGCGGGCAGGAGCTGCCGCCCACGACCACGGCACGGAAGCTCGACATGTCGATGGGGTGGTCGACGCTGTAGGCGTCCACGGCCTGCCAGATCGTGGGGACGGCGGCGGCCAGGGTCGGCCGCTCGGAGGCGATCATCGCGGCCAGCGGCTCGGGCTGCAGGAAGCGCTCGGGCATGAGCAGCGACGCCCCCACCAGGAACGCCGCGTAGGGCAGCCCCCACGACATGGCGTGGAACATTGGCACGATCGCCAGCACGTTGTCGTCGAGCGAGATGTCCATCCCGTCCGACATGCACACCTGCATCGAGTGCAGGTAGATCGACCGGTGCGAGTAGACGACGCCCTTCGGATCGCCCGTGGTGCCCGAGGTGTAACACATCGCGGCGCCGGAGTTCTCGTCGACCTCGGGCCACTCGAACTCGGTGGGCTGGGCCGCCAGAAGCGCCTCGTAGTCGTGCACCTGAACGCCCTCGGGGGCCTCGAGGTTCGCCGCTCCGCCGCCGGTGACGATCACGTGCTCGACGGTCGAGAACCGCGGCAGCAGGGGCTGCAGCAGCGGGATCAGGCTGGGGTCGACGATCACGACCTTGTCCTCGGCATGGTTGGCCACGAACTCGAGCTGGTCCGGGAACAGCCGGATGTTCAGGGGGTGGAGCACCGCGCCCATCGACGGGATGGCCAGGTAGGCCTCCATGTGCTCCGAGTTGTTCCACTGGAACGTCGCGACGCGCTGGTCTGCGTCGATCCCGAGCGAGCGCAGCCCGTGGGCGAGCTGGGCCGCCCGCTTACCGAGCTCGCCGAACGTGACTTTCCGTGGGCCCTGATCGGTCCAGGTGGTGACGACCGCGTCCGAGTGGACGGTCGCGCCGAACGTCAGGATGGTACTGATGTTCAGCTGTTCCGGCTGCATGGTGCTGCGCATGCGAGGGGCTCCTCACTCAGGGGGGTGTCGGGGGTCACTTCTGGACACGACCCTACCTGTCGTCCAGGGCGTCGAAGACCTCCTGGACCGTCTTCATGGCCGAGAGGGCCGCCGGCGCCCCGCAGTATCCCGAGGCGTGGATGACGGCCTCGGTGATCTCCTCTCGGGTGAGGCCGTTGGTCAGGCCGCCGCGCACGTGACCGGCCAACTCGGCGTCCGCCCGCAACGCCACGAGCATGCCGATGTTCAGCAGGCTCCGGTCCCGGCGCCCGAGTCCCGGGCGGTCCCAGATGTTGCCCCACACGTTCTCGGTGACGACGTACTGGAGGGCCTCCGAGGCGGTCCCCTCGGCCCGGCCCATCGCGCGGTCCACGAAGTCGTCGCCCATCACCTCGCGCCGGGTCGTGAAACCCCGCGACCGGAGTCCCGCGGCCGAAGGCCCCTCGCCTGAACCGTTCGTCGTCGTCATCTCGTGGTCCTTCCTGTCAGTGGGTGTCGGAGGGTGATCCCGGCCCATCCTGCCGTCGACCCGGGGGTCGGCTACCCTCGGAGGGTCCGGCTCCCCCGCCGGACACCCGTGGTGCCCGGCGGAAGTCGGTGTGAATCCGACGCTGTCCGCGCAACTGTGATCCCGCCCCGAGCGGGCGAGCCAGGTCGGCCGGTACCGCGGCGCCGTACGAACTGACCTCGCACGAAGGACGGTTGCGTGCCGTGGCGTCCGCGTCGTGGCCGAGCTGCTTTCGTCCTGGCGATCCCCGGAGGATGTCATGCACCAGTCTCGAGCCCGGACCACGCCCCGATCCCGCTTCCGGTTCGCCGCCGTCCTCACCGCCGTCGCCCTGGTCGTCTCGGCCTGCTCCGGCTCTGACGACCCGGCGGCCGACCAGACCGACGGCACCGGCGCCACCGCCTCCGGCGAGCCGCAGGCGATCATCTCGCTCAGTCCCACCACCACGGAGATGCTGTACGCCGTGGGTGCCGGCGACCGGGTGGTCGCGGTGGACGAACGCTCGAACTATCCCGCCGACGCCCCGGTCACCGACCTGTCCGGCTACACCCCGAACCTCGAGGCGATCCTCGCGTACCAGCCGGATCTGGTCGTGGCCACGGACGACACCGGCGACATCGTGGCCGGCCTCGAGCGGTCCGGGGTCGAGGTCCTGCTACTCCCCGCCGCACAGACCCTGGACGACACGTACACCCAGATCGAACAGGTCGGCGCGGCCACCGGGACGGTCGGCGAGGCCGCCGAGCTGGTCTCGCGGATGCAGGGCGAGATCGACGAGATCGTGGCCTCGGTCCCGGAGCGTGAGACCCCGCTGACCTACTTCCACGAGCTCGACGACACCTACTACACCGTCACCGACGACACGTACATCGGCGAGGTGTACTCCCTGCTGGGGCTGACCTCGATCGCGACCGGAGACGACGCGTACCCGCAGCTGTCCGAGGAGCTGATCCTCGAGGCGGATCCGGACCTGGTGATGCTCGCCGACGGGCAGTGCTGCGGGATCACCCCGGAGGTCGTGGCCGAGCGCCCCGGGTGGGGAGAACTCGCCGCGGTCAGGCAGGGCCGCGTCTTCGTGGTCGACGAGGACCTGGCCAGCCGGTGGGGCCCGCGCGTGGTGGACTTCATGCGCGAGGTGGCCGGGATCATCTCCACCCTGCCTGTGAACGAATCACAGCCCGAGAGGGCACCTGCCTCGTGACCCGTGCGTCGCCCCGCCACGCCCTGGTGTTGGGCGGGGCGACTCTGCTCTTCCTCCTGGCCCTGTTGGCGGGCACGCTCGTCGGCCCCGCCGGCCTCACGCCTCGAGGGGTCCTGCTCGAACTGGTCGGGCAGCTGCCGTTCGTGCAGGTCGACTCGGGGTTCTCGCCCCGCCAGCAGGTGATCCTGTGGGAGATCCGGATCCCGCGGGTCGTACTCGGCGGGATCGTCGGCGCGATGTTGGCGATCGCCGGTGCGACCTATCAGGGCGTGTTCCGCAACCCGCTCGCCGACCCCTATCTCCTTGGTGTGTCCAGTGGCGCCGGACTGGGCGCGACACTGGCGATCGTCGTGGGCGGGGCCATGGGTTCGGCGATGGTGCCCCCCGCGGCGTTCGTCGGCGGCATGATCGCGGTGATGGCCACCTACACCCTCGGCCGCAGTGTCGGTGGCGGGCGGACCGAGGTCGTGATCATCCTCGCCGGAGTCGCGGTCGCCGCGTTCGCGAGCGCCATCCAGACCTTCTTCATGCAGCGCAACGACGAGACCCTGAGGCAGGTGTACTCGTGGATGCTCGGCCGGCTCACGACCAGTGGCTGGTCCGAGGTGCGGACCGTGCTGCCGTACGTCCTGGTCTCGGTCGCGGTGATCGCCCTGTTCCGGCGCACCCTCGACGTGATGGCGGTGGGTGACGTCGAGGCCTCCACCCTCGGGATCGCCCCGGCCCGGGTGCGGCTGGTGCTGATCAGCGTCGCCACGCTGGGCACCGCCGCGGTCGTGTCCGTGAGCGGCCTGATCGGGTTCGTCGGCATCGTGATCCCGCACGCCGTCCGGATGGTGATCGGCCCGGGACACCGGCTGCTCCTGCCGCTGTCCCTGCTGGTGGGGGCGAGTTTCCTCATCCTGGCCGACATCGTGGCCCGCACCGCGATGAGCCCGGCCGAGCTGCCGATCGGGGTCGTGACCGCGGCGATCGGTGCCCCGTTCTTCCTGTTCGTCCTGCGGCGGAGCAGGGGCCTCATATGAACTCGGCCCCGGACGCTCGCGCGGCCTTGTACTGCCGGAGACTTCACGTCGCCCGTGACGCCGTGCCCGTCCTGCACGGGATCGACCTGGCCGTGCCGACGGGGACCTGGATCTCCCTGGTCGGGCCGAACGGCTCGGGCAAGACCACGCTGCTCTACGCCCTGGCCGGGCTCATCCCGTCCCGGGGGGAAGTCGAGGTCATGGGCCTGGCACCACGGAGGGCGGGGCGACGGCGGGTGGCCCGGATGGTGGCGCTCATGCCGCAGCGCCCCGTCGTGCCCGAGGGCGTGAGCGCGCGGGAGCTGATCCGGCTGGGCCGCACACCCCACATCCCCCGGTTCGGCACCGAGTCGCCCCACGACCACGAGGTCGTCGAGGGGGTGATCGACCGATTGGCCCTGCACGACCTGGCCCCGCGCATCGCGACCACGCTGTCCGGGGGTGAGCTCCAACGCGTGGTACTGGGCCGGGCCCTGGCACAGGAGCCCCGGGTGTTGTTGTTGGACGAGCCGACGAGCGCCCTCGACATCGGGCACCAACAGCAGGTCCTCGAGCTGGTCGACTCGATGCGGCGGGAGAGCGGACTCACCGTGGTGGCGGCCATGCACGACCTCACCTCCGCCGCGCACTACGGCGAACGCGTGGTCCTGTTGGACGACGGCCGGATCGTCGCCGACGGCTCCGGAGAGGACGTGCTGACCGTGGAACGGGTGGCCGAGGTGTACGACGCCCGCGTCGAGGTCCTCGACCGCCCCGACGGCCGCGCCGTCCTGCCGCTCCGCGAGCCGGGGGACTGATGGAGGTCGTGCTGCTGGGCACGGGTGCCGCCGACGGGTGGCCCAACCCGTTCTGCCGCTGCGACTCCTGCCTCGACGCCCTGAGGCGCGGGGAGGTGCGCGGCCAGACCGCCGCCCTGGTCGACGACGAGTTGCTGATCGACTGCGGGCCGGAGGTGCCGGGGGCAGCGTCGCGTCACGGCCGGACCCTCGCGGGGGTCGGACATCTGCTCCTCACCCACGCCCATTCCGATCACCTCGGCCCCCAGGCCCTGCTCTCCCGTTCCTGGGTCGCCGGGGCCGGCCCGCTCGAGGTGGTCGGACCGGCCGGCGCGCTCGAGCTGTGCAGGCCGTGGGTCGGGCCCGCCGACCCGGTGCGGCTCGTCCCGGTCGTGGCCGGGGACCGGCTTACAGTCGGCGGGTACGACGTGCGGGTCCTTCCCGCCCGGCACCGGGTGTTCGAGGACGGTGACGCGGTGCTCTACGACGTGACCGCCCCCGACGGCGCACGCGTGTTGTGGGCCACCGACACCGGCCCGTGGCCCGACGCGTGGTTCGGGGCCGTCCGGGGAGCGGGGTATGACGTGGTGTTCCTCGAGGAGACGCTGGGCGACCGCGAGGAGATCTCGGACGCCCATCTCGGGCTGGAGCGGTTCGACGCGATGCTCCGAACGCTGCGGTCCGTCGGGGCGGTCGACGACCGTACCGACGTCGTGGCGGTGCACCTCGGCCACCACAACCCGCCGCTCGATCAGCTTGTCCCGCGGCTGCACGAGCTCGGGGCCCGTCCGGGGTCGGACGGCGAGGTGGTCGGCTGCGGACCGGTCGGCCCGGACCGCCCCCGTCACGAGCGGGGCGGGCCCCGGTGACGGGCCCCGCCGGGCGGCAGCAGGTGCGCGACAGCCAACGCGCGACAGCGTATGCGCAACAACCGGTGCGCAAGAGCCGGCGTGGGATACTCCCTACCCGGTCCCCTGCTGGTCCGGACCGCCCCCGAACTCCCGCCCGGTTCCGCGCCCGAGCAGGTCGAAGGCCTCGTCGAGGTAGACGGTCGGGTCGTGCTCCGCTGCGCCGCGGCCCGGATCTCCCGCGAGCGACTGGTGCCTGAGCACCGACGCCCCGGCCGCCAGCCCCAGGTCCACGAGCACGCGGACCCGGAACACGCTCAGGTGGGGCGCCCGGCGGCCGACCGCCTCGTACAACGGGTCGAGGATGCTCTCGGCACAGGGGCGCTCCTCGTTGCCCATCAGCAACATGACCTGTTCGCCGACCACGAGGAGGTTCTCCGCCGCGACGATGTCGTCCTCCGAGCGGCCGTAGGACTCCCGGAAGATCGAGCGCAGGACGTCGAGCGGCGACATCCCGGCCGGCGCCTGGTCGACCCTCCGGACCCATTCGGCGACCTGCTCGCGGAGGAAGTGGACGAACGCGTCCTCGCGGTGGGCGAAGTAGTTGTGGAACGTGCGGGTGGAGACCCCGGCCCGGTCGGCGATGGCCGAGACCGTCGCCCCCTCCGCGCCCTCGGCAACCAGGAGTTCGACCGCGGCCACCGAGAGGCGGGTGAGGGTGTCGGCCTTCTTGCGCTCCCGGAGGTTAGCCATCTGTCCGCGTCCCGGTACCACCGCCACCGTCCGAGTCGGCGCGGCCGCCGCGCGCCTCGTGCCGGCCCGCCCCCGGGGACTGCTCGGCGACGGTGTCGGCCGAGTGTCGGCCGCCGACGAGTGCCGATTCGCGGTGGGCGCCACCGTCGGTGTCCTCGCCGTCCGTGCCGCTGATCGTCCCCTGTTGCGCGGACTCCTCCGAGGTCTCCAGCGCCGACCCCTCGACGTCGACGGTGGGCAAGAGCCTGTCCAGCCACCGGGGTAGACCCCAGGCCCGCTCGCCGAGGAGGAACATCACCGCCGGGATGATGGTCATGCGCACCACGAAGGCGTCGAACAGCACGGCGATCGCCAGCGCGAAGCCCATCACCTTGATGAACTGCTCGTCGATCGTCATGAACGCGGCGAAGACGCTGATCATGATCAACGCCGCGGCGGTGACGACGCGGGCCCCGTGTTTGAAGCCGTTGGCGACCGCGTTGTGTGCGGTCTTGCCGTGCACCCACCCCTCGCGCATCCTCGTGACCAGGAACACCTGGTAGTCCATCGCCAGACCGAACACGATGCCGATGAGCATGATCGGCAGGAAGCTGATGACGGGCTGCGGATCGGAGATGATCCCGCCCCAGCCCTCCTGCCAGATCGCCACGGTGACGCCGAAGGTCGCCGCGACCGAGAGGCCGAAGCCCAGCGCCGCGATCAGCGGCACCCAGATCGACCTGAACACGAGCATGAGCAGGATGAACGCGAGCGCCAGGACGATGGCGATGTACGGCAGCAGGACCTCGGTGAGGCGTTCGGAGATGTCCTCGTAGATCGGGGTGACGCCGGTGACGGAGTAGGTCCCCCCGGTCTCCTGTTCGAAGGCCGCGACCCCGGACCTGATCTCCGCCAGGACGTCCGCGGCCCGCTCGTCGGTGGCCCCGTATGCGGGCGTGACGAGGAGTTGCGCGGCGTCGCCCGCCTCGTTGGTCTCGATGATCTGCGCGTTCTGCACACCGTCGAGCGCCTGGATGTCCGCCGCGGCGGTGGCCCACGCGGCCGGACGCTCCTCCTCGGCGACATCGAGCGTGTCCACGAAGGCGATCATGGGGGCGTTGCGTCCGGGGCCGAACGCCTCGTCCGTCATGTCGTAGGCCACGCGGTTCGGGGTGTCCGGGGCCATCGTGCCGTCGGACGGCATGGCCAGCCGCAGCTGCACCGCCGGCAGGGCCAGCAGGACGAGCAGCAGGACCCCGGCGGTCGCGAAGAACACGGGGCGGGCGCGGATGCGGCGCACCCACGTCAGGCCCATCGTCGGCTTCTCGTCCTCCGGGTCGGGCGCCTTGACGCCCTTGACGCGGGCCGCGAAGAGCCTGGTCCCGACGGCACCGAGGATCGCGGGCAGCAGCGTGATGGCGACCAGGACGGCGATCGCGACGGTCGCCGCGGCGGACAGCGCCATCGCGGTGAGGAACGGGATGTTGATGATCGACAGGGCCGCGAGAGCGACGAGCACGGTGAGTCCGGCGAAGACGACCGCGGAGCCGGCCTTGCCGACCGCCAGCCCGGCGAGGTGCGCGCGCTGTGGGGCGTCGATGGTCTTGAGCTTCTCCGCGAGTTCGGCGGGCTCGAGGTCGTTCCCCCCGATGTGTTTGACCAGCTCGGTGCGGAATCGGGAGACGATGAACAGCGCGTAGTCGATGCCCACGGCGAGACCGATCATGGACGCCAGGGTCGGCGTCATGGTGTTGATCGTGTCCGTGAAGGCGGTGGCCGCGAAGATGCCCGCGATGCCGATCCCGACACCGATGATGCCGGTGAGCAGTGGCATGCCGGCGGCGATGAGCGAGCCGAAGGTGACGAGGAGGATCACCGCCGCCACCGCGATGCCGATGAGCTCGCCGATGGCGCTGATCTCGGACATCTGGAAGGCGTTTCCGGAGTACGCGATGGTCAGGTCGCCCTCGTTCTCGGCCACGACGTCGGCGAAGGCCTCGCGGTCCTCGGCCTCGATGTCCATGGTCGTCTCGGCCGCGAACAGGACCTGGACGGTGCCGGTCGTCTCGTCCGCGCTCAGCGGGCTCAGGGCCGCGATGTCGGCCCCGATCTGCTCCTGCGGGATCTCCTGTGCCGCTTTGGCCTCGGTCAGCTGCTGCGACAGCCCCTCGGCGGCGACCACCGGGTTGACGATCGCGTCGGTATCGGCGAGGAAGTCCAGCTCCCGCACCTGTGCGAGGAATGCGTCGACGTCCTCCGTCACCGCCGGATCGGCGAGGGTGCTGCCCTCCGGGGCGCGGATGACCACTGTCCCCGTGGGCGCGTCGAGTTGGTCCCCCGCCCCGGCGAACCGCTCCTGCATCTCCTCCTGGGTCTCGATCGACTCCAGGCCCGGGATCGAGAAGGTGGTGCTGGTCTGCTGCGACATCGTGGCCGCGGCGGTGCCGACGCCGACGATCAACAGCATCCAGGCCGCGATGAACCGCCACCTGAACAGATAGGCGGACCGCCCGATGCGGTAGAGGAATGACGCCATGCGCTGGCTCCTGGTGCGTAGGTGCGGGAAGCGAACCCTCGCAGTTTTGCATGGCCACTGCACCATTGCACAGCCTGTGCAAGCAGTTGTGGCGAACGCCACCCTGACCGGAGGCGCCGCCCGGCTTGTCGATACCCCCCGGGGTATGTACAGTCGTGGCACGCCCCTCGCTGGGAACCCCGACCGACAAAGGAGAGCACCATGCTTCTCGAGCGCATCTACGACGAGGACCTCGCCCAGGCCGGCTACTTCATCGGCTGTCAGGCCAAGGGGGAGGCCGTGGTGGTCGACGCCCGCCGCGACATCCGCCAGTACCTGGATCTGGCGACGCAGCATGGGATGACGATCACCGCGGTGACCGAGACCCACATCCACGCGGACTACCTGTCCGGTACCCGCGAGCTCGCGGCCGCCACCGGGGCGAGGGTCTACGTCTCCGGCGAGGGCGGTGACGACTGGCAGTACCGCTTCGAGGCCGAGCGCCTGCACCACGGAGACCAGTTGAAGCTGGGCAATATCACCGTCGAGGCCGTGCACACCCCGGGCCACACGCCGGAGCACCTGTCGTTCCTCATCACCGACGGCGCGTTCGCCGATACCCCCGGGTACATGCTGACCGGCGACTTCGTGTTCTCCGGCGACCTCGGCCGACCTGACCTGCTCGACGAGGCCGCGGGCGGGGTCGACACCCGGTTCGAGGGCGCCAAGCAGATCTTCCGGAGCCTGAAGAACTCGTTCGTCACGCTGCCGGACCACGTCCAGGTCTTCCCGGGCCACGGCTCGGGCAGCGCCTGCGGCAAGGCGCTCGGCGCGCTTCCGTCGACCAGCGTCGGTTACGAGAGTCGCTACGCGTGGTGGGCCGGGTACGTGAACGACGACGACGAGGAGGGCTTCGTCTCCGAGCTCCTCGACGGCCAGCCGGACGCGCACGCGTACTTCGGGCGGATGAAGCGGCAGAACAGGCAGGGTCCGGCCGTCCTCGGCCCGCTTGCCCCGCTGCGCCGATACGACTCCGCGGAGCTCGCCGACGCCCTGGAGTCGAACGACGTCGTCGTCGTCGACACCCGCGACCAGGACGAGGTCCACGCCGGTACCGTGCCCGGGGCGCTCAACATCCCCGGCGTCGACAAGGCCGCCTCCTTCGGCGCCTGGGTGTACGACCCGGAGCGTGAGGACACGCCCCTGGTGGTCCTGGCCGAGGACACCGAGATGGCCGAGGCGCTGCGGGATCACCTGCTGCGGGTCGGCATCGACACCGTCATCGGGTACACCACCAGCCTCGAGGGTCTGCCCATGACGACCCCCGAGATGATCACCGCCGACGAGCTCGCCTCGTTCGACTCGGCGATGGTCCTGGACGTGCGCAACAAGACCGAGCACGCCGAGGGTCACATCCCGGGCTCGGAGCAGCTCAGCGGCGGCCGACTCCTGTGGAACCTCGACCGGCTCCCGGCCGACGGGCCGATCGTGACGTACTGCCAGAGCGGCGTCCGCAACTCGGTCGCGGCCAGCGCGCTGCGTCGCGCCGGCTACCGGGTGGTCGAGCTCGAGGGCAGCTACGCCGCCTGGTCCGAGCGCAACCTCGTCTCCGCCTGAGCGGACCCACCCCACACCCCGGGGGCCGGACCACCCGTCCGGCCCCCGGCCCCGCGGCGACCCGCCGCCCCTCCCACCCCCCACACGAAAGGGCTGTCACCACCCATGCTCTCGACCCTCACCCACGCCCCGACCATCGCCCCGGCCGACCTGCGCGACGCGATGGACTCGGGCACCCCGCCCACGGTCATCGACGTGCGTTCCGCCGCCGAGTTCTCCGGCGTCCACATCCGCGGCTCCTACAACGTGCCGCTGCCCCTGCTGGCCGAGCACGGCGAGGAGTTCGCCTCCCGCCTGCCCGGTCAGGTCGTGCTGATCTGCCAGTCGGGCAACCGCGCCCGGCAGGCCAATGAGCGCCTCGAGTCCGTGGGCGTGGACCCCGACTCGGTGACCGTCCTGGACGGCGGGATCGCCGGCTACGAGGCCGCCGGCGGCGAGGTGATCCACGGCAAGGGCGCCTGGGCGATGGACCGGCAGGTCCGCATGGTCGCCGGTTCGCTCGTCCTGGCCGGAGTCACCGCCTCCAAGGTGCTCTCCCCGAAGTTCGCCTACCTCGCCGGCGCGATCGGAGCCGGGCTGACCTACTCCGCGGCGAGCAACTCGTGCGCCATGGCCGCGGCCCTGTCGAAGATGCCGTGGAACCGCTCGGACGACGAGCCCGGCCTCGGTTCCGTCCTGGACTCACTGCCCGCCCGCTCCTGACCCACCCCACTCCCACGCACCGGCGCCCCCGCCGGAGAAAGGCACCCGACATGGAGATCACCACGATCATCGTCGTGACCCTGGCCGTCCTGGTCGGACTGTCCCTGGGCCTGCTCGGCGGGGGCGGGTCGATCCTCGTCGTGCCGCTGCTGACCTACATCGGCGGACTCGACCCCAAGGAGGCCATCGCCACCTCCCTGTTCGTCGTCGGCGCCACGTCGCTGGTCAGCCTGTTCGGCCACGCCCGCAAGGGCAACGTCCAGTGGCGGACCGGACTGATCTTCGGCGCCGCCGGCATGGTGGGAGCCTTCCTCGGCGGACTGGCCGGCGGCTACATCCCCGGCACCGTCCTCATGGTCGCCTTCGCGGTGATGATGATCGCCACCGCGGGCGCGATGATCAAGGGCCGGAAGGACCGCGACGGTGAGAGCACCACCCATCACCACCCGCTCTGGCGGATCCTGCTCGACGGCCTCGTGGTGGGCGCCGCGACCGGACTGGTCGGCGCGGGCGGCGGATTCCTCGTCGTCCCGGCCCTGGTGCTCCTCGCGGGCCTGCCGATGACCGTCGCCGTGGGCACCTCGCTGCTGGTCATCGCCATGAAATCGTTCGCCGGGCTGGGCGGGTACCTGACCTCGGTCAGCCTGGACTGGCCGCTCGTCGCCGCGGTCACCGCCGCCGCCATCGCCGGGTCGTTCCTCGGCATCCGGCTCACCTCCGTGGTGCCGGAGAAGGCCCTGCGCAAGGGCTTCGGCTACTTCGTCCTACTCATGGGAGCCTTCGTCCTGTCCCAGGAACTGCCCTTCCCCGCAGCCCCGATCATCCTCGGCACCGTCGCCCTCCTGGGCATCGCCGCGGCGGTCTGCCTGTTCGCCTTCCGGGACCACTGCCCGCTGCGATCCACCACACCGGCGACCACACCGGTCACCGTCGCAGCCGCCTGACTCCGCGCGACACCCGCCCCCGACCGCACGGCCCCCCGGCCGTGAGGTCGGGGGCGTTCCCGTCGACGCCGGTTGTCCTCCGACCGCGGTGCGCGCACCATTCGCGTCATGGACACAACTCTGCTCTGGGACGGCTGGGAACCGGTCGTCCACTCCGTCGTCATGGTCGTGTGCGGTTTCGTCGCCCTGGTCGTGATCCTCCGGGTATCCGGCCCACGCACCATGGCCAAGATGACGCCCCTCGACTTCATCGTGGCGGTGACCATCGGGTCGGCGTTCGGGCGCACGCTCACCGCGACCGAGGTGCCGCTCGCGCAGACGGTCCTGGTGTTGGCGTTGCTCGTCGGCGTCCAGTGGGTGTTCGCGGCGGTCCGCGCGCGGTCTCCGCGGGTCCGTTCCCTGCTGGACAGCCCGCCGATCCTCCTCTACTACCAGGGACGGATGCAGGGCAGGGCCCTGCGAAGCCACCGCCTCCTCGAGGACGACGTCCACACGGCGGCCAGGCAGTCGGGGAAGGGTTCGCTCGAGCAGGTCGCCGCGGTGATCCTGCAGCAGGACGGCAGCCTGGGGGTCATCGGTCGCGACGATCTGGGCGACGCCTCGAGCCTCCTGCCGTTCACGGGCCGACACGACATCCGCGACAACGAGGGATAAAGGAATCGTCCCTAACCGGTGGCGTGACGAATATCACATCGTTACGGTGGCCCCACTCTTCGAGCGGAAGGCGGGGTCATGGATCAGTTCAACCGGAGGGCCTTTCTCGCGCGGGCGTCCCTGTTCGGCGCGTTCGTCAGCGCGGGCGTCGCGTTTCCGGGCGCCCTGAACGGCTCCCTCGGAGCTGTGGGACGAGCGAACGCCCAGGGGACCGGTAGTGCCGTCCTCGACGCGGTCGAGGAGTTCTCCCTCGACACCATGCGGGCGTTGTGCGTGATGGTCATGCCCGGACCTGACGAGTGGTCGAGGCAACAGGGCACGCCGCGCGACGACCCGGGACCGATCGAGGTCGGCGGCGGCGAGTTCATGAAGGACCTGTTCGACAACTACCTCGCGATGGGTGACCAGCTGGCCCGACCCCTCGCGCTGGGACTCGGCGAGGCGCTCTCCGACATGGGGATCCCCACGGAGCCCTTCCTCGGCCTGAGCGAACCCGACGGCCGCCGCATCGACCAGGTCCTCGGGTACGTCTACAGCGACCGGGTCCTCCCCCTGTCGCTCCCCGTCGCGCTGCTGCTCAACACAGGCGCGCTGCTCGTCAACCCCGGATCGATCGTCGGCCCGCTCGGGTCGCCGTTCTCGCGCCTGTCGCTCGGGGACAAGTGCCGGGTGCTCGAAGGGATCGAGGGGCCCGTCCCGCAGCTCATCTCGATCATCGACGGCGCCCTGCCGGTCCCGCTGCGCGGCTCGGCGTCGGGATTCCTCCGCTTCGCCGGCGGAATCCTGCTCCAGGGCACCGCCTTCGGCGTCTACTCCGAGCAGTACAACTTCGACCGGGCGACCCGGACGGTGACCCCCCGACCCGTCCCCTGGGACCTCACCGGGTTCCGGCCCACCGGCCTGGTCGACGGCCATCCCGAGTTCATCGGGTACTACCAGAACCGCACGGAGGTGCCCGCGGATGCGTGATGTCATCGTCATCGGAGCAGGAGGGGGCGGCCCCGCCGTCGCCGCCGAACTGGCCGGGAGGGGACTGGATGTCCTGGTCCTCGAGGGTGGCCCCCGACACGCCGATCCCGAGAATCAGTGGTCCCACGCGGAGAACGACGCCAACAACCCGAACGACGGGTTCCTCCGCTTCGGCCCGGAGGACCGCGACAAGCCCGCGTGGTTCCGGGAATGGACCGAGAACCTCTTCGTCTGGCAGTTGTCCGGTGTCGGCGGCACCACCCAGCACTACTACGGGAACAGTCCCCGTCCCATGCCGGGCGCGTTCCGCGGGTACACCGGTGCCGACGCGGCGGAGTACGACACCGCCCACCTCTTCCCCTTCAGCTACGAGGAACTGGTCCCCTACCTCGAATGGGTCGAGGCCACGCTGCCGGTGGAGACCGCGGCGATGGGCACCAAGGAGGAGATCACCTTCCGGGGCTGCGAGGGCGTCGGGCTGCCGGTCCAGACCTCCCGCGACATCACCCGGCCCGCGTTCCGGCCCCAGCAGAACGCGATCCTCCAGCCCGGGGGGAACTCGGGACGGACGGACGACGCCAACCTGCTCACCTATCCGCAGGCCACCGGCTGCACCTTCTGCGGCCACTGCTTCCAAGGGTGTTACGTACCCCGGCAGGCCCCGCGGAACCAGTACGCCAAACGCTCCACCGACAACAGCTACGTCCCGCTCGGGTTGGCCGCGGACGCGGTCCGCCCCGGTGGCCGCGCCTTCGAGTTGATCGCGGACAGCTTCGTGCAGTCCATCCGGCACGAGCAGGAAGGCGCCCACACGGTGGCCAGGGGGGTGACCTGGCGCAACAACACCACTGGCGCGACCTTCTCCGAGGACGCGCGCGTCGTGGTTCTGGCCGGTGGGGTCACCGAGAGCCCTCGCCTGTGGTTCAACAGCGGGCTGCCCAACCCGAACGACTGGGTCGGCCGCGGGCACACCGACCACCACTTCGACTGGGTGGTCGGCAGCTTCGACGAGTACACCGGCAATTCCAAGGGCGCCAACTCGGCCGCACGGATGGACTGGCCGGGTCGCGGCGGCATGGAGAACGTGGGGCTGGGTCCCGCGATCCAGGCGTTCACGCTGTCATTGTCCGACTCCGGGGTCCGCGGGGTCTACGACAACGGGCGCGGACTCTACGGACCGTGGGACGGCCCCTCGGGCCGCCTGGTGGGCAACGAGCTCAAGGACCTCATGATGGGCGGGATCGACAACCTGCTCAACTTCCTCGTGATCACCGACGATCACGTGCAGTCGACCAACCGGATCACCCCGTCCCTGTTCCCGGCCGACGAGAACGGCGCGCCGGCCAAGCTCGACATCACGCTGCGGAACCGCTCCCCGCGGACACAGGAGAACCGGGAATTCATGGTGCGCAAGTCCGCGGAGATCATGCGGGCCGCCGGGGCGAAGAAGGTGTACCGGCTGGACTGGGCTCCACTGCTGCTCCACGTGCACTCGTCGATGCGCATGGGCGAGTCCGACCAGAACTCCGTGCTCGACGCGAACGCCGAGGCGCGGTGGGTCAAGCGGCTGTTCATCGCCGACAACTCGGCGCTCGCCAACGCGCTCGGCGGACCCAATCCCACCCTGACCACCCAGGCGCTCGCCACCCGGACGGCGGAGAAGATCTTCCAGCTGTACTTCGGCGGGGACCCCTGGGTGGACTCCGAGGCCCCGATCGTGAGCACGGACGCCAGGATCTCCGCTCGCATGAACGCGATGGGGCTCTGAGCGGAGGAGCGCTGCGCACGCCCCCCCCGTCCGCGGCCCGGACCGCATTCGCGTCCCGACCAGCACACCGGGTGATAGCTTTTCTTCATCTTCAGGTCGATGCTCCGGGAAGGCAGCCCATGTGCACGCGAACGCTCTGGTCACCGGGCGAGGACCTGGTCCTGGCCGGCCGCACCATGGACTACGAGGTGGATCTGCGGACCAACTTGTGGGCCTTCCCGCGGGGGCTGTCCCGCGACAACGGCGTGGACGACAGCCTGCGCTGGACCTCGGTCCACGGCAGCGTGGTGGCGGCCGCCTACGACCTGGCGAGCACGGACGGGATCAACGACGCCGGCCTGGCCGGCCACCTGCTGTGGTTGGCGGAGTCCGACTACGGCGAGCGCGATCCGGACCGTCCGGCGTTGAGCGCCTCCGCGTGGGTGCAGTACATGCTGGACAACTTCGCCACCGTCGCCGAGGCCGTGGACTGGATGCGGCAGTCCAGGGTCCAGATCCGGACCTCCGGGGACCCGGTCACCGGCTCCACCGTCACCGTCCACCTGGCGCTCGACGACCGCAGCGGCGACTCGGCGATCATCGAGTACATCGACGGCGAACCCCACATCTGGCATGACCGGTCCTACACGGTGATGACCAATTCGCCGCCGTTCGCCGAGCAGCTCGAACGCCTCCACGAGATCACGGGCTTCGGCGGTGACCGCCCGCTCCCCGGTGGCACGGACGCCGACGAGCGGTTCGCGCGCGCGGCCTTCTACCTGGACCGGCTCCCGGCGCCCGCCGACCGGACGGGCGCCGTCGCGGAGCTGTTGAGCGTGATGCGCAACGCGTCCCAACCGTTCCGCGTGCCGGATCCGGATCACCCCAATGCCTCCACCACCCTGTGGCGGACCATCACCGACCACGTCGACGGTGTGTACGTCTTCGAGGACACCGGTCGGCCCAACATCGTCTGGGTCCGGTTGGACGGCCTCGACCTGTCGGAGGGCGCGCCCGTGCGCAAGCTCGACCTGGTCGCCGACACCGGGCTCGAGGGGGGACTGGTCGGCGAGGTCAGCGCGCACTTCGAGGCGACGGCCCCCATGGAGTTCCTCCGCGCGTCCTGAGCGCCGCGCTCAGAAGACGCCGACCCCCAGCCGTCGGCGCGCCCGCAGGTCCCACAGGTTGAGCGTGTAGACCACGCGCAGCGGCCTGGACAGGACCATGTCGAGCGCGGCCGCGAGGTTCACGATGACCCGGCGGCGCCTGAGGTCCTGAGGGGTGATCGTCCAGCGCATCTCCTCACGGATCCGCTGGGGGACCGCGAACTTGGTCATGGACAGACTCCACGGTCCCAGTGTCTTGTGTGCGAGTGTCCCCAGCTGCTTCATCCGGATCTCGAGGACCTTGAAGTCGGCGAGCGACTGGAGGTACTCGCGGACTGTGTCGTCGATCCGTACGCCGTCGACGCCTTCGGCGAATCGTCGCTGGTAGTCGTCCCAGTTCGCCGGCCAGCGGGCCTCGGGAACGTTCAGGGTGGTGCCGAGCGGCCGCGCGAGTTCGACGACCCGGTCGAGCTCCGCCTCCGACAGCGGCCCGTGCACCATCTCCCACTGATCGATGTAGTAGCGGACGAGACACAGCGCCACCCACGTCTGGGAGGTCGCGGAGTTGGCGTTGTAGCTGACCGGACTGGACTCGGTCGAGTAGACCTGCGCGTGGATCTCCCGCACCGCCTCGTGGAAGAACTGCCGATCCGCCTGGTTCCCCAGCGTCGCCACGGCGAGGTACTGGGCGGTGGTCCTGCCGCGCTTGATCGGGCGGAGGTCGCCGCGGCCCCGGTCCACCCGGCTCTCGACCACGCCGTACCCGACTGCGGGGTCGGCGAGCTGCATCACCACGTTCGCGACGGGTAGCCAGAACCACAGGTGCGTGGACAGGTCCGGGAGGTGCCGGATCCTCGTCGGGCCGACGCCTGCGTCGGCGGATCGCGTCCCTGCGTTCATCACGTCGCTCCCTGGCCCTGTCCGTGCCACCCGCTCGGCGGCCCTGTTTCAGATCACATATATCTTACATCGCAACCCATAAGGGGGGAACCCGCCGATCGACCGCGCGGTCGAGCAACGCCGCCTGGCAGGATAGGGTTGCCTAACTTAAGGAGACCCCCGTGGCAGATGAGCGCAAGAGCCCCACCCCGACCACCCTCACCGTGCTGCGCACCGAGACGGTGAGCGCCCACATGGTCCGGGTCGTCCTCGGCGGCGCGGGGTTCGACGCCTTCGCCCCACGCGCGGAGACCGACAGCTACGTCAAACTCGAACTGCCCTCCGAGGACGGCCCCGTGGTGCGGACCTACACCGTGCGACGCGTCGACCTCCCCGCCCGAGAGCTCTGGATCGACTTCGTCGTACACGGAGACGCGGGCGTGGCGGGCCCGTGGGCCCGGACGGTCGCGCCCGGAACCGACGTCACCGTCCGCGGGCCGGGCGGCGGGTACCGTCCCGACCCCGGGGCCGACTTCCACCTCCTCGCCGGGGACGAGACCGCGGTCCCCGCGATCTCCGCCGCGCTGGAGGCCCTGCCCGAGGACTCGGTGGGAGCGGTGTTCCTGGAGGTGGGGGACGACGACGACGAGGTGTCGCTCACCGCTCCGGAGGGTGTGCAGATCACCTGGCTGCACCGGGGTACACCCTCCACCCAGGCCGGCCCCGGACGGATCGACGGCGACGCGCCGCTGGTCGCCGCCGTGCGGGACATGCCGTGGCCGGACGGCGACGTGCAGGTGTTCGTGCACGGCGAGGCCGAGACCGTGATGAAGCACCTGCGCCCCCTGCTGCGCTCCGGACGCGGCGTCCCGGCCCGGCGGGCCTCGATCTCCGGATACTGGCGGCGGGGCCGCACCGAGGAGGGTTTCCGCACCTGGAAACGTGAGTTGGCGGAATCGGAGCCGGATCAGCAACCCGTGAGGTGAGTCCCGGGTTACGCGGTCGGCGTGACCCGGTACCCTCATGTGCCAGCACTGTTAACGCATCCGGCCCCTCACGCTCACCCGTGACCGTAGACAAGGCATGGCACATGGCATTCTCACGCGCGACGCTCTTCACCGGACTGGTGGCCACCTCGGCACTCGTCCTCGCAGGCTGCACCGGCGGTTCCGACGATGACGCCGCCGGTGGCGGCGGCGAGTCCTACACGATCGGCATCAACCAGCTCGTCCAGCACCCCGCTCTCGACGCGGCCACCGCGGGCTTCAAGGAGGCCTTCGCCGACGCCGGTGTCGAGGTGGAGTTCAACGAGCAGAACGCCAACGGTGAGCAGGCCACCGCGCTGACCATCGCGCAGCAGTTCGCCGCCGACGACCTGGACCTCACCCTGGCGGTGGCGACCCCGGCCGCCCAGGCGATGGCCCAGAACATCATCAACATCCCGCTGCTGTTCACCGCGGTCACCGACCCGGTCTCGGCCGAGCTCGTCGACTCGATGGAGGAGCCGGGCGCCAACGTCACCGGCACCTCGGACGCAGCGCCGATCGACGAGCAGCTCGAACTGCTCAAGGAGATCGTCCCCGACGCCGAGCGCGTCGGCATCGTCTACGCCTCGGGCGAGGTCAACTCGCAGGTCCAGGTGGACCAGGCCGAGGAGGCCGCCGGCCCGCTCGACCTGGAGATCGTCACCCAGACCGTCACCACGGTCAACGAGATCCAGCAGGCCGTCGAGGCGCTCGGCGACGTCGACGCGATCTACGTCCCGACCGACAACATGGTCGTCTCCGGTATCGCCTCGCTGGTCCAGGTGGCCGAGTCCAAGCAGATCCCCGTGATCGCCGCGGAGGAGGGCACCGTCGAGGGCGGCGCCGTCGCCACGCTGGGCATCGACTACACCGAGCTCGGCCGCCAGACCGGCGAGATGGCGCTGCGCATCCTGCGGGACGGCGAGGACCCGGCCACGATGCCGGTCGAGACCGCGACGGAGTTCACCTACGTGGTCAACGAGGCCGCCGCCGAGCGCCAGGGCGTCACCATCCCTGAGGACATCCTCGCTGAGGCTGAGAAGAAGTGATCGGCGCCGTCGAGGTAGGCCTCATCTACGGGGTCATGGCGCTGGGGGTCTACCTGACCTTCCGCGTGCTCAACTTCCCCGACCTCACCGTCGACGGCAGCTTCACCACCGGCGCCGCCACCGCGGCGACGGCACTCCTGGCCGGCTGGAACCCGGTGGCCGCGACCCTCGCGGGTTTCGTCACCGGGTTCCTCGCCGGCGTGGTCACCGGCCTGTTGCACACCAAGGGAAAGATCGACGGGCTGCTGGCCGGCATCCTCACCATGATCGCCCTGTGGTCGGTCAACCTGCGGATCATGGGCGGCGCGAACGTCCCGCTGCTGCGCCAGGACACCGCGTTCACACCGCTGCGCGAGGCCGGCATCCTCGGCACCTGGGGTGGCGTCGCCGTCCTCGCGCTGGCCGTGGTGGTGCTCGGCCTCGTCGTCGTCTGGTTCCTCACCACGAACCTCGGGCTGTCGATCCGCGCCACCGGCGACAACGGTCCGATGATCTCCTCGTTCGGTGTCTCCACCGACTTCACCAAGACCCTCACCCTCGCCCTGTCGAACGGACTCGTGGGCATGTGCGGCGCCCTGGTCGCGCAGTACAGCGGATTCGCCGACATCTCGATGGGAGTGGGGCTGATCCTGGTGGGCCTGGCCTCGGTGATCCTCGGCCAGGCGATCCTCGGCCAGCGCAGGCTGGTGTTCGCCGTGTTCGCCGTGGTCGTGGGTGCGGTGCTCTACCGCCTCATCATCTTCGCGGCCCTGCAGGTGGGCCTGAACCCCAATGATATGAAGGCCATCACGGCGATTCTGGTGGTGATCGCACTGCTGGTGCCCAGGTGGAAATCCATGGGTGGTCGGTTCGGGCGCAAGCCCACGACCGCGGTCGCCGCGAACGAGCGCGCGGTGGCGGGCACCGGGACCGCCGTCGACGCCGGGCCCGAGTCCGCCGCCACCGCCGCGACCGGCGCCAAGGAGACCTGACGATGCTGACCGTCACAGATGTGTCCAAGACCTTCTTCCCGGGCACCGTCAACGAGCGCCGGGCACTCCACGGTCTCAGCCTCACGATGGCCGAGGGCGACTTCGTCACCGTGATCGGCTCCAACGGCGCCGGCAAGTCGACCCTGCTCAATGTCGTGTCCGGGCGGTTGATCCCCGATTCCGGTCGGATCGACATCGACGGCAGGAACGTCTCCCGGCTTCGCGACCACAAGCGTGCCAAGTATGTGGGACGCGTCTTCCAGGACCCGTTGGCCGGGACCGCACCCACCCTCACCATCGAGGAGAACCTGTCGCTCGCGGTCCTGCGTGGCAGGCGGCGCGGGCTCGGCCCGAGCCTGAGCAAGAAGCGTCGGGCGCAGTTCGTCGACCAACTCGCCATGCTCGAGCTGGGTCTCGAGGACCGGCTCACCGCCAAGGTCGGGCTGCTCTCGGGCGGCCAGCGACAAGCGCTCTCGCTGCTCATGGCCGGGTTCACCCAGCCGCGGATCATGCTGCTCGACGAGCACACCGCGGCCCTGGACCCCCAGCGCGCCGAGCTGGTCACCACGATCACCGAGCGGATCGTCCGCGAGGGCGGGCTCACCACGCTCATGGTCACCCACAACATGGAGCAGGCCATCCGTTTGGGCAATCGGCTGATCATGATGCACGAGGGCCGGATCGTCTACGAGGCGGACGACGAGAAGAAGGCGTCGCTCACCGTGCAGGACCTGCTCAAGGAGTTCGCCAACATCAAGGGCGCGACGCTGTCCGACAAGGCGTTCCTGGGCTGAGGCCCCGGCTCCCCGCCCGGCCCCGCCCTGCCCCGCCGCCCATCGAGAAGAGCGTTCCGCACACCCGCCTCTCGGGCGATGGGTTCGGAACACTCTTCTCGTCGGGTTCAGCTCTTGATTTCGGGGCGGCGGTCCTCAGTGGTCCGGCGTGCGGAGACTGCCTCCCACCCGTCGCCGCGTCGGCGGACCAGGCCCCTCCGCTCGAACTCCTCGAACCAGCCCGGGGCCGGCCACTCGCCCCAGCGCTCGGCGTAGTGGGCTCCGTTGCGCAGCAGGTCCGCCAGGTGCTCCACCGGCGGAGACGACACGGGGTGCCACCGGTGGTAGGCGTGGGCGCCCGCCACGAGCACCACCGGCACCCGCCGGTACAGCAGCCTGCGACCGAAGTCGGTGTCCTCGGCGCCGTAGCCGGTGAACTGCTCGTCGAACCCGCCGAAGTCCGTGCGGATCCGTGTCCAGAGGTCGGAGTGGAGGGCGAAGGAGAGCGACCAGAACATCCCGAACTCGTCCGCCTCGAGTCGCCGGACGCCGTGCTCCGGGAACGGCCGCGCGGCGTGAGGGTCGGTGAGGCCCACCAGCTCGGAGGGATCCGGCGCCCCCGCCGATTCGGGTAGGTAGGTGACCGGGCCCACCCCCACCGCGTCGGACGGGAGCTCCGCGTACCTGCACCCCAGGTCCGGGCCGGGCATGCAGTCGACGTCGAGGAAGATGATCAGGTCGGCGCCGGACCTCACCGCCCGGTCCCCGCCGGCGTTCCGGCAGCGGGCCACCGGCAGGTCGGGCCCCGCCGGCACCTCGAAGGGGTCCGCGCCGTCAGCGGAGAGTTCGGCGGCCAGCTCCGCGCTCCCGGGCCGCTCGGGCAGTACCACCACGTGACGGGTACCGGGCAGGTGCGCGGCCAGCGCGCGCCGCTGGGACCACAGGTGATCGGCCCGCGCCGGCGTGCACACGGTCACCACGGCAACCGACGACGGGGCGGGATCGGACGTCATCGGGCACCCACCATCGAGTCCGCCGCCACCGTCTCCAGCACCGCCGCCAACCGCTCGGCCGCGCCGTCGATCTCCCAGGCCTCCCGCAGACCGGAGCCCGCCCCCGGCGTCGACCGGGACCGTTCGAGAGTCCGCCGCACCGCGCTGAGGAGGTGCTCGACGGAGGAGTCACGTCCGACGACGGCGCCGTGACCGAGGGCCTCGAGTTTCCCGGCGGTGTCGTCCTGCTCGGCGAAGGGCCGCTCCTCGGGCACCGCGACGACGTACGCGTCCGCGGCGGCCAGGTCGGCCACCGAGCTCTGGCCGGCCGCACTGATCACCACGTCGGCCCGGCACAGTTCGGCCCACGGATCGGCGACCCAGCGGCCGCCCGGGCCGCCGAGCTCGACCCACTCCGCCTCGCCGAGCTCCTCGCGGACGGCGTCCCACCGCTGGTCGCGACCGGATCCCCCGCTACCGCGGAGGTGCAGCACCCGCGGCCGACCGCGTCCCCTGCCGGCGGGCTCGGGCAGGCGACCGGCGAAGCGCGAGACCCCGCCCACGGGGATCACAGGCTCGCTCGCGCCGGCGGGGACGGGCGCCCCCGCCGAGCGCGGCCACCCTGCGACCAACGCCGAGCACACGCCGTGCGCCAGGGTGTGGGGGGCGTCGTCGCGCCGGCCGGGGAGCACGGTGGAGATCACTGGAGTCCCAGTCAGGCGGGAGGCCAGAGTGACCTCGACCGAGATGTCGGTCCACATCACGGTCGGCCGGTGGGTGTCGATCCACCCGGTCAGCATCGCCGTTCGCCGCCGTAGACCCGATTGACGCAGCGGGGCCCAGTGCAGGCGTCCTCCGGCGGTCGGCTCGAGGGCCGGATCGACCGCCCCGGACACCGCTCCCGGACCGTCGTGGTCCAGGGGAAGCCGCAGTACGTGGATGCGAGAGGGATCCGGGTTCCCGCCGTCCCCGACATCCGCGGAGGTGAGGATGGTGACCTCGTCGTCCATCGCGGCGGCCACGGCGAACGCGCGCTGGAGGTGTCCGTTCCCGTGATGGTGGGCGTACACGCCGATCACGAGACTGCCCCGACCGGAAGTCCCCTCAGCTGCGCTTCGACCCGGTCGATCCGCCGCTCATGGGAGAACGCGGCGGCGGCCGCACGCGCGGTGGCGACCCGGTCGAGGGTCAGGGCCGCCGGGATGGCCGCGGCCAGGGCGGAGCCCGGGTCGCGGCCCGGGTCGACCAACACCACGCCGGGCTGGCCACTGAGGATCTCGCGGATCCCGCCGCGGGCCAGTGCGACGACCGGCGTCCCGCAGGCCAGCGCCTCGACGGCGGTCAGCCCGAAGGGCTCCTCCCAGCACGGGGTCACCAGGGCCACCGAGGCCCCCGCGACCAGCGGGACCAGCGAGTCGCGCCCGAGCGCCCCGTGGTAGCGGACAGTTCCGCCGGCGTCACGAAGGCGCGGGGCCAGGACTCTACGCATGTATCGGTCGTCGCCGATCCGGCCGGCCAGGTCGAGGTCCATCCCGGCGCGCAGTGCGGCGTCGACCGCCAGGTGAGGGGCCTTCTCCGGCACGATGCGCCCGGACCAGACCGCGCGCGGCGGGGTCGCGGAGATTGCGCGGGGTCTCCAGATCCGGGTGTCCACCCCGTTCGGGACCACTTCCGCGCCCTGCGGCACCCGCCACGAACCGAGCACCGACCGACTGACTGCCTGGACCAACCCCGTGGACCCGCCGAGCAGGTCGAAGGCATCCTGCATGGGGGCGAGCCGTGGGCAGTGCAGAGTGGTGATCATGCGGGCGTCCACGTCTGCGGCCCGGATGAGCGGAACGTGACTGAGGCTGTGGTTGAGGATCACGTCGAAGCCGGAGTCGGCGAGGTGGTCCATCAGCCTGTGGAACTCGGCGGCGTCCGCCTCGTAGCCGCCCGGGGGGTAGAAACTATCCCCGAAACCGGTGACGCCGGACATCGCGGTGAACTCGAACCGGGGGTCGTGGCCCTCGCTGCCGGCGGCGGCGAACAGGGTCACGCGGTGCCCGCGCGCTCTCAGGGCCGCGACCTCCTTGGCCACCACCACCTCGAGGCCGCCGGCGTACGGCTCGCGGATGGGGAACCGCGAAGGGCCTATCACCGCGATGGTCATCGGGTCGTCGTTCTGGGCGTCCACGGGCCCCCTCTCGCTTCAGTCCTGCCGGCCGCTCCGGCTGGTCCGGGTGTTCCCGATCTGGGTCGGTTCTCCCCGATCTCAGATGGTGACCCCCCGGGGGGCCTGCCGCCACCGGAGGGGCGGCGGCGGGGTCACCAGCCTCCGACGATCCGCTCGAGCCGCACCCCTGCTCCGTCCGCTCCGAACGGCGTGACGCGCAGGTCCGCGGCGGGGATCGCGACCGGTTCGCCGGGGCGATCACCCCAGTGGTGCTCCCGCGCCAGGGCACGCGAGGTGCGGACCCTCGCGAGGGCGCGGCCCTCGTCGTCGTCAAGGGTGACGCTCCCCACGGGCGGGCACAGGGCGCGCAGCCGGTCCGGGTCGAGCCCCCCGAGCGAGCAGGGACGGAGGATGTCGATCAGGACCTCGGGACGACGACGAGGTCCCGCCCCTGCCGTCCCCGGTTCCCACCACCGGCCGCGCACGTCGAGCCCGACCCGGGGGTCGGCGGCGAAGAGCTCGGCGATCACTGCCGCGTCGGCGCTGTCGGGGTCGGCGGTCACGGACACGTCACCCCAGCGCAGCAGCGAGGCGCACGTCGCCGCCTCGGCCCCGCTCCCCGCGCCACTCGCGTGGACGTGCACGGCGATGAGCGGGATCTCGAAGATGCCGCCGGCCGGACGGGTGAGCGGGGAGACGATGAGGGGGGCCAGGCGGGCGGTCTCCGCGTTCTTCTGGGCGAGGTGACCGGGATCGTCCTCCGCCCGTCCGCCCCAGTCCGGGCCGTCGTGCCAGGCCACGGCGTCGGGGACGTGTCGCAGCCGGCCACCGGCCTGTTCGCAGCGCCACGCCAGATCCCAGTCCTCGCCGCCGTAGCCGACGATGTCGGGATCGAATCCGCCGGACAGGTCGTAGAGGCGCCGGTGCAGCCCGCACACCGCAGAGAGGACCCCGCGCCACAGGCCCGCGCGCCACCCGCCGGCCTCGTGGGTGAGGTCGTCGGTCTCGGCGTAGAACGAGGCGGGCCAGGCGGGGTCGGGCAGGACCTCGGCTGGCTCGGGGTCTGCTGGCCCGGCGTCGGCCAGCGCGCCGTCGGCCAGCGCGGCGTCGGCCAGCGCGGCGTCGGACCTGCCCGGGGCCGCGAACCGCCCGTACCGCCTCCGCCCCACCACCAGCAGGTCCGGATTCTGCTCGAGCGCGGCGAGCAGGGCGGACACGTAGTCGGGAGCGGGGACGGTGTCGCCGTCGAGGAACAGGATCACCTCACCGTCCCCGGCCCGCGCCCCCAGGTGGCGTGCGGCGGAGGCCCGGAACCCCAGATCGTCCTGTCTGACCACCGTCACCTCGGGCGGGACGGTGGGCGGCGTGGGCGAACCGTCGTCGGCGACGATCACCCGTGGCGGCTCGGCCAGGCCCGTCTGACGTCGCAGGGCGGCCAGGATCCGGTCGAGCATCCGCTGGTCTTGGTAGAACGGGATCACCACGTCGACGCTCATCGGTCCCGTGCTCCTCGGTCCCCCACTCGTGCCGACCAGCTCTCCCAGGCGCGAAGGTACGCCCGGCCCAGTTCCGCCAGCTCGGGTCCGGGCGGGTCGACGCGGGTCGGGACGGGGTCGTCGAGTAGCCGTCGCAGCTCTCCCGGCAGGTCGGTGGCGTCGGTGAGCAGCAGCGATCCGGGCCGCCTGCGCTCCATCTCCCGGGTGTAGTCCGAGTCGCTGACCAGCGGTCGGCGGCCGGCGGCGGACCAGGTGTTGATCGACCCCGAGGCCGACACGTTGCGGAACAGCGCGACGGGCACGGTCACCTCGCCGAGGACACGGGCGAGGTCGTCGTCGTCGATACGCCCGGTCAGCTCGGCGTGACCTCCCGCTGCCCGGACGGTCTCGAGTGCGGCCCGCACGTAGTCCTCGTGACCGTCGGCGGGTGCACCGAGCAGGCGCAGCGACACCGCGTGGTCACCGGCGGCGGCGAGCTCGGCGACCGCCTGCGCCACCAGGTCCACGGCCTTGCCTGGATGTAAGAAGCCGAAGACGCCCACGGAGCGCTCGTCCGGCCGGATCCGGTCGGGGGACGAGCCCGCGTGGCCGAGGTCGGGGACCGGCAGGGGGATCACGGCATTGACGGCGATGCCCGCCGCGTCGCAGAGGTGGCGCTCGTGCTCGGAACTCACCACCACCAGCCCCGCGGCCGCCGAGATCCGCTGGTAGGCCCGGGTCCGGCGCCGACACCGCTCGGCGCCCTCGGCCGGCTGCGGGACGTCGTGGAGCGTCACGGCCACCGCGCGGTCCCGGGCCAGCGATTCGATCGTGTCCGCCGCCTCGTCCGGCGTCGCCCCGAACAGGGCGTCCGTGATGTGCAGGTGCACGGCGCCGCCGGGGTGTGCGGCCAGTGCGTCGGCCAACCGGGCCACGTCCGGCACCTCGAGCAGCGGGGTCCCGGCGGCGTGAGCGCAGTCGGCGGCGAACCTGGTCACCCCGTGTGCCGGCGGGCCGAGAGCGACCGTCAGCGGCGGGGTCGGCGGGGTCGGCGGGTCGGCCGGCGGCGGGGCCTGCAGGGTCGGCTGGTTATGCGGGTCGGTCACGTGAGCCCCAGCAGTTCGATCCGGTCGGCGTGGCGCCGCAGCCCCTCCTCGACCACCCCCGGGGTGGACGCGTACCAGGCCAGATGCGCCTGGGTGACCTCGTCGCCGGGGACGCTGACTCCGTCGACCAACCAGTCGCGGGGACCGGTCTCCGGGAGGCCGAGTGCGCGCTCGACCGCCGGGTCCACGGGGGCCCGCGTGGCGCCGAGCGGTTCGCGGTCGCCGATGCGGGGCGGGTGGTCGATCAGGCCAGGGGGCAGTGCCGCGAGGACTCGGTCGAACACCTCCTGCAGGGTGTGGCGGTCCGGGTGGTTGATGGTGTGCCAGCGCGGGACGCCCTCGAGCAGATCCGAGGCGATCAGGGTGCCGTGGGCCTGTTCGCGGGTGCGCAGTGCCTCCACGGATTCCTGCGCCGCCCCGAGCGCCTGGTCGGGGTCGGGGGCGGCGCCGAGCACGTCCCGGTCGCCCGTCGCCGCGGCCACGATCGCCCGGAGGTCGTGGTACGGGGCGATCGGCGGCACGAGGGAGCGATCGTGCGGGGGCCGGATCAGCACCTGGTAGGGGTGCAGTCCGGCGTACCGCAGGACCGGCACCAGCACCACGGTCGCCGAGGCCGGCAACCGGGCGGCGAGCTGGCGGTGGCCGAGGGGCAGGTCGCGGTAGTCATCGCGGACGGGCTGCACGATGAGCACGTCGGTGCGCGCGAGGTCTGCGTGCAGGTCCGGCAGGTCGCGGGCCGTCATCTCGTACACCGGTCGCACGTCCCTCACCGTCAGGCCCTCGGCGGAGCGCAGCAGGTCACGGTAGACGTCGGCCTGGCAGTTGCCGATCACCATGACGGACGGCTGGGCGGGGGTGCTCACCGAGCCGAGCGTAGGCAGGGCCCCAGGTGGCGGCAACCGGCGGACGTGGCACGGTGGCGGGGTGACCTCCAGCACCTCCCCCGGCACGGCCCCGCTGCGGGTGCGGTCGATCCCCGCCGGACACGACTACGTGCGCCACGCCGTCGGCGCCGCCACCGGTCCAGCAACCGGCCCCGCCAGCGGTGCAGCAATCGGCCCCTCCACCGCAGCAGCACCCGACGCCTCCACCGTCCCGGCGGGGATCGTGGTGATCGCCGATCCCGTGCTCGATCCGGCCGAGCCGTCGCGCTGGTGGCCGCACCCCGCGCTCGAGGCCGCCGATCGTCCCGAGGTGTTGGACGGCACCGACCTCGTCCACGTGCACTTCGGCTACGAGCACCGCAGCCCGGCACAGGTGGCGGAGTTCGTCGCTGCGGTGCGGTCACGGGGGTTACCCCTGGTGGTGACCGTGCACGACCTGACCAATCCGCACGAGGCGGACCCGGCCGCGCACCTCGACCGCACGGGGCACCTGGTGCGCGGGGCCGACGCGGTCGTTACGTTGACCCACGGTGCGGCGGACGAGATACGGAGGCGTTGGGGGGTGGGCTCCCAGGTCATCCCCCACCCCAGGCTCATGCCGGTCGGGATCACCGAGCCGTACAGGTTGCGCCGCCTCGAGTGGGCCGGCCGCCACACCGGGCCGCACGCCGTACGGCCACCCGAGCGGCGGACCGTGGGCGTCATGCTGGGCTCGCTGCGGGCCGGGGTCGCCGCCGAGGGCCTGCTTCCCCAGCTGGCGGACGCACTCCCCGCCGGTGCCGACCTGGTGGTGATGGTGCGCTCGAACGCCCTCGCCGCCGCCCATGATCCCGGCCACGCCCGGCATGAGGCGGCGCTCGCGCTGGACACACTCGCCGAGCGTCCGGACGTCGAGGTCCGCTCCCACGAGCTGCTGACCGATGACGAGCTGTGCCGGGCCCTGGCCGGGTTCGACGCCCTGGTCCTGCCCCACCGCCACGGGACGCACTCCGGGTGGCTCGAGTTGTGCCGGGATCTGGGCCTGCCGCCGGTCATCCCGGATGTCGGCTACCTGGTCGAGCAGTGGGGTTCGCCGGCGGGCTCCTACGACCCCTCAGCCCCGACGGCTTCCGAGCTGCGCCGGGCACTGGCGACCGCTCTGGGCGGCCCACCGGTCCCCGCTCGCATGGCCGATGCCGAGGACAGCGCGGTCGCCGCAGCCCACTCAGCGCTCTACCGCCGCGTGCGCACAGCTGTGGCCTCTCGTCGCGGGGCCGGTTCCGATCACGTTTCCCCAGGAGACTGATCGGCGAATTCCCACGTATGTGACCACTCGCCGTGGGGCGGGCGGGCCGGGCGCGACGGACGGCGAGGCCAGGGCGGGGGCCGGGGCGGGCGGCGCGGGTCAGGCGCGGGGCCTCAGCCCTCGTTGCGGCGCACCATCTCGCCGATCCACTCCGGCACATAGGGCGAGGTGCAGCCCGCGGGAGTCGGATAGTCCCGGAGGACCCCCAGTCGCTCGCCGATCTCCAGTGCGCGCGGACGCAGGTCCGGGTTATGGATCCCGATCTGCGCGAGGCACGTGTTCATCTCCCACTGCAGCCTCTCGTGCGCGTCGGCCATCTCGGCCTCGATCGCGTCCAGCAGCCTGGGCAGATCCAACCCGTCGGGCTTCTTGACCACCCTGTCGGCGGTCAGCGCCCACCCAGCGGCGGCGACCACCGGATCGGGGTCGCCCAGCCATTCCAGCCGGAGTTGTTCGGCGTTCGGGCCCTTCATCACCACGTACCCGACCAGCCAGTCGTGCACCTTGCGGGTGCGGGCCTCGCGCAGCATCGCGTCCAGCTGCCCGGCGGAGAACTCCCTGGGGCGGCAGATCAGGAGCGCGAGCAGGCGCGCCGCCGAGTCTCCGGTGGCCCACAGCTCCTCCGCGAACGGCTGGTTCTTCTTGATCCGCTTGGCCACCGCGCGCAGCTTCGTCAGGTTGACCGCGTGGTCGTCGCCGTGCCGCTCGTTGACCGCCAGGATCTTCGGGTCCTCCAGCGCGGCCAGCTCGGCCATCACCGCGTCGAGATCCGGCTCGCTCGTCGTCGTCATATCGGTCTCCTCCTCCGCGCCGCCCCGCGCCCGCGGTCCTATACTCGCCGGATGCGCCTGTGGAGCATCCATCCCGACCTGCTCGACCGCGCCGCGCTGGTGACCGGATGGCGTGAGGGACTCCTGGCTCAGAAGGTACTCCGCGAGCCGTCGCAGGGCTATCACCGTCACCCGCAGCCGGAGCGCCTCCGCACGATGCGCGTCCCGGCCCGGCTCGGCCGACACACTGCGCCGCGGCCCCACCCGATGTTCGATCTCGTCCCCGGCCCGGTCGCGGCCCGGGAGCGCTCACCCCACCCGGAGGCCTGACCCGTGCTGCCGTTGCTCCTCGTCCCGCCCGCCCTCTCCACGGCCCTGGCGCTGAGCCCGGTGCGCGCCCCGTTCCCCGCCGCGGCCGCGGGGTGGGCGATCGGCCTCCCGTCGCTGGAGATGCCTCTCCACGTGGGAGCGGGGGCGGCTGCGATGACGGCCGCGCGACTGGCCCGCCGCCCCGTCACCGGAACCGACCTCGCGGGCGCGGGGTTGGCCGCCCTCACCTGCGCCGGGCTGGCCGTGGTGCAGGCCAGGCAGCTCGCCGCGCACGGCGCCCTGGAGCGGGCGTTCGACGAGTCCGCACGGGCGGACGCGGGGCCAGGCGCGTCGGCGCCCGTCGAGCGGACCGGTCAGGGAACCGCCGGGAGGACGACGACGAGGTCCGCCGCCCGCCGCACGCCGTGGCAGACAGTGCTCCTCCAGCCGTGGCCCCTCCGGCCGCGCGGCGTCGAGGCCCGCACCCGCCTCGCCTACGGGCCCGACGCTCGCGCGACCCGGTTCGACCTCTACACCGGAAGAGATTCCCAGAGCGTGCGCGGGGTGCTGATCCACATCCACGGCGGGCACTTCCGCGCCGGCGGGCCGAGCCGGGAATCGCGGGCGATGCTCTTCGACCACGCACTCCGGGGCTGGGCCGCGATCAGCACCACCTATCACCTCTCGCCCACGCCGGAGGCGGGCTTTCCGCAGCATCTCGTGGACATCAAGAGCCTGATCCGCTGGATCCGTACGGAGGGTCCCGCGCACGGTATCCCGGCGGAGGCCCCGATCGTGGTGGCTGGCAGCTCGGCCGGCGCCCACATCGCGATGATGACCGCGCTGACCGCCGGCGACCCGAGGTTCCAGCCCGGTTTCGAAGACCTCGACACCACGCTGGCGGGCGCGATCGGGCTCTACGGCTACTACGGCCGTCTGGGCGCGGGCACCAAGGACGTCTCCGACCCGGTACGCCACCCGGCGGAGGACGCGCCCCCGATCGCGATCATCCACGGAACCGACGACATGTACACCCCGGTCAAGGGCGCGCGCAGGCTGGTGCGGCACCTGCGCGGCGGGTCGTCGAACCCCGTGGTCTACGCCGAACTCCCCGGCGCGCAACACGGGTTCGACGCGGTGCAGTCCGCCCGCTACCTCGCGGTGATCGCGGCGCTCCGGAGGTTCACTGACCCCCTCGGCCAGTCAGCATGACCCTCGACTTCGGCCCGACTACTAAAAGCTTCCGTGTCGACGCTGGTCACGAAGCGGCCGGTAGAGGATCAGCGCTACCAGAATCGCAGCCACGAGGACGACAAGCGATCCGAACAACGTCGTGGCTCCGAGATCACCGAATCGGGACAACACCGCGATCGACCCGGCACCCATCGCGGAGCCACTGAATCGCACCAGATTGAAAATCCCCAGGCCCGAGCCGCTCTGACCGGCCAGAGTCTGGGTGGCCCCGGTTGACGCAGGCGTTTGAACCATGGCGATCCCGATACCGTTGATCACCAGCACTGACACCGTCAACCAGCTGTTCGCGGGACCGAAGGCGAGAACGACCGCGAGTAGTGCAACCGACACCGTGAGCAGTACCAGCCCCGAGACCAGTGTCCGAGTGAGTCCCCACTTCCTGATTGCCCTGGGGATGCTCGACGCCACGACCGCCATCGTCACGGGGAGGGCAAGGAGGACGAGGCCGGCCTGTGCCGTACTCATCCCTCGCATCGACGTCAGGTAGAGCGGGATCAACACCAGGATGGATCCGATCGTGAACATCTGCGAGAAGCCGGCAACGCTGTTCAGTACATAGCGTGGCTCGCCCATGAGGTGGACCGGGACGAACGGATGGTCAGTGCGGCGCGACCACCAGACCGAGACGCCGATCAGAACGACACCTGCGCCTACGAGAGCAACATGGACAGGCCACGGGACGGACGAGTTTGCCAGCATGAGGACGGAGAGGATCGACGCCCCGGCGCCGAGGGTAAAGGTCGTTGCCCCGGGCAGGTCCAATTTGAGCGGTGAACCGCGATGTCGCGGAACGAACGCGATCGTGGCGACGAGCCCGATCAGGCACATCGGGGCGAGACTGCCCAGCGCCCACCGCCACGTGAGCCATCCGTCGACGAGGCCGCCCGCGCTAGGACCGATCGCCTGGCCCAGTCCGTTCACTGTCGCCCACGCACTGATGGCGACAGCGCGGTGGTGTGCACCGAACATCCAGGAGATGAGGGCCATGATCACCGGGGCGAACGATGCCGCCGCCAACCCTGCGAATACACGCCAGGCGACCAGGGCGGGAAGGTTCGGCGCGAGCGCCGCGCCGATCGAGCAGATGGCAGTGCCGATGAGGGCCAGACAGTAGACCAGTCGGAGTCCGTACCGCTCGCCGAACCAACCGAACAGCGGCATCGATACCGCAAACGTGAGCATGAAGCCGACGATCACGAAGATCCCACTCGACAGCGGCGCCTCGAACTCGAGCAGAATGCTGTGTAGCGGGACATTGAGTAGGTTGTTGCTCAGCGTCCCGACGAACGTGCCGATCAGTACCGCGAACAAGCCCAGCCGGCCGCCTCGGCGAATTCTCGCCGTATCATCCGGCAGCGTCGATAGCGTCGTGCTCACCCGTTACCCCCGGTCTCCTTGACGCGTCCGCCCGGGCGGACGCCCGAGCGGCCCCCCACCTACCGCACGCACGCTGGGGACTCTCAATTTATAGACGAGTTAGCCCGCCCTTACCCGGGTCACCCTGCCCTGGAATCCATTCGGATTCCAGGGCAGGGTGCACAGGCATGGGCGGGCCACCGCCTCCCAGGGTCGACGGGAGCTAGAAGATGAGGATGGCGATGGTCGTGGACAGGGTCAGTCCGGCCATCACGGGGACGAAGCACTTTCGCGCCAGGTCGACCGCTGAGGTCCGGGTGACGCCGGCGACCGCGACCAGTGACGACCACGCCACGAGGGTTCCGCCGCCGGCCCAGATGTTGCCCATCTGACCGATCGCCGCGAGCGTGGCCGGATCCATGCCGACCGCGGGCGCCAACCCGCCGGCCAGGGAACCGGTGAGCGGGAGGCCCGAGAAACCCGACCCGTCCAGCCCGGCGACGAGACCGATCAAGAGCACACTGAACCCGGCGAAGAACGCGTTCTCCGGGATCCCGGACTGGGCCGCGGTGACCATGTCGAACAACAGAGTCGGGGCAGTCTCACCCTCCCCCAGACCGAGGATCTGTCCGGCGAACTCACCGTTGCCCAGGAAGAAGAACCCGGCGATCGGGATCACGATGCCCATCGCACGGAAAGCGAACACGAGACCCTCGATGATGTGCTCGGCGCACGTCTCGAAGAACCCCGCCTTCGTGGCGTCGGTGGCGCAGATCAGGTACGTCATGATCACCGCGATGCCCCCGACTATCGCCGCCGCGTCGCCACCCTCGAGATCGGGCACAGCCGTGAACTTGGCGATCAGCAGGTAACCGATGAACGCGGTGTAGGCCAGCGGCACCAGCACCGCGAACGCCCGCGCCTTCCTCGAACTGGGCGCCTGCTCGAAGACGTCCTCACGGTAGGCGATCTCCTGTTCGGGCCCTGGCTCACTGTCCGTCAGGGTCATCACCGTCGACCCGCTGACCGGATCCTGAGCCGTCGCCGCCACAACCGGCTGCGGCTGCGGCTGCGGCTGCGGCCGAGAGACAGCTCGACCCACGAACGCACTCAACGCCTTCGCCCGCATCCGACTCTCCGACGGGACCTTCGACCGCCCCGACCCGCCCCCCAGCGGAAGATCGACACCCCGCTCCCACGCATCCAACAACTCAGGGGAAGGACGACGGAAAGACCGGCGACTGGTGAAATACGTGATCACCATGGCCGTGATCCCCACGATCAGCGACATCACCATCGCCTTGTCAGCAACCTCATCAACACCCACACCCGCCGCGGTCGCCGACAACCCCGGCGCCACCTTGATGATGTAGTCCGACGACAACGCCATCCCCTGACCCGCCAGAGCGATGATGACACCCGCGGTCAACGGCGGCAGACCCGACCGGATCGCCACCGGGATCAGCACGGCCCCCACCAACGGCACCGCAGGAGTAGGCCAGAAGAACAGCGAGATCACATAGGTCACCACAGCAATGACCAGGAAACTCGACGTCGGCCCCTTGATCACCCGACGAAACGGCCTGATCATCAAAGTGTCAGCACCGATGGCCTTCATCGCCCCGAGCATGGCCGTGATGAAGGCGATCACCAAGAAGATGTTGAACAACTCCCCGGCCGCCACGAGACTACCCAGGAAGATAGACGCCAGACCGGCGAGAGGATCCATCGTGTACACCGTGGCGGTCACCAACGTCGCCACCACAGCCGGCACCACGATGTTCTTACGCGCCATCATCGTCACGAGAATGACAACGATCCCGATGAGATAACACCAATGCGCGGCAGTAATCTGAATATCCATACCTAGCTTCCCCAGTTCTACGGAGTCACATCAATGGCGAGCGCCGAATGACTAGACCAATGGTTTCTCTTTGGAAGTGGTACCTCAATGGGCATGTTGCACAGTGCGGATAAACGCCTTTGTGGAGGATATCTACCACTGATAACCGCAGGTAGCGGCGATGTTTCGGGCGCGTTTCCAGGCCCTCAAACCAGCAGGAGAATGGGATTTATCACCTGTCCTGAAGCTGGCAGAAGCTGTGGATAATTGCCTTAGGGCAAGGATTCGCTCGTCAGATGGTCTCACTTCAGAGAATGAGGATGGCGATGGTCGTGGACAGGGTCAGTCCGGCCATCACGGGGACGAAGCACTTTCGCGCCAGGTCGACCGCTGAGGTCCGGGTGACGCCGGCGACCGCGACCAGTGACGACCACGCCACGAGGGTTCCGCCGCCGGCCCAGATGTTGCCCATCTGACCGATCGCCGCGAGCGTGGCCGGATCCATGCCGACCGCGGGCGCCAACCCGCCGGCCAGGGAACCGGTGAGCGGGAGGCCCGAGAAACCCGACCCGTCCAGCCCGGCGACGAGACCGATCAAGAGCACACTGAACCCGGCGAAGAACGCGTTCTCCGGGATCCCGGACTGGGCCGCGGTGACCATGTCGAACAACAGAGTCGGGGCAGTCTCACCCTCCCCCAGACCGAGGATCTGTCCGGCGAACTCACCGTTGCCCAGGAAGAAGAACCCGGCGATCGGGATCACGATGCCCATCGCACGGAAAGCGAACACGAGACCCTCGATGATGTGCTCGGCGCACGTCTCGAAGAACCCCGCCTTCGTGGCGTCGGTGGCGCAGATCAGGTACGTCATGATCACCGCGATGCCCCCGACTATCGCCGCCGCGTCGCCACCCTCGAGATCGGGCACAGCCGTGAACTTGGCGATCAGCAGGTAACCGATGAACGCGGTGTAGGCCAGCGGCACCAGCACCGCGAACGCCCGCGCCTTCCTCGAACTGGGCGCCTGCTCGAAGACGTCCTCACGGTAGGCGATCTCCTGTTCGGGCCCTGGCTCACTGTCCGTCAGGGTCATCACCGTCGACCCGCTGACCGGATCCTGAGCCGTCGCCGCCACAACCGGCTGCGGCTGCGGCTGCGGCTGCGGCCGAGAGACAGCTCGACCCACGAACGCACTCAACGCCTTCGCCCGCATCCGACTCTCCGACGGGACCTTCGACCGCCCCGACCCGCCCCCCAGCGGAAGATCGACACCCCGCTCCCACGCATCCAACAACTCAGGGGAAGGACGACGGAAAGACCGGCGACTGGTGAAATACGTGATCACCATGGCCGTGATCCCCACGATCAGCGACATCACCATCGCCTTGTCAGCAACCTCATCAACACCCACACCCGCCGCGGTCGCCGACAACCCCGGCGCCACCTTGATGATGTAGTCCGACGACAACGCCATCCCCTGACCCGCCAGAGCGATGATGACACCCGCGGTCAACGGCGGCAGACCCGACCGGATCGCCACCGGGATCAGCACGGCCCCCACCAACGGCACCGCAGGAGTAGGCCAGAAGAACAGCGAGATCACATAGGTCACCACAGCAATGACCAGGAAACTCGACGTCGGCCCCTTGATCACCCGACGAAACGGCCTGATCATCAAAGTGTCAGCACCGATGGCCTTCATCGCCCCGAGCATGGCCGTGATGAAGGCGATCACCAAGAAGATGTTGAACAACTCCCCGGCCGCCACGAGACTACCCAGGAAGATAGACGCCAGACCGGCGAGAGGATCCATCGTGTACACCGTGGCGGTCACCAACGTCGCCACCACAGCCGGCACCACGATGTTCTTACGCGCCATCATCGTCACGAGAATGACAACGATCCCGATGAGATAACACCAATGCGCGGCAGTAATCTGAATATCCATACCTAGCGCCTTCTCGTTGGTCGCACGCTGTAGAGCTGGTGCTCACGGAAAGTGATGCCACAATGCTCTCCGGATGTGACCGCCCTCACAACAGATACTATGCACAGTGCGAGACGGAGCCGTTGTGAACAATGACCCCGGAGGCCGCAGGTAGCGCCTCTGGACCAGCTGCGTCTGGGCGCTGGTAGCTGCGGGGGCACGCTCTGATCAAGTACGAGGGGATACGCACACCGATCGACCGGTCACCGCCGGCCTTCCGGTCGGGCATGCCCTCCTGTGGCCCCTGCTAGGTGCGCGAGTAGCGCTCGTGCAGTGCGTACGCCTGCTGTAGTAGCTGCTCGAGTTCCCAGAGTTCGCCCGGGCCTCCGAAGTACTTGGGCTCAACGGATCCGAGTTTGCTCTCGTTCTCGATGATGCGGTTCCAGAGCCGCTCGCGCTCCTCGGTCTCGTCGGAGAATCTGGTGTCGAGGTACGACTCGCTGCAGCGGCGGAGGTCGCCGACGATGGTCAGGGCCTTACCGGCCGGGCTGATCAACGAGGCGATCACGGTGATGACGAGCACGCCGACGATCACTGCGAGAGAGATCGAGGTCGGCACCTCGACGACATTGACGTGTTCGCCGTTGTTGATGAACGGCAGGCTGTTCTCATGCAGAGCATGGAGGATCAGCTTGACGCCGATGAACCCCAGAATGGCCGCAAGACCGAACGACAGGTAGACCAGCCGGTCCAGTAGGCCGTCGATGAGGAAGTACAGCTGGCGCAGGCCGAGCAGCGAGAACACAGTGGCCGTGAAGACGATGAAGACGTTCTGTGTGAGCCCGAAGATCGCCGGGATCGAATCGAGGGCGAACAGGAGGTCGGTGCCACCGATGGCCACCATCACCAGCAACATCGGCGTCATGACCTTCTTGCCGTTCTCTATGGTGAACAGCTTGTCGCCGTCGTAGTGGTCGGTGGCCGGGATGACCTTCTTGGCGAGACGCACCGTGATGTTGTCGGCGTCGTCCGACTCGTCACCGGGGGTCAGCAGCCGGCCGGCGGTGACGATGAGAAACAGACCGAATATGTAGAACAGGAAGGCGAAGTTGTCGAGTAGAGCTGCGCCGATGACGATGAACCCGGTCCGGGCGACGATCGCGAAGGTGATGCCGAACAACAGGACTTTCTGCTGGTCTGCTCGGGGCACCTTGAAGCTCGACATGATGATCAAGAACACGAACAGGTTGTCCACCGACAGCGCCTTCTCGGTGACGTACCCGGCGAAGAACTCCACACCCATCTGGTGTCCGCCGAAGATCCACACCGTGACCCCAAACATGATCGCGAAACCCACGTAGATCGAGGACCAGATCGCAGCCTCGCGCAGCGTCGGGATGTGTGCCTGCCGCACATGGAAGAAGTAGTCGAACGCCAGCAACGCCACGATGAGGGCAATCGTCATGCCCCACACGAGCGGGGTGGCACCCATGGCGGATTCCACGAGCTCTCCTTGTTTGATCGGGGTGTCGTCTATCCGACGGCCACGGCAGCGGATTCATCGTTTCTGCGTCCGAGTTTCTGGGCCAGGACAGCGCAGACGATCAGCTGGGCCTGGTGGTAGATCATGAGCGGCAGGGCGATCATCCCGAGCGAGCCGCCCGAGAAGAGCACCGCGGCCATCGGCAGCCCGGCCGCGAGACTCTTGTTAGCGCCGCAGAACAACACGACCACGCGATCGGGCTGGGAGAATCGCAACACCTTGCCGTAGAAGAATGCGGTGCCAAGTGCGAACGCGAGCAACGCCAGACAGATCACGGCGGTGATCACCAGCTGGGACGGCGCCGTGGAACTCCAGATCCCCTCGACCATTCCAGCGCTGAACGCCCCGTAGACGACGAGGAGAATGGCCCCGCGATCAACGACCTTCGACACGATCGGCCGCGCCGACAACCACTGGGACAGCCACCGACGGGCCACCTGTCCGAGAAGGAATGGGACGAGGATCTGCAGCACAATGGAGAAGATCGCACCGCCCCCGACCGAGGACGAGCCGGATGCAGCCATCAGGAGAATCACAAGCAGCGGGGTCACGAAGACCCCCAGCACGCTCGAGAGCGACGCCGTGACGATCGCTCCCGCGACATTGCCCTTCGCCACGGAGGTGAACGCGATCGAGGACTGAACCGTTGACGGTACGAAACACAGGAACAGCAGGCCCATATACAGTTTCTCGTCGATCAGCGCGGGGCTGAGCAGCTGTAGAGCGATGCCCACGGCGGGGAAGAGCAGAAAGGTCATCGACACGACGGCAGCATGCAGCTTCCAATGAGTGAGCCCCTGAAGCGCTTGTCGAGGAGAGAGCTTGACCCCGTAGACGAAGAACAGCAGCGCGATCCCGATCGTGCTCGCTACGTCCAACACCTCCGCGAACACGCCGCGTGCAGGCAGGATCGCCGCCAGCGCCACAGTCGCGAGCATCGAGAGGATGAAGCCGTCGATGTAGAACCGCCGTAGGAACTTCATTGCACTCTTTTCCGATTGAAGTTAAACCCGAACCGCCACGGTCAACTCCACCTCGACCGGCGATCCGCCGGGAAGCGAAGTCACACCCACGGCGGCTCGGCTCGGTAGGTAACCGATCCCCAACCGGTTGAGGATCTCGACCGAGGCACCGTCGGCCACTGCGGAGTGGGACGTGAAGTCTGCGCCGCAGGCGATATAGACCGTCATACGCAGGCAGGTGTCGATCCGGTGTAGTCCGCCGAGCTCGGCGGCCAGCGCCGCGAGCGCATTGCCCGCGGCGAGACCGGCGGCGCGCGACGCCTCGTCGATCGTCACTTCTTCTCCCACCCGCCCGACGACGACGAGCTCGCCGTCGACGCGGGGCGTCATCCCCGCACTCATGGCGAGTGAGCCGTGGGATCTCGCCGCGACGTACTCGCCCTGCGGCACTAGCGACTGATCTGTCGCTCGTCGGAGGGGGCCTCCTGAAGCGGGGCTGTCACCAGCCAAGGGACACCCCCTCTTGTCGAGGGTCACAGCCCCCGGTCAGGAGACCGCGTTCGCGGTCTACGGAGATGACCTGCGCACTGCCCTCGGCTCCCCACTCGCCCTGACCCCGGACGGAGTGCCCCATCGCCCGGAGTTGCCGGATCACTTCGCCTCCGAGGCGGGACTCATACCGAAGCTCGGGCTCATCGCCGACAGTGTCGGCGTCGCTGCCGGGATATACGGTGAAGCGAGGTGCGGACACCGCTTCCTGGGCGTCGAGGCCGTGGTCGAGGAGGTGCGACAGGATCTGCATGTTCCACTGCACCTGCCCGTCGCCGCCCGGGGTGTTCCCCACGTGAAGCAACCGCCCCGCGGTGTCGGTGGCGACCCAGGCGTTCAGTGTGTGCAGCGGCTTGCGGCGCGGCTTGACTTCGTTCGGGTGCCCGTCGAGGAGGTACGCCCCCCGGCCCAGGCGGTTGTTGAGGACGACGCCGGTCCCGGGGATCACGATCTTCGCGCCGAAGGTGAACGCCAGCGAATGAATGAAGCTCACTGCGCGCCCCTCACCGTCGACCGCGACCATGGAGGTGGTGTCGCCCTCGGACGTAACGAACGGACGCTGCTCCGATCGCTCGTCGAGTCGGCCACGCCCCGCCCGCACCTCAGCGGGGCTGAGCGTCGTGGACCAGCGGTCGGTATCGCTGCCGCAGAAGGCATACCGGTCCTGGAATGCCTTGCGGGCGGACCGCGCCAGTCGGTCGATCGCGCCGGCGCTGAGCCAGGGCTCGAAGCCCACAGCGTTGTCGCAGAGGAGGGCCTGTTGCAGCACCATCCATCCGGCAGACGGCACCGGTGTCTGGTGGATCACCGCGCCGGCATACTTCGCGGAGATCGACTCCTCCGTCGTCGTCGTCACCTGCGCCGACCACTCGTCCCCGGTGAAGGGCGCACCTCCGTCCCGGAGGTGCCTGACCGCACGGTCTGCGAACTCGCCGGCGTAGAAGAATCCCAGCGGGTCTGCGGCCGTCGCTCTGATCGTCGCCGCCAACTCCGGCTGCCCCAGGGGATCACCGACTCCGGGAACCCGAGCATCACGCAGGAAAACGTTCGTCATACCGGGGTCGTCGCGGATACCCCCCAGGGCGACAGTCAGGTCCCGCGCGGTCTTGGAGGAGCAGGGTAACCCGCGCTCTGCCGCTGCGGCCGCCGGCTCCCACAACTCGGCGAGGTCGCGACTCCCGCCACGGGCAGCCATCGCGGCCATGGCCGCGACACCTCCGGGCACCGCGACCGCGAGGGCGCCGTCGAGCGGGAGCGCGGACAGCCCGAGTTCTCGGTAGAAATCGGCGGTCCCGCCATCGGGGCCGAACCCACTTCCGTTGACTGTCCACACCTGTCCGTCGGGTTCACGAACGACCGCGAAGGCATCCCCGCCGATGCCGCACTGCCCCGGCAACGTCAGCCATGACATCGCCGCCATCGCCAGGGCGGCGTCGACCGCATTGCCACCGTCTTCCAACACGCGCAGGCCGGTCGCGCTCACCCGGGGGTGGCTCGACGACACCATCGCTTCGCCGGCCAGAGCCGCCGGCCGTTTCGGTGCAGTCATCGACTTCCCCTTCACGCGTTCCGCATGGCTCGCCGACGCGGGCCACCGTCGTCTCCGACCTCTACGCCGACAAAGATCTCACCGTCCCTCTCCTCCACCGGGTACGTCTTGATCGCGACGGTGGCCGGGGGGTAGACGGGCTCGCCCGACTCGAGGTCGAACACACTCCCGTGGCAAGAGCAACCGATGCCGTCGTCGACGAGCTTTCCGGACGACAGCAGGCAGTCCAGGTGGGTGCAGTAGTTGGATGTCGCGTAGGCGGTTCCGTGGAGCCGGGCGACCGCCAACTCGACGTCCCCTGCGAAAAAGCGGCGGACCATTCCTTCGCGGACCTGTCCGGACCGGGCAACCGAGACGAATTCCATGACTTTTCCTCGCTGTCTGTGCTCGACGTAGTCGAACGTCGTGGGATGGGTTTCCTGTGACTCAGCTCGCGAGGTAGACGGTCTTCTCCCTGAGGTAGAAGTGCATCATCGTCTCCCCGGCTTGTTCCTTGTGTGTCTGCGTACTCGAGGCCTTGAATCCGCCGAAGGGGGCGTTGAGAGCCATTCCGGTGGTCGGCTGGTTGATCTTGACCAACCCCGTATCGGCGCCAGCCGCGAACTCGAGGGCCCGTCCGATGTCCCGGGTCATGATTGCGCTGCTCAGCCCGTACTCGCTGCTGTTGACTGCCGTCAGCGCCTCGTCCATGGTCGAGACCCGCTGGCAGGCGAGCAGCGGCCCGAAGACCTCCTCGCACGAAATCCGCATGCCGGCGGTGACGTCACCGAAGACCTGTGGATTGACGAAGTAGCCACCATCGGCGGCGACGGCGGCGGTGTCGGTCAGTCGGACGGCCCCGTCACCGCTGGCCGCATCCACATAACTGAGGAACTTCTCGAACTGCGGGCGGGAAGCAAGGGGGCCCATCGTTACGCCGTCCGCGTCCCCCCGCCCGACGACGATCTGCCGTACCTTCTCGAGGATCCGTTCCACCACTGCGTCGTAGATCGAATCGACGAGAATCGCGCGACTGGAGCCGGTGCACGCCTGACCGGACAGCCCGAAGGCGCCTTTGACAATGGTCGCCGCGGCCTTGTCCGGATCCGCGTCCTCGAGCACCACGACTGCGTTTTTCCCGCCCATCTCGAGTTGTGCACGGCGGTCGGGGCTGCCAGCGGCGTGGATCGCGCGGCCCACCGCCGTCGACCCGGTGAACGTGATCGCCGGAATACGTGGATCCGACGCCAGGGCGCGGCCGACCTCGGCGTCGCCGTGGACGAGGGCGATCGCCGAAGCTGGCAACCCCCCTTCCAGGAGAGCCTCGACCATGCGCTGGCCCAGCAAAGGCGTGATTTCCGAGGGCTTGTAGATGACCGCGTTGCCGGCCGCGAGAGCGGGTCCGAGTTTCCTGCTGGGAATGTTCAGTGGAAAGTTCCACGGCGTGATGACCGCCACGACACCGACCGGCTCTCGTCGCGTGTACACCAGGGGCGCTGCGGGGGACGCGAAGGTATGTCCGCCGATCCTCAGGGCCTCACCCGCGTAGAACCGCAGGTTGGTAGGGGTGCGGGACACCTCGAACGATGCCTCGGCGCTCGTCTTCCCCTCCTCACGGACCAGTTCGGACACGAGTTGGAGGGCCTGTGACTCGAGAACGTCTGCCGCCCGCATCAGAACCTGGGCACGCTTCTCCGGACTGGTCGCGGCCCACTCCGCTGCCCCGTCGACAGCCGCGTAGACGGCGGCGTCAACATCGTCAGCAGACGAACGCGGAAAGGTGCCGACGACTTCGGCGTAGTCCGCCGGGTTCTCACGTTCAAAACGTCGTCCGGTGGTCGACTCGATCCACTCCGAACCGACGAAATTCAGTCCGTCAACTGGTTCAGCTCGCGGGGTCATTGGGTTCTCCTGGGTAGATGGCAGCTCGCCGGTCATCGGCTGGTGCGCAGTGGTGATGGTCATCGACTCACACCATCGCTTCTTCGATCTCGTCCAACACGTCCGCGACGTCCATCAGGTCGGTGGACTCGTCCGACAGTCGGTCCGCCACTGACCCGACATCGAGTCCGACCATGACCCGGGCGCCCATGATGTCGTCGCCCCGGTCCATAGCGAAGGCGCCGACCAACGTGCTTCCGGCGAGCATGAGGGCCGAGAATTCCAGCGTCTGGGGATCCCCCCGGTAGATGATCCGGTCGACGTCCGCGGTGGTGCCCACCACTTGGATGTTGCTGTCGTACTGGTCTGACCAGAACCAGGGGGCATCGAACGCACCGGAGGCCCGCCCCAGGATGGTGTTGGCCACCGCGGCCCCCTGTCGGCCGGCGATCTCGAAGTGCTCGATCCGCCGGGTCCCCCCGATCATCGGCACCTCCCATTCGGCCACGTCCCCCGCAGTGAGAATCTCGGGGACACTCGAGCGACCGGCGGTGTCCGCGAGTATGCCGTTGCCGACAGCAAGGCCACTCTCCTCGGCGATGCCGGTATTGGGGATCATCCCGATGCCGATCACCACCGCGTCACCGACGACCGTCCCGCCGTTCCCGGTGCGGACGATGACCTCGGTACCGCGCTCCTCTATCGACTCGATAGGTTGACCGCAGCTGATGCGCACCCCGTTCCGGGAATGTAGTTCACACACGGCATCCGCCAACTCAGCCGGGAGTACCCCGGCGAGAGGCCTCGGCCCGGCCTCGAAAACCGTGACCTCCATGCCCAACCGGCGCACGGTCGAGGCCACCTCGAGCCCGATATATCCGCCGCCGACGATGACCATGTGACCACCTGGTCGAATGGCAGATCGCAGGGAGTCCGCATCGTCGAGGGTGCGGAGGTAATGGACGCGGTCGGAGGGCGCGGCTCCCGGGAACCGCCGTGGGCGGCCACCGGTTGCCAGGACCACATGTGAAGCGTCAAGCCGCCGTCCGTCCGAAAGCAGCACTCGACGGGAGGTCGCATCGATCCGTACGGCGGCGGTGCCCGAGACCAGCTCGACGTCCTTGTCGGTGAGCCACCGGTCATCGAACAGTGACAGTGAGTCGAAGTCCTCCTGCCCCGAGAGATATCCTTTGGACAGAGGCGGGCGCTGGTACGGCATATGGGGCTCGTCACAAACCAGCGAGATCGAACCGTCGAAGCCTCTGCGTCGCAGAGTGCGGACCGCGGAGGCGGAGGCTGTGCCACCGCCCACCACGACGACGTGATGGCTCTCGGATATGGCGGTCATTGCGATCAACTACTTCCGTGAGGCGCCGGACGAGGTCCGACGCCGGGTCCGGGGCGCGTCTAGATGGCCTGTTTTCTCGGCGTAGCCGAGACGAAGACGGTGCCATCGACGATCTTGGTCTCATAGGTTGGCTGGCATTCGTCCTGGTCCTCGGCGTAACCGGTCTCCAGGTCGAACTTCCATTGGTGGCCGGGGCAGATCACCGCCCCGTGCAGAATGGTGCCCTTGAACAGCGATCTCTCCTGGTGAATGCAGATGTCGTGGAACGCGAAGACATCCGGTCCGACCTTGAACAGAGAGACCGGCTCGCCGGCGACATCGACCAGCATCTTCTTTCTGGCGCCGAAGCTGCTGAGCTGAACGGTTGCGACCCATTCCTCGACTGGAGCGCTCACGGGTGTCCTCCGATGTGTGTGCTCGAGATGCACCCGCCGCGGCGGCCACCCTCAGGCGCCGCCGCGGCGAGTGGGACGGCCTGTCAGGCCACGGACTCCAGGTCGGGTGCGACGTAGCTCTCGTAGAGACCCTTGGTGTACGCGAACCGCATCTCGGCACCCCACCGCACGGCCTGCAGGCAGCGTTGCTGGAGCTCGACGGTGTCGGCGTGGTCGAGAACGATCTGGTAGCCGCGCTCACCGTGGACCTCATCCGAGGTGATGTGGAGATCGAAGAACTCGATCTCGTCCTCCGAGAAGCCGTACGCCTCCCGCATCGGAACGATCTGCTTCTTGTAGATGCTCGGAACCTGCGACTCGAGACCCACGATCAGAGCGGCTGTCGCGACGACGAAGTGCTCGCGCATGGCGATCGCATAACACCACGACTGCAGACCCCGTGTGATCGCGTTCATGTTCTCCGGGTCCTCGATGCGCTCGCGCGTGGTGCCGCAGGCCTCGGCGAAATGGATCAACAGGTCCGTGTGCCGAATGTCAGCCAGTTCTTCCTCGTACATGTTCTGCAGGAGGAAGTCCTTCGCCTCGGTGTACCGCTCCGGGGTGTTCGCGTAGATGTAGGACAGGTAGTCCGCGAAGGGGCCCACGTAGTGGTAGTGGTTCTCGGCCCACCGTGCGAAGTGGTGTCGCTTGAGCGTTCCCTCGGACCAGGCCTTGCTGAACGAGGCGTCCTTGGCTTCACGGCCCTTGATCGCCTCTTCTAGCGCTGCTCGGAAGTCTTCTCGGTTCAGGAGCTCGGTCATGGTGTCGTACCTTTCCGGTAGTCGACGACGTCCGTTCGGATCGTCGCGTAGGGGCTGGGTGCGCCCTCGCACCCGTTGTCTCAACAGGGCTCGTGATGGTGGGTTCGGTCAGACGGCGACGAAGGAACGCTCGACGACCTCGGCGAAGGCCTCGATCATGGCGGCGCCGACCGCCTTGTCCTGCTCTCCGTTCCCTCCACTGATCCCGACACCGCCCACGATCTCGTCGTGGATCTTGAGCGGAAACCCGCCGACGAAGACTGCGAATTTGCCGGGGAGCATGTGGCTGATCCCGAACGCCTCGTTTCCCGGGAGCGCAGGCCCGCCGGGGGCCTCGTTGAACAGATGCGTCGCACGCTCGTGGCCCGCGGCGGTGAAGGCCTTTGCGATCGCGATGTCCACCCCGGTGAGCCGGGCGCCGGGAAGGCGGTGGAGGGCCACGACGTTGCCGCCGTTGTCGACCACGCAGAGGGTCTGCTTGACCCCGATCTCATCCGCCTTGCGTCGGCCCGCTTCGAGCACTGGCAACGCGTCGTCCAGTTCGATCTTGGTGACTTGCCGCATCGGGTGTTCCCACTTTCCTGAGCGCGGTTCTTCTTCGGAGTTGCGGTGATCCTTCGATCACTACGACCAAGCTTCGACCAACGAGACCGAAGCCTCCATGGGCAGAGTGCACAGCTTTTTCGCCGGATTTGACACAACATGCACGGGCGCGGCATGGCATACTTCGGCCATGGCTGCACACGCGCACGCCGCGGACCACACCGAGCCGGAGCGTCTCCGCATTCGAGAGCTGTTGGACGAACCCGTCTTCGGCGGGTGGACGTTGCTCGGAGGAGACGACCGCTCGCTCGACGATGAGCTGCGATGGAGCATTCCTCTGGCACACGCCCTCAACCGCACGGGATCGTTGTCCGAACTAGCCGTCTTCGCGGAAGCCCATGAGGTCGACCATGCGCTGGCTCATATCGATGATCTCGCAAGATCCGGTGCCGCGGCGGTGATTGTTGCCGGGGCCACCGGTTCACTCTCACGTGCACCCCTACCCGTGGTCGGGGTCTCCAGGAACATTGATTTCCTGACTTTCAGCCGCCTCACCGGGGAGCGCGTCCTCAGCGAAGAAGCACACGTCAGGCGTTATGCGATGCAGGTACACGACCGAATTGCAGCGTTGTTGCACAGAGGCGCCGACCTGAACAGCCTGATCCGTGAGGTATCCGCGGTGTCGGGGCTCGACGCGGCAATCCTCGACACGCGTTCGCGGGTCATAGCCCACGGCATGGGCGGAACCCGGCAGGACAAGGCGCGGAAGATCGCCCTCCTCCAGACTCACTTCGCGGTGTCGGAACAGTTCAATCGAAACAGTTTGCGCGAAGAGCGCCTGTATCTCGCAAGCCCCCACAGCACCCCCGTTCCGCTGAGCCCGGTGTCGCTGGTCGCGTGGCGGATCCAGATGGGGCCGGTAGCAGAGGGATGGTTGGTGCTCATCCCGGGTGTTGATCACCGTGCCTTTCCGAGACACGACCTCGCGCAAGCAAAGGTTCTGCTCGAGCAGTCCGCGTCGATCGTCGCTACCGAACTCGTCCGTCAGCGCAGCATCGTGGAAGCGCAGGAGCGCGCACGCGGTGATTTCATGCAGGCGCTGGTACACGGCACCTACGCGAACAAGTCAGAACTGGCCGCCCGTGCGGAACACCACGACTTCCCCCTCGACTCGCTCTACACCGTCTTCGTGTCTCACGTGGGGTTCGGGGACTCCACCACATCGGAGCCAGAACAGGCGGCTCGGAAGCTGTCGCGGCTACTACCCAGGGAAGGTGGGTACCGCACGTTCGCAACCGTGTTGGGCGGGATAATCGTCGCCATTCGAGCCAACCCCGGGGCGCGCAATCCCAGAGGGGGCGGAACTGGCGTCAAGGCTGACGCCAAGGAGTTCGCCGAGGCCGCCTCGGCAATGCTCGCCACGGAACTCGGTGAAGGAGCCGCAGTCTGTTACGGATCAACCGCTCTCGACCCCTTGGCAATCCGGGAAAGCTATCGAGAGGCACGGGTGGCGTTGGAGGTTGCTCGGAGTCTCGGTCTTCGTGGCGGCATCCCACACGATGAAATTCAAGCGGTCTCAGTGCTCGCGTCCATCGCCGGAACGTCAGCCGGTGCGCAATTCGTCGGCCGCATGCTCGGTCCGGTGCGCAACCATGAGCTGGCTGAGGAACTCGAAAACACCTTGTCGGCGTACCTGGGGAGCGGCGGCAACATTAACGAGACGGCCCGCCGAATCCACGTACACCGCAATACCATGCTCTCCCGAATCGAGAAGCTATCCGGTTTGCTCGGAATGGACATCCGCAAGCCTGACCATCAGTTCTCTCTCCGGCTGGCCCTCCAGCTCGATCTCCTCACCGCCGCCCAGCAGAGGATCGCTCACGAGATCGCACCGCCGGAGTTGTACGCCAGTGGAGTGCGGCCGCACTGACACCACCCACTCGGCGTGTCCACACGACGAGCGGGTGACCACCACCTGGGGCGAAAGTTCGCAGAGGCTGGTGCAGCACCTGTGGGTTCGACGCAATGCAGTCCGCCCGCTACCTCGCGGTGATCGCGGCGCTCCGGAGGTTCACCGACCCCCTTGCCGGGTCGGGCGTAATGTCGCCCCGGTGACGACCCGCCAAGCGGGGTCGCACTGACGCGAGAGGCCATCATGCCGTTGACCGGTGAGTACGAGCCCAGCCCCAGCAAGTGGGTGCGGGACCAGGTCGAGCAGTACGAGAAGAGCAACGGGGCGTCGGGCTCCGAGCTGTCGGGAATGCCGCTGGTCATCGTGACCACGGTGGGCAAGAAATCGGGGAAGCTGCGCAAGACTCCCCTGATGCGGGTCGAGCACGACGCTTCCTACGCCGCCGTCGCCTCTCTCGGCGGCGCACCCACCCACCCGGTCTGGTACTGGAACATCAAGGCCCACCCGCACGTGGAGGTGCGGGACAAGGACCGGGTCGGTGACTTCGTCGCCCGCGAGGTGACCGGTGCGGAACGCGACCTGTGGTGGGATCGGGCGGTCGCGGTGTACCCCGACTACCGCGACTACCAGGAGAAGACCGAGCGGACCATCCCCGTGTTCGTGCTCGACCCCCGGGCCTGAGTTCCCTCACCGCCGCAACTACCGCACGCGCCGATCCCGGTGCCCTGCCACCCCAGGAGGTGTCGAATGACCCGAACCGCCCTCGTCCTCGGATGCGGTGGCACCATCGGGGCCGCCTGGGCGATCGCGGCCATGCACGCCCTCACCGAGCAGACCGGCTTCGATCCCCGCGATGCGGACGTCCTGCTGGGCACCTCGGCGGGGGCCGAGTTGGTGACCATGGTGGGCGGTGGCGTCGGGGTCGACGAGCTGGTGGACATGCAGCGTGGACGGGCGCAGGACCCCAGGCTCCGCGAGCACATCGCGTCCACCCCGCCCGGCAGACCACCGCTGCCCCGGCCACCCCTGCTCAATCCCGGACTGATGCGCACCCACTCCGGGCTGGCCGCCTTCGCCGGGATCGCCCCCAGCGGTCGCGGCGACCTGGGATGGCTGCAGCGGTTGGCCGAGGGGTTCGAGGTGGGCGCCTGGTTGCCCCACCCGGCCGCACGGATGGTCGCCTACGACATCCGCGCCGGTGAACGGGTCGTGTTCGGCGCGCGGGATTCGCCGATCGCGACCGTCGGCGAGGCGCTGCGGGCGTCGTGGTCGACCCCCGGGTGGATGACCCCGGTCCCCATCGGGAACCGCATCTTCGTCGACGGCGGAATGGGCTCGACCGCGTCGGTGGATCTGCTCGCGCCCGAGGACGCGGACCTGGTCTACGTCATCGCCCCCATGGCGTCGGCGCCCGGCGTCCGCGTGCCCGGCCCCGGCGGCCGGCTCGAATACCGCCTGATCCGACGCCCCATGTCGGCGGGACTGGCCGCCGAGATCGCGGTCGTCCGCGCACGGGGAACCACAGTGGTCCCGATCCTTCCGACGGCCGTCGACCTCGCGGGCCTGGGCGCCCACTTCATGAGCAGTACCCGCCGGGTGTCGGCGTTCGAGTACTCGATGAGGACCGCGCCCGACACCGTGCGCATCGCACTGTCCGACGCCGGTGTGGGCGCGTGACCCCGGGCCGCTGACGCGTCAGCGGGCCGCCCGCCGGGTGATCGGCCGGGACCCGTCCCCGAAGTCCGGATCGGGCAGACGGCGGCCGGGATCCGCGAGCCCCACCGGGTGCCCGTCCAGCGACAGCCGCCGCATGGACTCGAGCAACATGCGGCGCGCGCTCGCGTTGACCGAGGAGACCCGGCTCAGATCGAGGGTCACCTCGCCGTCACCGGGCGGGATCTCGGCCAACCGACGCAACACCTGCTCAGCGCTCGCGAACGTCATCGGCCCTTGGAGGCGGAAGGTGCGCCTGCCGGTGATCTCGTCGAACCGCACCGAGCGGACGGCCTCGACCTCGGTCACCGTGGTGTTCATCAGGTGGAGTTCCAGATCTCGCGAGAGCCGCTCGAACGTCCGGACCCCCTCGACACTGTGACCGTGTTCGTCGAGCCGGGGCGAGAAGACACCCAGACCCACCTGGCCGGGCAGGGCACCGAAGATCCCGCCGGACACCCCGCTCTTCGCCGGGATCCCGACGGTGGACATCCAGTCGCCGGCCGCGTCGTACATCCCGCACGTGGCCATGACCGCCAGCACCTGCCGTGCCACCGGCGCGGAGACGACGCGCTCGCGGGTGACGGGGTTGATCCCGCCGGTCGCCAGGGTCACCGCCATCACCGCCAGGTCGCGGACGGTCACCCGGTAGGCGCACTGGCGGGTGTAGCCGCGCACGGCCTCGTCCGGGTCGTCCTCGATGATCCCGCTGGCCCGGACCAGGTTGGCCATCGCCCGGTTCCGGAACGCGGTGCGCAGCTCGGAGTTCATGACGGCCGAGTCCACCTCGAGGCGCCGGCCGGCGAACGACGACAACCCGGCGGCCAGCGCCTCGTCACGCTCGTCCTCGGTGCCGCCGACCGGCCCGACCAGGGTGTGGGTGGTGATGGCCCCGATGTTGATCATGGGGTTCCGGGGTCTGCCGCTGATCCTCTCCAGGGAGATCTGGTTGAACGCGTCCCCGGACGGCTCGACGGCCACCTTCTCCAGAACCGCCTCGATCCCGCGGTCGCGCAGTGCCAGCGCGTAGGCGAACGGCTTGCTCATCGACTGGATGGTGAACTCGGCGTCCGCGTCACCGGCGGTGTAGACGACGCCGTCCATCGTGCAGGCGGCCACGGCGAACCGATCCGGGTCCACGGCGGCGAGTTCGGGGATGTAGTCGGCGAGGTGCCCGTCCGCGCCCGTCGAACACAGGTCGCGGATCTCGAGTAGGTAGTCAGGTACCGGCGTCTTCACGACCTCAGGGTGTCACGGCGCCCACCGGTCGCGCGCCCCGACGAGTCGCTCGGGTGGGGGTCGGGGAGGTGTCGGCGCGGTTAACGGCACTACAACGATTCTGTCTCACCGGTTACATCTGTCGCGGCCGTCCCCCCACACTGGGGTTACCCCCGACCCAAGACGAAAGGTTGCTCATGAAGCGGACGATCGCAGTAACGGGAGCTATCGGACTCGCAGTGTTCATGGGGGCGTGCGGCACGGACGACACGGCCGACGACGCCACCACCACTGAAGAGACCACCATGACCACGGAGATGACCACCGAGGAGACGACCGAGGAGGAGATGACGGAGGAGCCGGCGGCCACCGGCAACATCGTCGAGACCGCGATGGCCGCGGGGAACTTCACCACCCTCACCCAGGCGCTCGAGGCCGCGGGCCTGGTGGAGACCCTCGAGGGTCCCGGCCCCTTCACGGTCTTCGCACCGACTGACGAGGCCTTCGAGGCGCTGCCCGACGGTCAGCTCGACGAGCTCCTCGCCGATCCGACCGGTGACCTGGCCCAGATCCTGCAGTTCCATGTGATCGAGGGCGACGTCATGGCCGAGGACGTCATGGGGATGGACGGCGAGACCGTCGCGACCCTCCAGGGCGCCGAGTTCACCGTCGAGGTGGAGGGCGAGACCGTCATGCTGGTGGACGGAGCGGGCAACCGCATCACCGTCATCCAGACCGACGTGCCGGCCACGAACGGCGTCATCCACGCCATCGACGGGGTCATGATGCCCCCGGCCTGACAGGCACGGACGGGCCGAGAACGAGGAACGCCCCGGCTCGACCCGTCACGGGTCTGGCCGGGGCGTTCCTCGTTCTCGGGCAGCCGTCAAGGTCGCGCCGAATACTGGACTATCGTCCACTAACGGGGCCGGGGTCAGACCTCGTCGTAGCGCTTGAGGTCCCGGGTCGCCGGACCCTCGAGGAGTTCGCCACACGCCGAGAACCGCGACCCGTGCCACGGGCAGTCCCACGACCGCTCGGCCTCGTTCCAGCTCAGCGCGGCGCCCATGTGCGGGCACAGGAGCCCGACCCTGCAGGTCCGGCCGTCGTCCCCGGTGGCCTCGCCGATCGGTCGGAGGGTCGGCCGGGGAGGACGCACGGCCGCCTGCACGGCCGTGGCCGCGAGCTGCACCGGGAGGTCGGCGTACAGGGAGACGGACGTGCGGAGCACACCGGTGAGCGACGGCGTGCCGAAGGAGACGCGCGGCTCCCGTCCGCTGAGACGGTCCACCATGATCCCCGCCGCCGCGGGTGCGCCCGTGAGGCCCCACTTGCTGTACCCGCCGGCGAAGTGCACGCGTCCCTTCCCCCACGGCATCGGGCCGGACTTGGGCAGCAGCGTGACCGGGTGGAAGTCCTGCGCAGACCAGCCGTGGGTGAACTCGGCGCCGGGGAAGTGCTTGGCGGCGTATTCGCGCAGCGAGTCGATCTTGGATTCGGTGCCCGCGGCCGTCCCCGTGCGGTGGCCGTTTCCGCCCACCAGCAGGACCTCGCGGTCGCCCACGGGCACGCTCCGAAGCGAGCGGACCGGGCTCTCGACCGAGCCGTACATCCCCTCCGGCAGGCCGCCGGCGTACTCGAACGCGCACAGATAGGACCTCTCGGCCTCCATCGACGCCGCGGTGGGGCCACGGTCCAGGGCCGGGGACGCGGTGGCCAACACGACGTCACGCGCCGAGCACGTGCCGCCGTCGCTGCGCACCTCCACGTGGGCGTCCCCGTCCTGCCCCCGCACGTCCAGTCCGGTGACCCGGGAGTGCTCGACGATCCGGACACCGAGCGCCGTCGTGGCGCGGACCAGTGCGGCGAGCGCCTCGACGGGGTCGAGTTGCATCTGGTCGGGCAGCTCCACGGCGGCCCGGGCGGGGAACGGCACGTCGATCCGGTCGTACCACCGCGCGGGCAGTCCGAGGGCGTCGAGTGTGCGCTTCTCCGAGCGCAGGGTGCTGGTCCCCTTCAGGCTGCGCGAGAAGGTGACCGCCCGGGGTCGCTGCACCTCCACGCCGTGGGACCCGCAGAACTCCGCCCACCAGTCCAGGCCGTACTGGTTGGCCTCCGCGTAGGCGCGGGCGGTCTCCAGTCCGTGGTGCGAGCGGATGGTCGACAACCGGGTCCCCTGCAGGACCGAGACCTTGGCCGTGGTCGAGCCGCTGGCCCCGGCACCGACGGTGTGGGCCTCCAACACCACCACCGAGCTGCCCCGTGCGGCCGCGATCAGGGCGGTGATCAGGCCGGTGAAACCCGCCCCCACCACCACGATGTCCACGTGCTCACCCTCGGGGAACTCCGCCACCGGGGGATCGATCGTCGTGCGTCGCCAGAATGATGTGCCCATCGTGCGTCTCCTCCGAGCTCGGTACGAACCTCGCGCGGCCACTGTAAGGCCGCGCATCCCGTCTCGCACCCGCTGCGGCTCACATGCCACCGATCACCTGCCGCAGCCGCGCGGCGAACTCGTCCGCGCCGCGCGCCACGAGCCGCGAGTAGCTCAGCACCAGCCCCGGAACCGCGTACCGCGCGGATTGCCCGCTCAGCGACCGGGTGCGCCAGCCGGCCCGCTCGAGCTCGCGCACCACCTCGTCGTCGTCGTACCCGGGCAGCAACACACACAGGTGCAATCCCGCCTCTACACCCGTCACGTCGAGGTGCGGGCACTCCCGCGCGAGCGCGGCCACCAGACGGTGACGCCGGTCGCTGTATACCCGCGCCGCCCGTGCCAGGTGGCGGTCCATCGCGCCGGAGTCGATGAACGCGCCCAACGCCTCCGCGGGCAACGTCGACGGGCCGCGCCGGTGCACGACGAGCCAGCGGTCGACCTCACGGCGCAACGCGGCCGGCGGCAGGCACCACGCCACGCGCAGGTCGGGGGCCACCGACTTGGACGACGTTCCCACGTACGCCACGTGATCGGCCGCGGCGGGCAGGGTGACGAGCGCCGGCAGCGGGGCGACGCCGTAGCGGAACTCGCCGTCGTAGTCGTCCTCGATCACCAGCGACCCCGTGCGCCGGGCCCAGTCGACCAGCGCCACCCGCCGGTCCACGCTCATGCGGTGCCCCAGCGGGAACTGATGCGCGGGGGTGGTGAAGACGATCGCCCGCTCAGAGCCCAGCCGCGCCGAGTCGAGGCCGCCGGGCTCCGCGGGGTGGAACCGCACCTCGAGGTTCTGTTCGCGGGCCATCAGCAGTGCCCCCCGGTAGCCGGGGTCCTCCGCGTGGAACGCGACCGGGCCGTGTGCCGCGGCGAACGCCGAACACAGGGCCGCGATCGCCGAGCGTGAGCTGTCGAACAGCAGCGGGTCCGCTGCGGCGATGCCCCGGTGCCGGCGCAGGTGGTCGGCCAGCGCGGCACGCAACGTGGGACTCGGCTCCTCCCACGGGTTGAGGCCCGCCAGCCCCTGCGCGGCCGCCGCCCGCACCGCGGAGCGCCAGGCCCGCTCGTCCACCAGCGCGACGTCCGGGATCCCGGGACGCAGATCGCGCGCCGACCTGCCCCGACGGGGCTCTGGAACCGGCGACGACCCCGTGGCGGAGGACCGCGGCGACAACGACCGTGACGTGGAGGATCGTGACGTGGAGGATCGTGACGACGACGAGGTGTCGCCCCCTCCGCGCGTCCGCGCCCCGGCGCGTGCCGCCTGACCCGCCCCGGCGGCGACCCGGGTGCCCGACCCCTGGACGGAGTCGACGAATCCGGCCGCCGAGAGTTCATCGAACGCCCGGACCACGGTGCCGCGGGAGAGCCCGGTCTGCTCGGCGAGCGCGCGCGTGGAGGGCAGCCTGTCGCCGTCGGCCAGCGAACCGTCGGAGATCAGGTCGATCATCGTGTCCACCAGATCCGCGGCGCCCGAGACCTCACCCAGGACCAGGGATCCGAGACGGGAGGTTTGGGCCATGCGCCCAGCCTAGGCCCGCGGGCCGGAAAGTGGTCCCTCGACTGTGCGAGAAGTGGACCTTCTCGCCGGTCCACTTTCACGGTGGGATGGTCCACATGCAGATCTACCGCCAATCCCGACGCCTCCGCGACGTGCGCTACGACGTCCGCGGTCCCATCCTCACCGAGGCCATGCGGCTCGAATCCGAGGGCCACGACATCCTGCGACTGAACCTGGGGAACATGCACCCGTTCGGTCTCGAGGCCCGGCCCGAGATCGTCGATGCCGTGGCCCGTGAACTCGGCACGGGCCAGGCCTACTCGGACTCGCGAGGCATCCCGCAGGCACGGGCGGCGGTGGCCGACCACTACCGGCGCTGGGGCGTGCCCGGGATCCGCGCCGAGGACGTGTTCCTCGGCAACGGGGTGAGCGAGCTCATCACGCTGGTCCTGCAGGCGATGGTCGATCCGGGCGACGAGATCCTGGTCCCGGCGCCGGACTACCCCACGTGGACCGGCGCGGTGAACCTCACCGGTGGCGTGCCCGTGCACTATCTGGCGGACGAAGCCGATGGCTGGAACCCGTCGCTGGCGGACATCGAGTCCAAGATCACCCCGCGGACGACCGCGCTGGTGGTGATCAACCCCAACAACCCGACCGGCGCCGTCTACAGTGCCGAGACCGTCCGGGGGATGGCCGACATCGCCCGTCGGCACGGGCTCGTCCTGCTCAGCGACGAGATCTACGAGAAGGTGATCTTCTCGGGCGCCCGCCACCACCACGCGGCGCTGGCCGCCGGGGACGACGTGCTCTGCCTGACCTTCGGCGGGCTGTCCAAGGCGTACCGGGTGTGCGGATACCGGGCCGGCTGGGTCGCCGCGACCGGGCCCCTCGATCGGGCGCAGGACCTGCTCGAAGGACTCACCCTGCTCGCCAACATGCGGGTGTGCCCCAACGTCCCGGGCCAGTACGCGATCCCGGTCGCGCTGGCCGAGGACTCACCGTGGGGCGCCGACGTGATCGACCCCGACGGCCGGATCGAGCGACAACTCGCACTGGCCACCGAGCGCCTGAACGCCATCCCGGGAGTGAGCTGCGTGGCGCCCCGCGGCGCGCTCTACTCCTTCCCCCGGCTGGACACCGAGAGGTTCGGCATCGGGAGCGACGAGGAACTGGTGCTGGATCTGTTGCGCTCCGAGCACGTCCTGGTGACCCACGGCACCGGCTTCAACTGGCCCGAGCCGGACCACTTCCGGATCGTGTGTCTGCCCGACGCCGCGGTGCTCGAGAGCGCGATCGGCAGGATCGCCGGGTACCTCGAGCGACGTGCCGGCCTCCACCGGGAATCCGGTGCGCCATCGCGGACCCCGCTGTCCGCGATCGGATAGCGGATCCCGCCCGGGCCCGGGCGCGACCTCGAGCGGGCCCGCCTCCCCCGCCCCTGCCCCCCGTCGCCCGTCGCCCGTCGCCCGTCGCCAAGAGCGTTCCGCACACATCGCCCGAGAAGGAGGTGCGCGGAACGCTCTTGACGATGACGGTGACGAACTGGTGACGCCGCGGGGCGGGGGTCAGCCCTCGAGAGCGGGCTTGATGTGCTCCCAGCCGTTGTCGAAGTTCTTGAGGAAGTTCGGCCAGTTGTGGAATCCGGTCTCGGCGTAGTCGACGCGGTGCTCGACACCGGCGCGGTCGAGAGCCCTCTCGAACGCCTTGGAGCCTTCGAGGACACCCATCTCGAGCAACTGACCCAGGACCATGTTCATGAAGTCCGCACCGCCGCCGTAGTTGGCGAAGTCGTCAGGTCCGGCGACGTTGCTGCCAGCCGAGAAGAACACGCGGGTGCCCTTGAGGTCCTCGGCGTGGGAGATCGTGTCGTTCTGCCATCTCTCGCCGCGGTGAGGACCCCACATGTTCTCGACGTCGCCGCCGCGGGTCTCCAGCGTGCCGCGGACGGTCTGGTAGCCCAACGCGTCCATGGTCGAGTAGTAGCCGCTGAAGGACATGACACCCTGGTAGATCTCCGGGTAGGTCGCCGCCAGGTGCATGGCCGCCTGGCCACCCATCGAGATGCCGCCGATCGCATTCCTGCCGTTGGTGTTCAACCGCTCCTCGACGATCCCGGGCAGCTCCTGGATGAGGAACGTCTCCCACTTGTTGAAGCCCAGGACGGGGTCGGCGTTCTCCCAGTCCGTGTAGTACGAGGCGTACGCGCCGGTCGGAACGAACACGTGGACGTTCTCGTCGCGCAGACGGGTGTCGATGCGCGCCTGATGATTCCAGCCCGAGTTGTACTCGGGGGCGTCGACGCCGTCGAGCATGTACAGGACCGGTGCCGGCCCGTCGGACACGCGCGAAGGCACGACCTCGAGGATGACCTCGCGTCGCATGGCCGCCGAGGTGACCTTCCAGTACTCGTAGTCGCCGGACGTCCGCTCGACCTCGATGAACTCCGACTCCGTGATGGTCGGGTCCACCGGTCGGGGCTCGTTCCTGAGCGGCTGCGACGAGCCCTCCCCGTCGAGCGGGATATCAGCGGACCCGACTGAGCCGAGCGACCCGGCCGCCGAACCGAGCGGCACCGACCCCACGGCCTCCATGATGGCGTCCAGATCCTCGAGTCCGAGCGCGGAGGGGTCGATGCTGCCGAGCTGCGCTCCGGCCGGGGCGACCGAGCCGAGGGTCAGGGCGAGGGCGAGCGCGCCGACGGTGGCGGTGACAGTGGCGAGTCGGGGGACCAGGACGGGCATGCAGCTCCAATGTTCTCAGCGGTGACTCGGGAACCTTAGCCACAACAACCTGATTCGTCCCACTCCGCACACCGGCTCACCGCACGGCCTCACTCGCCCCGCAGCGCCTCCTCGACGGCCTTGCGCAGGTCCTCGGGCTTGCGATTGGGGCCGAACCGACCGACCACGGTGCCGTCCCGCCCGATGAGGAACTTGGTGAAGTTCCACGAGATCCGACCGCCCAGCAGCCCGGATTCCTGCGACTTGAGCCAGCGGTACAGCGGGTGGGTGCCCGATCCGTTGACCTCGATCTTGGAGAACAGCGGGAACTCCACCCCGAAGTTGCGCTCGCAGAACGACCCGATCTCCTCGTCGGTGCCCGGCTCCTGGTGGGCGAACTGGTCACACGGGAAGCCCAGCACCACGAAGCCCTGGTCGCGGTACTCCTCGTACAGCTTCTGCAGCCCCTTGTACTGCGGGGTGAACCCACATTTGCTGGCGGTGTTGACCACCAGAACCACCTGACCGGCGTAGTCGGCCAGGTCCTTCTCGCTCCCGTCGAGCAAGCCTGCTCGGAAGTCCGTGAGGGTGAGATTGTCATCGGGCACGGCGCGTCTCCTCGTCGTCGTCATGACCGGCGGCCTACACCCGCCGTCCGTCTCGAGGCTTCCACACCCCGGGGCGCATACGCACCCGGCATCACCGGGCCGCGGACGCCTCGGGCATTCTCAGCGCCGACGCCGCACCGATCAACCCCAGTATCGCGAGGAAGACCAGCGCCCACTCGACCCCCGCCAGCGCGATGACCGAACTGATGCCGCCCACCACGAGCAGGATGATCCCCATGGCCGAGTTGGAGACCGCGACGTAGGTCGTCCGCAGGTCGCCCTCGGCCACGTCCACGACGTAGGTCTTGCGCCCCACGCGGACCCCGGAGTGCAACAGGGTGAGCAGGAAGTAGCCGCTCACGAAGAACACGGTCCCCACCGCGGACGAGCCGTCGACGCCGGGGAGCGAGACGGCCACGACGAAACCCAGCGCCACGATCGACGCCGCGGCGGCCGCCCACGCCATGAGCCGACGGCTGGACCGGTCGGCGAGCCGGCCGAAGATCCGCCCCCCGATGAGCGAGGCGATCCCGGAGGCGAGGATGAACCCGCCGAGCCCGGCCAGCGCACCGGTGCCCGCCGCGACGGACATGGACACGATGAACGGCGGACTCAGCGACGACACGAGGATCAGGCCACGCACGGTGACAAACCTGCGGAACGTCCGGTCCTCGCGGAACATCCGGGCCGCCTCGGCGAACCAGGATCCGCCGCCGTCGCCGTCCGGCTGAGCGGCGGCCCCGGCGGCGGCCTCCCCCGCCGGTTCGGTGACGCGCGCGTAGACCAGTGCCGAGAGCACCCACAGCACCGCGCCGCCGGCCAGCAGCAGGGCGAGGTCGCCGGGCCCCAGGTCGTCGCCGCCGAACGCACGGATCGCCAGCCCCAGCGTCACGGCCACGATCCCGGCCGCCGAGGTGGCGAGCCCGATGATCTGACCCCGCTCGCCGGAGGGGATGGTGCGACCCTGGACGTCCTTGGAGGCGATCGAGCACAGGCACCGCCCGAGGGAGAACACCACCAGCGCACCCAGGATCCCCACGCCCGCAGCCGTGCCGTGGCCGAGTGCGGCGATGCCTGCCATCACCGCCACCGCCGCGGCCTGCACCCCCGCCCCCGTGACGAAGACCCACTTGCGGTGGGCGACCCGCAGGACGAGCGGCGTGAGCAGAACCTGGGGCAGCATCGACCCCGATTCCCTGATGGGGACCAGTAGACCGACCAACGCCGCGGGCACCCCCAGGGCGTGGAACAGCCACGGCAGTACAGTGGACGCGTTGACCGTCTGGTCGCCCGAGGACTGGAGGGTGTTGGCCGCCACCAACCGCAGGCCGTTGCGGGGGACGTCGCGCTCCACCTGCTCCGGGAGGTCGTTCCCGCGGGAGTGCTCGCGGGTCACGAGGGCGGAGTAGACGGTCTCGGCGGCGGTCACGGTCTGGAGAGCCTAATCGCCGCCGGACCCTGCGGTCGGGGGGCCCGAGGACGGACGCTCTCCCGCCGTCCGGGATGGATGCTCGCGCATCGCCAAGAGCGTCCCGCACACATCGCCCGAGAGACGGGTGTGCGGAACGCTCTTATTGATGGCGCCGTCGGCGTGATGGCGCCGGCGGCGGCCGTCGCTCAGCCCAGCGGGCCACCACAGTTGGGCCAGGCGCCCGGCCCCTGCCCGGCGAGCACGCGCTCGCCGATGTCGATCTGCTGCTCACGGGTGGCCTGGTCGGCGGTCGGGGCGTACTCGCCGCCGCCGAATCCGTTCCACGTCTGGGCGGCGAACTGCAGGCCGCCGAAGTATCCGTTGCCGGTGTTGATGTGCCAGTCACCGCCGGACTCACACTGGGCCACCTGGTCCCAGGCGCTCGCGGGCGCCGCGGAGGCGGCGGGAGCCGCCAGCGAGGCTCCGCCGGCGGCGAGACCGCCTGCGAGCATCGCGCCGGTCAGGGTTCGGACGAGCTTCTTCTGCATCTGACGTGACCTCCTGAGGTCTCGGTTCGTGCATCGGGTGTCCAACATCGGCCGTCGACCATCGACGGGGACGGCCGACGACCCTACGAGCGGGGTACGGGGGCGGTGCAACCCCCGCGCGGCGCAACTACGCGATCCGGGCCGGGGTCGGGCGGCGGGATGCGAGACCCCCACGGGCGTCGTCGCTGCTCACGGGGACGGATCGGCGCGGCGTCGCGACCTCCGGCCTCTGCGGTGAGATGGCTCACCTCGTCGTCGTCCCTCGTCACGCGCCCGAGCCCTAGGCTCGGCATCATGACCGATCACATGGTCCGCGTCGACGGGCGGCGCATCGCCGTCCACGAGTGCGGGGACCCCGCCGGGCGGCCGGTGATCCATTTCCACGGGACCCCGGGCTCGCGTCTCGAGATGGACTTCGGCTCCGAGCTCGCCGAACGGGCGGGCATCCGGGTGATCGGCGTCGATCGCCCCGGCTACGGCCTGTCCGACGCCGGACCGATCAGCCCGGGCGGGGTCGCGCGGGACGTCCTGGCGGTCGCCGACGACCTGGGCGCGGCGCGGTTCGCCGTCTCGGCCTGGTCGGGCGGAGGGGCGTTCGCGCTGGCCACTGCCGCCGCCTCGCCCGATCGCGTCCTGCGGGTGGGGATCTCCGGCGGGTTGGCCCCGTTCGATCGGATGCCAGGTGCGCGCGAGGCGCTGACCGCAGGGGATCTCGAGGCACTCTCCCACCTGCCGCACGACCCCGCCCGCGCGGCCGAGCTGTTCCGGTCCGGCAACTCCGGGGTACTCGACGCGATGCTGTCGGTCAGGGACGACGAGACGGCGCCGTGGGTCGACTGGATGTGGGCGGACAGCGACGCGGCGGTGATCGCCGATCCGGCCGCCCGGCGGGCCCTGTTCGTGAACTTCCGCGAGGCGCTCCGGCAGGGGACGGGGGCCATCGCGTGGGACAACGTGGCCTTCGTCGGACCGTGGGGCTTCCGGGTCGAGGACGTCCGCGCGCCCGTGCACCTCTGGTACGGCGACGACGACGAGATGGCCCCACCGGTCAACGGGCGCTGGCTGGCCGAGCACCTGGGCGCGGCCGAGCTGACCCTATACCCGGGTGAGGGCCACCTGCTGCCGCTGGCCCATTGGGGCGAGATGCTGCGGGCGCTGACCACTACGGGGTGACCAGCTGACGGGGTCCGGCTCAGCCGGCCACCGCGGCGGCGAGGTTGGACAGCGAGTCCTCGAGCTGCTGCTCGGACACCAGCGGGAAGGACACCTTCTTGAGGATCTCCTTGTCGGTGACCTTGCCCCAGTCGTAGGTCAGGCGCACCAGCGTCGACTCGGGCCCACGGCTCTCGAGCTCCCAGACCCACTCCCAGCCGGGGGGCTCGGTGCCGGCGGGCGCGGTCTGCCACGCCAGGATCTTGTCCTTGCCGTACCCGGTGACGTGGTTCTCGGTGCGGTACTCGCCACCCATGTGGTCGCCCTCCATGTCCATGGAGAACACGTCGCCGACCTGCTGGATCCGGTCGGACTTGTAGTCCCCGCGGACGAAGCCCGAGCCGTCCAGCCTGGCGTGGTTCTCCGGGTTGGTGAGGATGTCGAAGATCTCGGCCGCCGAGTGGTCGATCACGCGCTCGACGGTGACGCTCGTAGATGTGGTCATGTCTCCCACCTTGCACGTCGGCGCCGTCCCGTGCATCCGGTCGCCGTGACCCGGGCCGGGTCGCCACCCCGGTGAACTGCGGCTACGGTCGTCAACATGGACCAGTCGACACCGAACCAGACCGAGGCGTCCCCGACCGAGGCGTCCCCGACCGAGGCCGACACGACCCGGGTCACGGGGTGGGCCATGCCCGTGATCACGCTCCTCGGGGTGGCGGCCGCCATCGTGGCCGCATTCGTCGGCAGCGGCGCCCTCGGTGGCACCCCGGTGGCCGAGGCCGCCGGCGGGGCGCTGTCCGCGGACGTCACGCCGGTGGCTCCCGCGGGTTCCGCGTTCGGCATCTGGAGCGTCATCTACCTGGGCCTGATCGCCTACGCACTCTGGCAGCTGAACGCCACCGCGCGCCGGTCTGCCCGGCAGCGGGCGCTGCGGCCGTGGGCGCTGGCCTCGGTCCTGCTCAACGCCGCCTGGATCTGGACCGTGCAGCTCGACCAGATCGCGTTCTCGGTGGTGGTGATCGTGGTCCTGCTCGGCGTGCTGGTCCGCATCATGTACCTCCTCGGCGCACCGCGGACCGGCGGCGTGGTGGAGCTGGTCGTCACCGACGGTACGTTCGGCCTCTACCTGGGCTGGGTGTCGGTGGCCACGCTCGCCAACACCTTCGCGTGGCTCGCGGCCGAGGGCGTCGACCCGGTGACCGAGATCCCGCTCGGGCTCGTCGGCATCGTCGCCGCGGCGGGGATCGGGCTGGCCACGGCCCTGCTCAGTCGCGGCCGGGTGGCGCCAGCCCTGGCGACCGCCTGGGGGCTGGCGTGGGTCGCTGTGGGTCGCACCGAGGGCCGGTTCGAGTCCGGGGCCCTGGTCTGGACCGCCGCCGTGGCCTCAGCCGTGGTGATGGTGGTGGCCGTCCTGAACTGGCTCCGGGTCCGCCGGGCGACGCTCCCCGGTCAGGACGCCAACCGCCCCGGCAGGTCCTGAGGCAGGGCTGGCCGGGAACCCACCTGGTCGACCAGCCGGTCGCCGAGGATCTCCAGCGGGGACCTGCCGTCGGGCCCGGGTTCGGAGTACTGCGCGGCGTACGCGCGGTCCTCGTACCTGACCAGCGCCGCGCGGGCCTCGTCCAGGCGGCGGCCGAACACCATCGGCCACTCGGCCGGGTGCTGGAGCACGTGCAGACGCATGGCCAGCTGGGTGCGGGATTCCGGGAGGCCTTCGAGGAGCCCGCGGTACACCTGATCCGGGGTCAGCGGGGAGTCACGGACCGCCGCCCGGAGGAGGCTGTCCCTCTCGATGCCGCTCAGCGGGTCGCCGGGAACGGAGACCCAGAAGGTCCGGTCCGGAACCGGGCCCACGCGTCTGCCCGCCACGCCCTGGCCGCCCGGGTCGCCGGTGCCCGGCAGCCACCGGTCGCGGGGGCGCAACGGGTCCGAGAGCAGGCCGACGGCCAGCACCCGGTCCAGTTGTTCGGGGTACGCGTCCAACCAGTCGTGGATCACGCGGCACCCGCAGCAACACCCCAGGAGGACGATCCCGTCGGACGGGTGGAGACCCACGAGCCGGGCCAGGTCCGCCACGCCGGCGGCCGAGGCGGCGTCCCAGCTCCGCGGACGGTGGAGGCGGGTCCGCTCGGGCTCCGGCCACTGCACCCGGACCGCGGCGCGGGCGCCGAGGCGGAAGGAGAGATCGTCGACGAAGGCGTCCATCACCCCGGAGGACCGGCGGTACGTCCCCTCGCCGTCGGCGATGAGAATCCTCATGATGGCCACCCCTCTGGCGGTCCGCGACCTCAGGCGGGTGGCCTGAGGCGGGACGTGCCTGTCCGCTGAACGTAGGACAACCATGTAGTCGTGTCAATAAGTTTTCATTGATAACTCGTGTCCGCCAAGGAGATTCGCCGCCCCGTCCGCCCCTGTCCCGCCCACCCTGCCCCGTCCACCTCAGCGCCCGTCGCTCGCCACGAGTACACGCGCCGCATCATCGGCCACCCGGAACGCGGAGGCCTCCCCGAGCACCGTCGCCGCGACCTGCGCACCCTCGTAGAGCTGATGGACGGCCGCCGCCACCACCCTGTCGCCCCCCACGAGCACCACGAGGAGCTCGCGCATCCACCGCTTCTCCTCCCTGATCGTCTCGGCGGCGGCAGACCGCCCCGCTCCCCCGACCTCGGCCCACGCGTTGACGAAGGCGCATCCGCGATGGTTCGACCTCACCCACTCCTCGGCCCGACGGAAGAATTCGGCGAGGCTCCACTCCGTCGCGTCGAGATGGTCGACGAGATACTGCTGCCACCGGCTGCCACGCCGACGCAGATACGCGTCGACGAGACCATCCTTGGACCCGAAGCGCTGATAGAGCGTGCGCTTGGTGGTCCGCGCCCGCTCGGCGATGAGCTCGACACCGACGGCCGTGATGCCCCTCGAGTAGAAGAGGTCGTCGGCAGCCTCGAGGATGCGTTCCCCCACCTCGGTCGTCGGGATGATCGGCCACGGTTCAGGGGCCACCCGGTCCTCCTCACAACGGTCCACTCCCCGGCGGTGCCCGATGGGTGCACTGACAGTATACCGATCGGTATGCTTTGCTCGGGCCGTGGACAGAACACTGGTGGCCGGGGCATTCGTACTGCTGTGGAGTTGCGGGTTCGTGGGTGTGGCGTGGGGCACCGCGGACACGGCTCCCGCGGGCCTGCTGGCGTGGCGGTACGTCATCACCGCCGGACTGCTGCTCTCGGCGGTCACGGTTATCGGGAGCCGGATCAGCCGCCGAGATCTCGGGCAGCAGTGCGTCCTCGGCCTCACCGCACACGTGATGTTCCTCGGTGGCCTGTTCGCCGCGGCCGCGGCCGGTGTGGACGCGGGGACGGCCGCACTGGTGTGCTCCGCCCAGCCGCTGCTCGTCGCGGCCGCCGGAGCCGTGTTCTGGGGCGACCGGCTGGCACCGCGGCAGTGGAGCGGGGTCGCGCTCGGACTCGGCGCGGTCGCCCTCTGCGTGGGAGGGGTCAGTGACCTCGGCCCGGCGATGACCCTACCGATGATCAGCCTCCTGGGCCTGACCTGCTCGGCGCTGCTCGAGCGCCGCTGGGCGCCACGGGTCCACCTCGTGACCGCCCTGACGGTCCAGGTGTGCGCGGCGGCGATCGTCTTCGTCACCGTCGCGGCGCTCACCACCGGCATCGCGGTCGACCCGACGGCCCGGCTGGTGGGTTCGCTCGCGTGGCTGGTGGTCCCGGCCGGGCTCGGGGGTTACGGGGCGTACATCCTCGCCCTGCGCACCCTCGGAGCCACGCGCACGAGCATGCTGCTCTACCTCACCCCTCCGGTATCGGCGATCTGGGCGTGGGCGATGCTCGGGGACCGGATCGGGGCCCCGCAGGTCATCGCGATGGGGCTGGGGATCGTGGCGGTCCTGCTCACGGCGAGCCCCGGCGACGGCGGCCGGCCGGTCGCCGACTCCCCGGCCAGCCCCGGCGTCGTCCCGGGCGGGGACACTCCGCGGCCCGACCGACCACGACCTCCCGCGCACTCCCATGCCGGCGGCGGGGCGGTCCCCGGACGCCTGCCCTAGGTTCCGCAGAACGTGACGTGGGGGGAGGAGTCCGGCGGGGCCGGGCTGGCGTACCGCTCCAGTCCGGGACGTTCGGTGTAGGGATCGGTGACGACGACGAGGAGGTCGTCGAACGGCCCGAGATCGCCCGCCGTGGCCGCGTCCAGGGCCTCCTCCACCAGGTGGTTGCGCGGGATGTACACGGGATTGGCTCCCGCCATCACCTCAACCGAGGGATCCAGTGCGCGCCACTTCGCCAGCCACCCGTCGGCCAGTTCCCCCACCAGCTCGCGTACCGGCGAGGTGTCGCCCGCCGCCGCGGGGATGAGCGCGCGGAAGAACGACGTGAAGTCGACGCGGGTCGCGGTGAGCAGCCGCGAGAGCTCCTCCAGCAGCGGCTCGACCGCCTCCGGCCCGGCCGCCTCGCCCGAGCCGGGCTCGCCCGGCCCCTCCGGATCGCCCGACCCGGCCGGTCGGCCCAGCGCAGCGGGAAGTCCCAGCTTGGTGCGCATCCCCGCGGTCCAGGCCTCCTGGTAGCGGGCGGGAAACGTCCCCAACGAGGCTGTCAGCGTCTCGACGGCCGCGTTCTCGTCGTCGTCGACCAACGGGATCAGGGTCTCGGCGAACCTCGCCAGGTTCCACTGCACGATGGGCGGCTGGTTGCCGTAGGCGTAGCGGCCCTGGGTGTCGATCGAGCTGAACACCGTGGCGGGGTCGAACTGCTCCATGAACGCACACGGTCCGTAGTCGATGGTCTCGCCGGAGATCGTGGTGTTGTCCGTGTTCATCACCCCGTGGATGAACCCCAGCAGCATCCACTGCGCCACCAGGGAGGCCTGGGCGTCGAGGACGGCCGTGAACAGCGCGAGATACGGGTTCTCCGCGTCGGCCGCCTGCGGGTAGTGGCGCGCGATGGCGTGATCGGCGAGCCTGCGCACCAACTCGACGTCTCCGGTGGAGCGGGCGAACTGGAAGGTGCCCACTCGCAGGTGGCTGGCCGCGACACGGGCGAGCACGGCCCCCGGCAACGGTTGCTCGCGGTGGACGGCCACTCCGGTTCCGACCACCGCCAGCGCCCGGGTGGTGGGCACCCCCAGCGCGTGCATCGCCTCGCTGATGAGGTACTCGCGGAGCATCGGCCCGACCGCCGCCAGTCCGTCGCCACCACGGGCGAACGGCGTACGGCCGGAGCCCTTGAGGTGGAGGTCGCGCCCGTCCGGCAGCTCACCCATCAGCAGGGCCCGCCCGTCGCCCAGTCGCGGGGAATAGCCACCGAACTGGTGGCCCGCGTACGCCTGCGCGACCGGGGTGGAGCCGTCGGGGACGTGGGTGCCGGTCAGCAGGGCCAGGCCCTCGTCCCCCCGCAGGTAGGCCGGGGCGACGCCCACCTCGACGGCCAGCGGCTCGTTGAGGGCGAGCAGGCGCGGCGTGGGTGCCTCGGCCGCCGTCCATCGCACCCCGAGATCGGGGAATTCGCGGGCGAAGGCATCGGTGAGCCGTACGCCGGACCGCTCCTGGGAAGTCATACCGTCAACGGTACGTCTCCGTGGCGGGGTGGTCCGGCCGCCCGCTCCGGCCCTCCGCGACGGCACCGAGACGCCCGAGATCCTCGCGCAGTGCCGCGATGTCCGCCGACAGGCGGCTGACCTGTGCCTGCGTGGCGGACTGGTTGAGCTCGTCCTGCTCGCTGACCCGGTCCACGATCCACGAGGCGAGCGTGGCCGTGACGACGCCCAGGAGGGCGATCCCGGCGAGCATCAATCCCGTCGCGATCACCCGGCCCGTCGGGGTCACCGGCGCGATATCCCCGTATCCGACCGTGGTGACGGTCACGACAGCCCACCACAACGCCTGACCGTAGGTCTCGATCGATGAGCCCGGAGCCCCGCGCTCGGCGTCCAGGATCGCGAGGGAGGACACGACCAGCAGGACCGATGTCGAGCCCGCGGCGTACGCGATCACCTGGCCGCGCACGGCCGTCCCCGCCGAGCGGTGCATGACGCTGAGCAGCATCACCAGCCGGAGCAGGCGCAGGGGCCTGAGCATCGGCAGCGCGATCACCACGACCTCGTACCAATGTGTGAACAACCACCGGCCCCGCTGTTTCGCCAGCGCCAGGCGCACCCCGAAGTCCACCGCGAAGAGCACCCAGGTCCCCACCATCACGACCTCGACGGCCACGCCCCCCGAGCCGGCCGGATCGAGCAGGACCGAGACCGCGTAGGCGACGAGGAAGGCCAACGCCGCCCCGATCATCGGCCATTCCGTCAGTTCCGCCCACCGTTTCTCCGTCACCGCTCGATGATGACCGATCCGCGGCGCCCGCGGCGAGCGAAGTGACGGCATGGTTACCGATCAGCGGTTCAGGTTCATTTCAGCGATAACACGGCGTACATTCCTCACAACCGGGGAGTCGTCACGTCGATCGGCAGATGTAGAGAGACGGGGCCGGCCTCCACGCCATGCGTCACCGACCGGAACCGAGGTTGCCCCATGACGGCCAATGCGGTGGGCTTCGCGCTACTCATACTCGGGTTGGCGCTGCTGATCGGAAAGATCATCCGCGTCAAGGTGGGGATAGTCCAGTCACTGTTCCTGCCCAGCTCGATCGTCGCCGGGGCGCTGCTCCTGCTGCTGGGTCCCGAGGTCCTGGGCCGGTTCGGGGGGCCGTGGGGAGAGAACGGCCTGTTCACCGAGCCCATGGTCGAGGTGTGGTCCTCGTTGCCGGGGCTGCTGATCAGCGTCATCTTCGCCACCATGTTCCTCGGGCAGAAGCTGCCGACCGCGAAACGGGCCGTGAAGCTCGTCGGCCCCCAGCTCTCGCTCGGTGTGTCCCTCGCCTCCGGGCAGTACGTCGTGGGCCTCCTGCTCGCCGCACTGATCCTCGTGCCGACCCTGGCGGCCGCGCCGATGACCGGAGCGCTCATCGAGATCGGGTTCGAGGGAGGTCACGGCACCGCCGCCGGTATGCGCCCGGTCTTCGACGAGCTGGGCTTCGGCGAGGGCGCCGACCTGGCCGTCGGACTGGCCACCGTGGGCATCGTGGGCGGGATCGTGATCGGCATCGCGCTGATCAACTGGGCGGTGCGCACCGGTAAGACGGAGATCATCACCGGAAGCGCCAAGATGTCCATCGAGGAGCAGAGGGGTCTCTTCAGCAAGGACGAGTACTACTCCGCCGGCAAGATGACGTCCCGTCCCTCCTCCGTCGAGCCGCTGTCGCTCCACATCGCGATCGTCACGGTGGCGATCCTCGTCGGCCTCGGGATCCTGGAGGGCCTGCGCTGGATCGAGCAGGCCACCTACGCGTCGGTCATGCTCGACGAGAACACCCCGTTGGAGATCTTCGCCTACGTCCCCCTGTTCCCCATCGCCCTCCTCGGCGGCGTGATCGTGCAGTACGTCGCCACCAAAGCCGGATTCGCCCACGTGATCGACGCCCAGATTATGCTGCGGATCCAGGGCTGGGCGCTCGACTTCCTCATCGTCGCCGCCATCGCCACGCTGTCCCTGCAGGCCATCGGCGAGAACATCGGCGTCTTCGCCATCCTCGCGGTGGCGGGGATCGTGTTCAACGTCGCCGTCTTCCTCCTGTTGGCCCCGCGGATCATCGGTCGCTACTGGTTCGAGCGCGGCATCGGTGACTTCGGACAGTCCATGGGCGTCACCGCGACTGGCCTCATCCTGATGCGCGTGGTCGACCCCCAGGCCGAGAGCCCCGCGTTCGAGGCGTTCGGTTACAAGCAGCTGGTCTTCGAGCCGTTCTTCGGCGGTGGACTCATCACCGCCATGGCCGTGCCGATCATCTTCCTCACCGGAGTGTGGCCGCTGTTCTTCGTGATGCTCGCGGTCTTCCTCGTGGCCGTGCTCTCCGGGTTGTTCTACTTCCGCCCCAGGGAGATGAGGGACCGCGCGGAGTGGGAGAAGGAGAAGGGGAGATCCGGCGCGGAGCAACCCGCGCGCGAGTAGGTTCTCGAGCCGTCGGCGCCACCAGCGCGAGCGGTGGTCGCCACTCGTCGGTGGCCCTAGGATCTGCGGCACCCGACCCGACGCGAGGAGGCTGAACCGTGCCGCCACCCTCGATTGACGCCAGCACCACCGATCGTCACGCGGACCGGCGACTCGTGCTGTCCGGCTTCCTCTTCGGTTGCGGGATCGCCGGGTCGGTGATCGATCTGTTCGTCTTTCATCTACTCCTGCAGTGGCACCACTTCTACGACCTCTCCACCCCGAACGTCGCGCTCCTGGCGGACGGGCTGTTCCACGGCGCGACCTGGCTCATCACCGTGTGGGGCCTGTTCATGTTGGGGGACGTCAGGCAGCGGATGGTCGTGCCGTGGTGGCGGTGGTCCGGCGCGGTGCTCACGGGCGTCGGCGTGTTCCAGCTGTTCGACGGGATCGTGTTCCACAAGGTCCTCCGGATCCACCAGATCCGCTACGGCGTGGACCTGATGGTCTACGACGTGGTGTGGATCGGCTCGGCTGTTCTCCTGCTGCTGATCGGGCGGCTGATCCTGTGGCGGACCCCGAGCCCACGGGAGCGGAAACCCGCATCCCCGCAGACCCGGGAGTGAGTCGAGTGCCCCACGACCACGCGCATCCCGAGCCCGCCGGACTGTGGATATCGGAGACTCTCGGTGTGCTTCTGCTCGCGGTGGTGCTCACCACCTACCTGGTCGGCGTCCGTCGGCACCGGGCCAGAGGTCCCTGGCCCCGGTATCGCACCGCGCTGTGGACCGCGGGCCTGATCTGCCTCGGTGTGGCGTGGATCGGCCCCCTGGCCTCGGCAGCGCACTCGGGGTTCACCGCCCACATGGGCGTCCACCTGCTCCTGGGGATGCTCGGGCCGCTCCTGCTGGTTCTCGCGGCCCCGGTAACGCTCGCCCTGCGGACCCTCTCGCCCCGGCACGCGCGGGTGGTCTCCGGAGTGCTCAGGTCCCCGCCTGTGCGGGTACTCACCCATCCCGTCGTCGCGGCCGTCCTCAACGCCGGGGGCCTGTGGGTGCTCTACACCACCGATCTCTTCGCGCTCATGCACTCCTCGCAGACCGTCCACGTCCTCGTCCACGCGCACGTGTTCCTGGCCGGCCTGGCGTTCACTGTGGCGATGATCGGACCGGACCCGAACCCGCACCGTGCGAGCTTCCGGGCCCGCGCGGTGGTGCTCGTGCTCTTCATCGCCGCCCACTCGGTCCTCGGCAGGTGGCTGTACGGCCATCCCCCGGTCGGTGTCGATCCGGCGGATGCCAGGGTCGGGGCCCAGCTCATGTTCTACGGCGGCGAGGTCATCGACCTCGCCCTCCTCGTCCTGCTCTTCACCGGGTGGTATCCGGGATCACGGGGGCGGGACCGGTACCTCCCCCGGAACCCCTCCCGTACCCCCCAGTCAGAACACCGCGCCTGACAGGTCGACGGTTCCCGATCACTCCGGCGATCGCCGGAGTGATCGAAGCGGGGCCGATGCCCGTCCCTGAGTGCGTCGTCGCTCCGTCTCTTCGCCCCTCGCGAGGCCGTGCGAGCCACTAAAGTTAAGGAAAAGCACACTTCCAGTCCCACTCCAGGAGGACCCGTGCGGAAGAAGTCGTGGAACGAACTGTCCGATGGTCAGAAGACCGCGATCCTGACCCTGATGTCCGTGCAGGTGTCGCTGGCGGTCACGGCGTGGACCGATCTGGCCTTCCGGCCCGCCGAGGAGGTACGCGGCAGCAAGGGCAGGTGGGCTGCCATCATCGCGGTCAACTTCATCGGCCCCGCCCTGTACTTCCTGAGGGGGCGGCGGAGATGACCTCCCTGCGACGGGCGGGGCTCGCCGCCGGTGTCATCCTCGTCGTCGTCCTGACCCTCGGCGCGTGCGCCGCAGGGCCCAACGTCGACGTCTCCCCGCAGGGGCTCGGCTTCTGGTGGGGACTGTGGCACGGGCTCATCCTTCCGGTGACCTTCATCATCTCCCTGTTCACCGACACCGTGACCATCTACGAGGTGGGCAACAACGGCAACTGGTACAACTTCGGATTCGTCCTGGGAATCGCGCTGTTCTCAGGCCCCGCGATGGCGGGCTCCCGCCGCCGCTGACAACCGGCACCTGCGGGGGAACCATCGCGGCCGCGCGACCGGATCCGGCGCGACATCCGAACTGCGGTCGACGGTGCGGTCGCGCATGACCTCGGCCAGTCGTCCCTCGTCCAGGCCCGACCACTCGACGTAGTCGTCCCACTCGCTTCCGCTCATGAGGCCGAGAGATCGAAGAGCAGGACGGCAACCCGTCCGAGCAGATCCACAGCCGCCGAACCAGTGGTGTGGACCTCGCCGATGACGATGGGTAGGGGAATGCTGAGCATGTTCTCTCCTCGTGGTGGATGGTCGGGGATCTCCGGGGGCGTGCGAGGGGCGTGGACCCGCTCACTCGTCCGAGGTGTGAAGGGTTCCGCTCCGGCGGCTTCGGATCAGGGCCAGGGCACCGCCGAGGATCATCACCGCAGCCGCACCGGCCAGCCATCGGACGTCCGCTCCGGTGTTCGCCAGCGCACCTCCTGAGGTCGCCGCCCGGGGTGCCGGGACGCCGGGTTCACCCGCGTGCCCGACCTTCGACGCCGTCCCCGGACCCGTGGGGTCGTTCGGGATCGACGGATCCGGTGGACTGGTCGGATCACCGGGGGTCCCGGGATCGGCCGGTTCACCCGGGGTTCCGGGATCGGCCGGCCCGCCGGGCGTCCCCGGGTCATCGGACCCCGGTTTCGGGCCGGTCACCGATCCGCCGTCGAACGGAGGCAGCGGGATCGGAAGCGGGAGGATGATCAGCCCGCGGGAACTCGTGCGGTTCTCCAGTCCCAGCGCCACGGGATCCCCGGCGTCTCCGGTGAAGACCACCGTCGCCCCGGCCGGCTCGTTCTCCAGGCCCGTGACATCGGCATTCCCGGACTCCACGTCCCAGCGGATCTCGTTCCAGGAGACGTTGGGGACATCGGTGGTGGCACCGGTCTCGACGAACTCGACCTCGGTGTCCCGCGGGAAGTAGACCTTCCCGCCGATCACGGTGGCCTCACAGGCTGCCGTGGGAACGGCCACCGCGCCGGGCACCACCTGCAGGACGCAGGATCGTTCCACCTCATCGGCGTCGGTCCAGGTGGCCGTCACCTGGAAGCTCGTGGATGGGTCGCGGGAGACCCGGGCGCCCTTCGGTCCGGTGACGGTCTTGATCACGTCGACCTCGGCGGTCGGGACCGGACGGTTGCGGATCTCGACGACGGCGTCGCCACCGGCGGCGATCTCCACGGTGTCCCGGTCTCCCGGTTCCCCGGCGTCCGCCGCGACGTAGTAGAACGGCCGGGCCCAGTCGATCCCGGGCAGAGCGTCGGGATCGATCTCCGAGAAGGTGATCACCGTCCCCCGCGGCAGGACCTCCCCGGACCGCCACGCCCAGTCGTTCGCGGCGTCGAGGGTGATGACCTCTCCCACGGCGGGGAAGTCCGTCCCCTGCGGAAGCGGCGGGTCGATCCCCTCGATGCGGACCCGGAACTCCGCCTCCGGCGGCAGGCCCGCCTCGGTGGCGACGACCGGGTCGGAACCGTCGAAGAGGTACTTCGCGAACTCGACCGAACCCGGCTGCCACAGCGCCTCGTTGGTCAGGGTGATCAGACGGCCCTCGTCCGGGTCGTCGGAGACGATTCCGGTGGCGGTGCCATCGGGATTACCCGCCAGCCACTGTTCGCCGGCCGGATCGGTACCCCAGGTGATCGATCTCCAGTCGACGCCGTCGATCTCCGGGCGCTCGAGCTCGCGGAAGGTCACCTCGGTGCCCACCGGGAGGTCGACCCCCAGCGGGGTGACCTCTCCGTCGCGGACCGTGAGCTGCGCGGTCCGGAAGACCGTGCCCTCGCGCCAGCGGGCCTCCACGCGGAACTCGGAGTCACCGACCGCCTCGGCCGCCTCCCCGCTGACCTGCTTGGTCAGGCGCAGGGTGCCGTCGTTGGTGTCGACGACGTTGCGCACCGTGGCCTCGCGGAGCTGTCGGCCCACCGTCACCACAGCCGAACCCGGGGAGTCGACCGTGACGTCGCCCCGGAACGCGGGCACGCTCCAGGCCAGACCGTTCCCGTTCGCGGGGACCGTCTCGGTCAGCGTGACCTCGGTGCCACCGGGCAGGTCCTCGCCCAGCTCGACGGGGGTGCCGTCGGCGGGCACGGTCAGGGTTTTCTCCTGTGGCGACCCCTGGGCATCGGTCCACCTGGCCACCACCTCGAATCCGGCCGGGACGGCGGCGTTGGACGCCTGGGGACCGGCGAGTTCCTTCCTCACTGACAGGGTGCCCTGGGTGATGGACGCGGTATTGGTCAGCGTCACGGCGTTCGCCGCGGCGTCGGCGCCGATCACCAGTCTCCGGGGTTCGAAGACGGGCGCCGACCAGGTGATCCGGTCAGTATCTGCGGGTGGCACCTCGGTGAAGGTCACGTGCGCGCCTATCGGGAGTCGCGTCAGTTCGTAGAATCCCCCGTCGGTCAGAGTGAAGGGCCGGATCTCCGCACCGGCGGGCCCGTCGCCATCGAGGTCCACCGCGGCGTGCACGACGTAGGACTCGGATCCGGTGAGTTCACCGACGGCGTCGCCCACGACGCGCTTGGTGACGGTGGCGGATCCGTAGTAGGCGCGGTTGACCAGCTCCACCGCCACATTGGTCCGGGGTTGCAGGGTGATCAACGCCTGGGTCCGGTCGTCGTTGAGCGTGACACCGGTGGCGGGAGAGAACCTCCCGGGACCGAAGTAGACGCCGCCGGTGGCAGCGGGCGGGATCTCGGTGAGGCGGATGGTCCACCCCGACCCGCGGCTGTTGCGCCCGGAGACCGGGTCGTCACCTGCCCGGACCTGCACGGTGTACGACGCCTCGGGAGTCCCGGTCGCGGGGTCGACGCCGGGCGCGAACTCCTCGACCCGGACGGAGTAGGTGGTGTCCTCGGGGACGTCCTCGGACCGGCGGTCCAGGGACTTGCTCAGCGAGAAGGACCCGCGGTTGACGCCCTGACCGGTCCCTCCCCCGCCCCAGGTCTGCCGGACGCTCTGGGTCAGCTCACGGCCGTAGTAGTCGATGGTGTTGGCGTACGTCGTGCCCCGGGCGTCGAGGCCACCGCTGGAGGTGCACAGGGTGTAGTCGACGCGATACCGGATCTCCCGGCTGTAGTCACCGGCCTCGACGTCTCGGGGCAGGGTGAGCGTGAGCTGGTTTCCGTCGCGGACCACTGTGGTGTCGGCGGTGAGGTCCCGCTCGGGGTTGACACCGGCCGCCCCGAGGAAGTCGCGGGCGATGACGCGGAGGCCGAGGTTCTGCTTGAGATCGTCACCCACCTGGCAGACGGTCAGGGACTCCGAGAAGGTGTCCGTGATCACGGCCGGCTCATCCACGTCCTCGAGGTGCCTACCGGGGATCTCGACAGCCCAGTCGATCGTCGTGCCGGCGGGCTGGATCTGCCCCGCGAGCTCGCGCGGAGTGGTGTTGAGAGTGCCGTTCTTGCTCGAGCTGAAGGACGGTCCCCGCACGGTGGCGCCCACGGGTGAGGTGTTGACCGTCGCGGTGTTGCCGAAGGCGGTGGTGTTGTCCGGGACCTGGCCGGTCGTGATGCAGGTGCTGTAGTTGACGTAGTAGTACTTCTCGGGATCGAAGGCCTCGATGTCCCTGGGCACGAAGGACAGCTCGAACCCGGTGGCCCCGGCCTCGGCATCGTGCGTCACGGTGAACTGGCCGGTCACGTTGGTGCGGGCGGGCGCCTGCCCGTTCGCGCCCGGCAGGTAGTCGCCCCGGGTGATGGTCGGCGCCAGTCCCTGGGCGCAGACGGCGTGGTCACCCTGGAGGCTCTCCAGGATTGTCACCTCATGGTCGGGGTTCGCCGCGATGAAGGAACCCGGGACCATGATGGTCCAGTTGAGGGTTCCGTAGCGACTGTTGCCACCCGGGAGGGAGCCGGACTTGGACGGGGAGACGGCGGGACGCCAGTCCTGGCCGACCCCGATCGCGCCGACGACGGTGCCACCGACGGTCACCGAATTGTCGTAGACGACCGGGGCGCCCCCGGCCTCGGGGATGTCCACCTGGCCGCTGGTGGTGCAGGTCGTGTACTGGATCCGGTACACCTGATCGGCGCGAAACGCACTGCCGTTGGTCACGTCGATGGTGACGGGGTTACCGGCGCCACCCGGTTGGGAGACGGTCACACCGTTGGCGACGGTGGTGAGGGCACCGGGGCGCCCGGACTGCAGTGTCGGGTTGAGGCGGCCCGCCTCGCACAGCTGCATGTTCGACGACAGGGTGTCGGGAAGGGTCACCTGACCCGTGCCGCCGGTGTCCAGGGCGCGCAGTTGACTGCCCGGGATGTCGATGGTCCAGCGCACGGCGGCCTTGTCCGGCTGGAGCGCCCCCGACTTCGTGGCCGGACCGAGGTCCTGGCCGTCGGAGATGCCACCGCCACCGGGAAGCCGGCCGTCCACGATGACCTGACCGTTGACCCGGAAGGGGAGCTCGGCGGCGGTGGTATAGGCCACGGCCCGCGAGAAGAGGGTGAATGTGCCCTTGACGTCCTCGGGCCGGTCGACCACGGCGTCGGTGAGCGTGCAGTTCATGGTGTTCTGGCTGACCACGCAGTTGCCCCAGACCGTGTCGTCCCCGAGGAGCTGAAGGGTCTGGCCGTCGGGGATCTCGAGCTCGGCGGGGAACGCCACACTGAACTCGTCGCCGGGTAGCGGGGCCCTGTCGCCGGTGGTGGCGTCCCAGGTGCCCGACACCGAGACGCTGTCGCCCACCTTGAGCTGCTGGCCCGGGCCGCCGCCCTCGACACGGATCTCGGTGATCGCCACCGTGATCCCGGCGTTGATGGCGTAGGGAGAGACCACCTGGTCGGACGCACGACGCGGCACGACGGGGACGTCCGAGGTACCCGGCGCGGACGGGGAGAGGTCTACGGGGCCGGCACCCGGGATCGCGGTCACGGGCGTCGGCGTGGTGGCCCGGGCCGTCACGGCGTCGGTGCCCGGCGCCGCCGTGCGGGGCGCCGCCGACGCCGCCTCCGACCTGGCGGTCGTGGTGGCCGGCGTCGCGCGTGCCTCCGGTTCCTCGGCCGCCGCCAGCGGGGCGAGAGCCAGGGTGGACAGGACGAGGGCGATCACAGCGCACAGCACCGCCAGGGTGGCCCAGGGGGCCACCCCTACTCCGATGCGACGCGGGTGCCTCAGGCGCCTCATGGGTGGTCCTTCCGAAGACGGATCCCGCCGACCCATCGGCCTCCTCACACGCAGGGCAGGACGGAGATCTCTTCAAGGGGAGATCTCCGCCTGGGCGGGTGGGGACTCGGAGCTCTGAACAGGCCCGGTCGACGACGACGGTGATCACAATTGCGAACACGATCAACATGGACGGTAGTCCATAATGTTGACGATCCCTCGTCACGACGACCTTTTCACCCGGGTGAAAGCACGGGTGAAACCACAGGTGAGAGGGCTACGCCACAGGTTTCGATCGTCCCGACGTCGGCCACATGAGCCAGCTGGACGATCATCCTGCTCTTCGGTCGTCGAGGCATCTGAGCGGGGATTATATCACCCCGTGTGATCCAGGTCACCCCACCTGCGGGCGCGCCGGGGCGCGGGAGAGGCCGATGGGCCCCCGGGACGCCCGGAACCTTCAGAGCAGGCCGAGCCGCCGTGCCTCGTCCACCGCCGCGCCGCGGGACCGGACGCCCAGCTTGCGGTAGACCGCCCGCAGCTGCGTCTTGACGGTGTTGACGCTGACGAAGTGCTGCCGGGCGATGGCGGTGATGGAGTCACCGGTCTCGAGACTCGTCAGGATGGCCCGTTCGCGCTCGGTGAGTTCGGGTGACTCGCGCGCCGGGGCCGGAGAACCGGCCACGCGCACGGCCGACGGTATCTCGGGCCCGAGGGTCGCCAAGGTGGCCAGGGTCCCGCGCGGGAGCGTCGTGAAGGGACGGATCACTCCCGTGAGCCTGGACGTGGTGATCGCACCGTCCAGGTACTCCACCGCCTCCTCCCGCGCGGAGGCGGCGACCGAGGCGGCGGCTCCGATCAGGGACAGCTCCACGGAATCCCTCGCCGTGCACCGGAGGTCCCCATGGTGAGCTCGGACGACCTCCAACGCCCCCATGTGGTCACCTTCATGGAGTCGGGTCCGGCCGCGAGCCGGAGCGGTGAGAGGGTGCGTCGACCCCGCCAGGAGCTCGGCGGCCTCTCCCGGGTGCCCCATCGCCAGGTGCAGGTCGGCCCGGACCGCGTCGAGCAGTGGCCCCACCACGGCGCCGTTGTCGCAGAGCCCCGGGAACCTCCTCATGTGGTGCTCCACGTAACGCAGCCCGTCAGCCGGGGTGCCGGTGGCCAGAGCAATCTGGCCGTACACGTAGAGGGCGAGACCCCACAGTTCCTCCTGGTCGGCCGGGGCCCCCAGGTCGGTCACCAGGCCGATGGCCGGCTCGATGTCCAGACGGTCGAGCCGCGCCAGCGCCGCACCGATCATCCCGGCCGGTCGCACGACGAACTCCGAGTCCGGCGGCAGCTGCGGGTGGCGCCGCTCCTCGTCCCACCAGGACTCCGCCTCGCGGACGTGGCCGAGGAGGGCGTTCACCAACGTCAGCTTCCCGGCGGCGTCACGCTCGATGAAGCTGCCGGCACCGATTCGGTGTGCCCGGCGGAACAGCTGGTGGGCGTCGTCGAACCGGCCCACCAGGAGCAGACTCAGGCCCAGGTGGAGGAAGACGAACGCGGGTCCGTCCCGCTCCGTCTGCGTCGACGAGTCCAGATCCGGGACCGGGACGCGGTTCAGCGCATCGTGCTCCGACACGGCATCGGCGAACCGGCCCTCGATACGGAGTGAGATCATCCGCATCAGCCGCTCGGCGTCGTCGGACACCTCGGGTGACGCGTCGATGGCGGGCGCAGGGGCCGGGGTGTCCTTGGGCGCGGAGAACTGGTTGTGCATCCTGCGCAAGGTGCCGAACAGCGGCTCGCTCTCCAGGACGTCGGCCGGAATGCGCCGGAGGTCCCCGTCCATCTGGAGGAAGTTCGACGTGTAGAGGGTGGTCCAGTGTGCCCGGAGGATTTCCAACACGAGGTCCCAGCGCTCGGCGTCGATGGCGAGGACGAACGCGGCGTGGGGCCGCCCGTGCCGGAGCCAGTGGTCGATCACCGCGAGCCGCGCGCCGAGGAGGAGCTCCGGCTCCTCGGCTCGCGCGATACGGAGGATCGAACCCCGCACCGGGCCCGGATACCTCCAGGTGGGCTCCGCCTCCCCGGGCTCGCGGACGAGGAGCCCGTGCCGCTCCGCCGCGGCCAGGAGATCGTGCGCCGTGGTCTCGCGCCCACCGGATCCACCCACCGCGACGGCGGCCGCGGAGGAGGTCAGAGGTGACACGACCGCAGATCTGTAGAGGTCTGGGCGGAGTCCCACCAGCTCGGGGCTCCCGTCCAGGATGCGCAGGACGACGTGGTCGATCTCGCCACGGATGCGGTCGGCCGGGTCACCACGCGAGGTGGAGGACGACCGCAATGCCTCGACACCGACCTCCACCAGGCCGGCGATACGGCCGGTCTCGGCCGCGATTGAGGAGAGCGGTACCTGGTTGAGGGTGGACACCCCCGCCCGTTCCACCACCTCGGCGAGTTCACCATCGGTGAGCATCAGATCCTCCGGGCCGACGGAGATCGTTCCCCCCGGAACCCCGGCGGTGCGGCTCCAGTCCATCGCGACCCGGGTGGTGGCGACGATGCGGAACCCGCCGGTCGGTGCCCGCCGGATCAACTCGCGGAGACGATCCTCCGGGTCGACCGCCAGGTGGAGATCGTCGAGCATCAGGGTGAGCGGACCTTCCCACCGCCGGAGCATGTCCGCGAGCTGCTCGTAGGCATCCTGGGGCCCGTAGGCATCCTGCGGCGACCCTGTCGCAGCACCGGTGCCCTCACCCTGCGTGCGCAGGCGCCACACCGACTCCGCGACCTCCCGCCAGTAACCGTTCCCCACCAGCTCGGGATCGGGATCGATCACTCCGGCCGAGGTTTCGACACCGGGGGAGTTGCCGGACAGCCACTGACGCAGCAGGGTCGTCTTGCCGGACATCCGCGGCCCGTGCGCCACCACCAGTCGCGCGGGACCGGAGAGCGTGGCCGTCAGACGGACGCGCGGGGGAATTCCGGTGACCGTGAGGGTTCGCGAGGACGGGCCGGTCGCCCCCAAGGGCACAGCGGACTCATGGCCATCCCGAGAACGCGACCGGGGCTGACGGGGTACGACACCACCGGGGCAGGGGCTACTCGGGACCATGCTCGCACCAGCCTCCTCACGCCCGGCCTTTCAACCGGCCCCACCGCTTTTCGGTCGAGTACTCCTCCCACGTTACGGTTTTCGCCCGCTCACCTGCAGCAGCGCTCAGGCGGTGGTGCGCACGAGCAGATGCCACCCCAGCCAGATCCAGAAGGCAAGTAGGGCCCACCGGAGCAGCCAGAACCGGCACACGAACCGGACGAGGTCGACGAAGGTGGGCAGGAGGGGAGACCTGATCGTCACCACGGCCCAGACGAGCACGGCCGCCCAGACCACCGCCCAGATGACGAGGTTGGCCGAACGGTCGGCGGGCAACAGCGTCACCGTGTCACCAGAGTCCATCCCAGCCACGCCCAGACGGAGAACGCCACCGCGCGAACCGGGTAGAACGACAGCGGCTCCTCGAACAAGGAGCTGAGTGTGGGGTAGATCGAGCGTGGCTCGGCGAAGAAGTGGCCCAGTTGGATCGTCGCGACGACGGCGAGCAGAACCATCCACACGATGATCGGCACGGGTCCGCCCACGGCGATGCCGCTCCGGGTGCGGGGAGAGTGGGCGCGGTGCCAACCGCGCCGCATCGCCAGGACGAGCACGGCGACGACCGGGGCGGCCACGGCCACACGCACGGGCCATGTCATGGGGTCGCCCACCGCGGCGACGGCCCCGTAGGCGGCGAGGCCGATCAGCGCGAGCATCCGGTGACGAGCCGGCCCGTGCGCCTCGCGCGTGCGGGACCCGGTGCCGATCATGCCCGCGAGGGTAACAAGACGCCCGGGCCGCCCAGGGCCACGCGGCCCCGGCTGGCCACGAAGCCGAGCGTTTGCTTCCTGCCCGGCTGAGCCTCGCGCATACTTGATCAGTTCGCCGTCGGCGGCGCTTCAGCGGCGCCGGCGGTCTCAGCACGCGCGCCGCCCACGGGAGCACCATGAGCACCGACCAGGTATCCGAGAACAAAGACAGCACCGGCGACCCCGGCGAGCCGTCCCCGCTCGCCACCATGGCCGGTGCGGTCGCACGCGCCGCCCGTCGCCTCCCGGTCACCGTGGTCGTGCTGGCGGCGCTGCTCGTGACCGGGGTGGTGTTCGAGACGCTGTGGCGCTCCGCCCCTGACGCCCCGTGGTTCGAGGGCGTGGCCTACGGAGTCCCCGCGCTCGAGGGCGGCCGCTGGTGGACCGTGTTCGCCGGCCCGTGGTTCGGGATGACCCCTCTCCAGCACGTGTCGCTTCTCGTGCTGGTCGCGGTCGGGATCGGGGTGGGCGAGTGGCGACTGGGGTCCGCGCGGACCGCGTTGGTCGCGATCGGTGGCCAGCTGATCGGCGTGCTCGGGGCGTTCCTCGTGCTCGTCCCCGGCGACGCGGTGGGCTGGGAGTGGGCCACCGAGTTGTCCGTGGTGCTGGACGTGGGGTGCTCGACCGCGGTGATCGCCGTGCTGGCCGCCACCACCGCCACGCTGGTGTCGCCGTGGCGGCTGCGCGCACGGGCGCTGCTCTACGGGTATGTGATCGTGTCGTTCCTCTTCCTCGGGCGCCTGGCCGACCTCACCCATCTCATCGCCTTCGCGGTGTTCCTGGTGGTGGGCGAACGGTTCTTCTCCCTCACCGAGCGGGGACTGCGGCCCCGCACGCGGCGCGAGACCAGGCTGGTCGTCTCCGCCGGGATGTGGTTCCTGGCAGCCGTGCACGTGGTGGTCTACTTCGTCCCCGCGGAGGGCCCCCTCGGCCCGACCGAGGCCGACGACGTGAACCTGGCCGGCATGCTCCTGTCGGTGCTGGTCGCCGCGGTGACCGCCGAGCTGCTCCGCCGCGGCTACCGGGTGGCGTGGCTCGTCGCCCTCGTGTACGCGCTCCTCACGGCGGTGGCCACCTTCGTCGTGACCGTGCTGGTCGTGACCGCGGACTTCGAGAGCCTCGGTGCCGTCACCGCGGGTACGGGCCTGCTGTGGGCGGGTGAGGCCGTCCTGCTGGTGACCGGTCGGGGCGCGTTCGGGGTGAGGATCCGGCGGCGGGTCACCGGCTCCTCGGTCCATTCGGACGACGTGATCGACCGCGTCCGCGCGCTGATCCGGCGGCACGGCGGCAGCACCATGTCGTGGATGATCACGTGGCAGCCGATGAACTACTTCTTCGGGCCCGGCGGCGAGCCCGGCACGGATCCCAGCGGGGATCCCGGGGCAGATCCCACCGCCGACGACACGGGCGCTCCGGCGGCCGGCGTGGTGGGCTACCGCCTGCACGTCGGCACCGTCATCGCGCTCGCGGATCCGGTGGCCGCTCCCGCCGACCGCGCCCGGCTGCTGGCCGAGTTCGTGGACTTCGCCGAGGCGCAGGCCGCGGTGCCGTGCCTGTTCTCCGTGTCGGCCGAGACCGCCGACACCATGCGCGCGCACGGCTGGCGGGCGCTGCAGATCGCCGAGGACACCATCATGGACCTGCCCGACCTGGCGTTCGGCGGCAAGAAGTGGCAGAAGATCCGTAGCGCCATGAACAAGGCGGAGAAGAACGGCACGAGCTTCGTCTCAGGCCTGCTGCGAGAGCAGCCGTCCGCCATCCTGGGGCAGGTCCGCCAGATCTCCGAGCAGTGGGTCGGGGACAAGGAACTACCCGAGATGGGCTTCACCCTGGGCACGGTCGAGGAGTCGCTCGACGACGACGTCCGCATCGCCCTGGCCGTGGACTCCGACGGGGTGGTGCAGGCCGCGCTCTCCTGGCTGCCCGTCTACCGCGGCGGCGCGGAGGGCGGCGTGCGCGGCTGGACCCTGGACGTGATGCGCAAGCGCAACGGGCCCGGCGCGAACAACATGATCGAGTTCCTCATCGCCCGGTCCGCGCTCGAGTTCAAGGACGAGGGGGCCGACTTCGTCTCGTTGTCCGGTGCCCCGTTGGCGCGGAGTGGCGACGACGACGAGGTGGCCACACTCGACCGGGGTCTGGACCTGCTCGGCCAGGCGCTCGAGCCGTACTACGGGTTCCGCTCGCTCCACCAGTTCAAGGCCAAGTTCAACCCGCGGATCGAGCCCGTGTACCTGTGCTTCCGCGACGAGGCCGACCTGCCGCGGATCGGGGTGGCGATCGGCCGGGCGTACCTGCCGGGTGCGACGACCCGCCAGCTCGCCGCGCTCGCCCGGTCGGGAAAGCCGGAGACGGTCGACGCCTGAGGCATCACCGGGGGAGGCTGAGGGTGGGCCGGGTGCGCAGCCGCAGCTCAGGCGCTCCCGGCCATGACAGCGGCGCGGGCCTCGCGCGCGGTGTCGCAGTCCAAGGCCAGCGCCGCCAACTCGCGGCACCGCTCGAGCGTCACCTCACCCAGCGCCGCGCCGACGAACGGCAGTGCCGCCGTGGCCACCGAGAGCGAGCTGACCCCCAGGCCCAGCAGCACGCAGGCGAGCTGCGGATCCGCGGCCGCCTCGCCGCACACACCGACCGGAACCGTCCGGCCGCCCGGCGCCCGGGACGCCGCCTCCGCGACCGACCGGATCAGCCGGAGCACCGCGGGCTGCCACGGGTCGGTGAGCGCGGCCAGATCGGACGACATCCGGTCGGCGGCCATCACGTACTGGGTGAGGTCGTTGGTCCCGATCGACAGGAAGTCCACGTGGGGCAGGAAGCGGTCCACCGCCACGGCCACGGCGGGCACCTCCACCATGATCCCCGGGGTCAGTCCGCGGTCCCGGCAGCGGGCGGCGAAGTCCCGGGCCTCGTCGACCGTGGAGATCATGGGCGCCATCACCCACGGGGAGGAGTGCTGGCCGCCGACCCGCCGGCCGGCCTCGGCCAGGGCGTCCAGCTGTCGGTCGAGCAGTCCCCGGTCGATCAGGTCCACCCTGATGCCGCGCACCCCGAGCGCCGGGTTGTCCTCCTCGGTCATCCCTGCGAACGCCAGCGGCTTGTCCGATCCCGCGTCCAGCGTGCGGGTGACCACCTTCGCGGCGGGGAAGGCGCCGAGGACCCGGGCGTACAGCTCGGCCTGCTCCTCGACGGTCGGCTCGGTGGGGCGATCGAGGAACGCCAGTTCGGTGCGGAACAACCCGATACCTCCGGCCGGCCCCGCCGCCGCGGTCTCGGCACCGGTGGCGTCCTGGACGTTGGCCAGCAGGCTCACCTCGTGACCGTCGGCCAGGACGGCGGGGCCTGTCCATCCGGCGGCCACGTCCCGCAACCGCCGGTCCGCGGCGGCGGCGTCGCGCGCGGATCCCTCGTCGGGATCGACGGACACCGTCCCGGCTCCGGCGTCGACCAGGACCAGCGCCCCGTCGGCCACCGCGGTGAGCCCCGCCGCCGCCACCACGCAGGGGATCCCCAGCTGGCGGGCGATGATCGCGGTGTGGGAGGTGGGGCCTCCGTGTTCGATGACGATCCCCAGGACCATGGTCGGGTCGAGGCCCGCGGTGTCGGCGGGGGCGAGGTCGTCCGCCAGCAGCACGCCCGGCCGGTCGAACTCGGGGATCCCGGGCTCGGGCAGTCCACGGAGCTCGGCCACCACGCGGGCGCAGATGTCCCGTAGGTCCGTGATGCGCTCGGCCTGACGGCCACCGACCTTCGTGAACATGGCGACGAACGTCTCCGTGGCCGCCATCGTGGCCGCCTCCACGCCCAGGCCCTTCTTCAGCTCCTTGACCACGGCCTTGGCCCAGCCGCGGTCGCGCGCGAGCACCGCGTTGGCGGACAGCACCTCGGCGCTCACCCCGGTGGCCAGCGCCGCCCGCTGGTCCAGGCGCCCCGCCACGGTGGTGGCCGCGGTGACGAAGCGCTCCCGGTCGAGCTCGAGCTGCTCCTCCCCCGGCGGCGGGCCGGCGGGTGCACCGTCGGGTGTGGACTCCGTCGCGGCGACCTGCTCGGCCCGCCCCACCCACCGAGCGACCCCGTAGGCGAGGCCGGCCACCACGCCGGTTCCTCGGATGGTCGGCTCGGCCTGCGTTACCTGCGACATGGGGGGCTCCTTAACGGATCGGGCTCGTCGGCCCGGTGGTGCAGTGTGAATTGTGACGAGAATAACTAATTTCGCTTGACTTTCCAACCGTATCGGGCAGAATCCAACATATTCGGTCACTTGGAGAAAGGTCGGGCCCCCGATGTACGGCAGTGAACGGCGACGACACATCACGGAGGTGCTGGCCGCATCCGGCCGCGTCACCGTGGCCGATCTCGCCTCCGGTCTGGACGTCAGCGCGGAGACCATCCGTCGGGACCTGTCGCTGCTCGAGACCGAGGGGATCCTCGAGCGCACGCACGGTGGAGCCGTCCCCGCCGTGCCGGGCGGGCGGGTCGAACGGACCCTGGCCGCCCGCCGCGCCGAGAACGTGACCGCCAAGTCCGCGATCGCCCGCGCCGCGCTCGCGCTGCTCCCGGCCCCGGGCGGCAGCGTGCTGCTCGACGCGGGGTCCACGACCGCCTGCCTGGCCGAGTCGCTGGCGGATCCACTCGGCGAGGGGCACGGACTGTCGCTCATCACCAACTCGGTCCCCGTCGCGGACGCCCTCCACCGCGCCGGGGCCACCCGGCTCCACCTCCTCGGCGGCGCCGTGCGCGGCCTGACCGGTGCCTGCGTGGGCGCGCCGGTGCTGCGGGCACTGGACACCATCCGCGTGGACGTCGCCTTCCTCGGCACCAACGGCCTGAACGTCGAGCGGGGCCTGACCACCCAGGATCCCGACGAGGCCGCCGTCAAGACGGCCATGTGCTGCGCGGCGCGGCGGGTGGTGGTGCTCGCGGACTCGAGCAAGTTCGGTCACGAGTTCCTGGTCTCCTTCGCGGACCTGGACCGGGTCGACGTCCTGGTCACCGACTCCCCGCCCACCGGCGCCCTCGCCGCCGCCCTCCGCGACCGTGGGATCGAGGTCGTGCTGCCATGATCGTCACCCTCACCATGAACCCGTCGGTGGACCGCTCGGCCACGCTGGCCGCCCCGCTGACGCTCGGCGGGGTCAACCGCATCGCCGAGTCGCACGACTCCCCCGGCGGCAAGGGCGTCAACGTGGCCCGGGTCCTGGCCGCGGGCGGGATCGAGGCCACGGCCGTGTTCCCCGCCCCGCGCCACGACCCGTTCGTCACCATGTGCGCGGAATCGGGTGTGCCCGCCACCGTGGTCCCCGCCGAGGGCCCGGTCCGGGTGAACCTCACGCTCGCCGACCCCGACGGCACCACCACCAAGATCAACGCCCCGGGCCCCGTCGCCACCGCCGAGATGCTCGATCGGGTCCGCGCGGACGTGTCCGGGCTCGCGGGTCGCGCCACCTGGGTGGTCCTGAGCGGCTCGCTGCCGCGGGGGGTGCCCGCCGGGTTCTACGCGGACCTGGTCACGGAACTGCGCGGAACGGGGGCCCGCATCGCCGTCGACACCTCCGACGCGCCGCTCGCCGCGCTCGCGGCGCGGTTCCCCTCCGCCGCTCCCGACCTGGTCAAACCCAACGGCGAGGAGTTGGGCCAGCTGGCCGGGGTCGACGGCGTGGAGTTGGAGCGCCGCGCCGCGGACGGGGACCTGGCACCGGTCGTGGAGACCGCCCGGACGTTGCGCGCCACGGGAGTGGGGGCCGTCCTGGTCACCCTGGGTGGCGCCGGAGCGGTCCTGGTCGACGGCGGTGATGACGATGACGACCAGGCGTGGTTCGCGACCACCCCGCCCGTCCGCGTGCGATCCACGGTCGGCGCCGGCGACTCCGCGCTCGCCGGTTACCTCCTGGCCGACTCCCGGGGAGCCCCACCCGAGGAGCGACTCGCGTGGGCCGTCTGCCACGGCAGCGTGGCAGCCTCCCTCGCCGGCACCGGACTACCCCTCGGACTCGATCCGGACTCGTTCCGGGCCACCGTCCGTCGACTCGACTGATCCCGACCACACCACCGAATACCCCCCGATCCAGAGACCCTTGAGAAAACACGGAGGAAGGCCATGAGCCAACCGATCATCGAGACCGCCACCGTGCGGCTCGACGCCGATCTCGGCAGCACCAAGGACGAGGTGATCCGGTCCCTGGCCGGGGCGCTCGTCGACGCGGGCCGCGCCGACGACCTCGACGCGCTGGTGTCCGACCTGATGGCCCGTGAGGGCAAGGCGGCGACCGGCATGAAGGGCGGGATCGCGATCCCGCACTGCAAGTCCGAGGCCGTGGCCGAGCCCAGCCTGGGCTTCGCCCGCCTCGACCCGCCTGTGGACTTCGGGGCCAAGGACGGCCCGGCCGACCTGGTGCTCATGATCGGGGCCCCGGCCGGCGGCGGCAAGGAGCACCTGAAGATCCTGGCCACCCTCGCCCGCAACCTGGTGCGCTCGGAGTTCGTGGACGCGCTCCGTGCGGCCGCGACCCCCGAGGACGCCGTCGCGGTGATCCAGGGGGTGCTCACCCCGGCGCCGGACGCCTCGTCGTCGTCGGCCCCGGGCTCCACGTCCGCCGCGTCCACCGCGACGACCGCCGCGGCCACATCCACCGCCGCCGCGACCACCACCACCACGGCGAGCGGCACGGGCGGCGGACAACCCCTCCGCCTGGTCGCGGTGACCGCGTGCCCGACCGGCATCGCCCACACCTACATGGCCGCCGACTCCCTGGACCAGGAGGCCGCCAGGCGTGGAGTGGAACTGCAGGTGGAGACGCAGGGTTCGGCCGGGGCCACCCCGTTGGACCCCGCCGTGATCGAGGCCGCCGACGCGGTCATCTTCGCCACCGACGTCGGCGTGCGCGACCGCGGCCGGTTCGCGGGCAAGCCCGTCGTGGAATACGGCGTCAAGAAGGCGATCGACTCCCCAGCGCGGGTGCTCGACGAGGCGCTGGCCGCTGCCGGCGACCCCGACGCCAAGCGCGTCTCTGCGGCGTCCGGATCCGGCGACTCCTCCACCGGCGGGTCCGGCTCGGACGAACACTGGGCCCGCGGACTGCAGCGCGCGGTGATGACCGGGGTGTCGTACATGATCCCGTTCGTCGCCGCCGGCGGCCTGCTGCTGGCGCTGGGGTTCCTGTTCGCCGGATACGACGTGGCGTTCGTCTGGCAGGAGGTGGCCACCGGGTTCACGCTGACCGACCTGCCCGGTCAGGTCTGGTACCTCGACGGTGAAATCGTGTCCGCCGGGACCGCCGGAGCCGAGATGCTCACCCACGCGGGCCTGCGGTTGTACATCGGCGCCGTGCTGTTCGCGATCGGCCAGGCCGCGATGGGCTTCATGATCGCGGTCCTGTCCGGGTACATCGCCTACGGCCTGGCCGACCGCCCGGGCATCGCGCCGGGCTTCGTGGGCGGCGCCCTCTCGGCCACCCTCGGCGCCGGGTTCATCGGCGCGCTCGTCACCGGCATCCTCGCCGGCTACCTGGTGCGCTGGATGACCACCTGGAAGACCCCGCGCTGGCTGTCCGGCCTCATGCCGGTGGTGCTGATCCCGCTGCTCGGATCGCTCGCGATCGGCCTGCTGATGTTCCTGCTGCTCGGCCGGCCGCTGGCCTCGCTGACCTCCGCCATGGAGTCGTGGCTGGGCGGGATGAGCGGGTCATCGGTGATCCTGCTGGGCATCATCCTGGGGCTCATGATGTGCTTCGACCTCGGCGGACCGGTCAACAAGGCCGCGTACACCTTCGCCACCGCCGGCCTGGTCGCCGACAACCCGGCCTCACTCCGGATCATGGCGGCCGTGATGGCCGCCGGTATGGTGCCGCCGCTGGCCATGGGCCTGGCGACGGTCGTCCGCAAGCGACTGTTCACCGAGGTCGAGCAGGAGAACGGCCGGGCCGCGTTCCTGCTGGGTGCCAGCTTCATCACCGAGGGCGCGATCCCGTTCGCCGCGGCCGACCCCGTCCGCGTGATCCCGTCCATGATGGCCGGTGGCGCCGTCACCGGAGCGCTCATCATGGCATTCTCGGTGGAGTCCTACGCACCGCACGGAGGCCTGTTCGTGGTGTTCGCCATCAACCCGGTGTGGGGCTACCTGGTGGCCATCCTCGCGGGGATGCTGGTCTCGACCACCGCCGTGGTCCTGGCCAAGAGCGCCCGCCGCGATCCCGCGCCCGTCGCGGCCCCGGCGCCCGCCACCGTGGCCGCCTGACCCTGTTCGCCAGACCACAAGTCACGAGGAGAGACCATGCCCAACACGACCGTCATCGTGGGATCCGCCGAGGGCCTGCACGCCCGCCCGGCGGGGATCATCGCCGAGGCCGCCGAGAAGTACGACACGGACATCGAGATCACGTACGACGGCGAGGAGGCCGACGCCGCCTCGGCCATGCTCATCATGGCGCTCGGTGCCGAGAAGGGGGCCGAGGTCACGGTGAGCGGGGACGACGCCACGGCAGTGGCCGAGATCGCCGCCCTCATCGAACAGGACCTCGACGCGGGATGACCGTCCTCGTCGTGGGATCGGGCGGGTACCTGGGATCGCGTCTCGTACCCGCGCTGCTGGCCCGGGGGCACCGCGTCCGGGCCGGCGCCACCGATTCCCGGCGGGCCCCGACCCACGGGTGGGGCGACCGCGTGGAGACGGTCCGCTGCGACGTCCTCGATCCCGGGTGCCTCCCGGACGCCCTGACCGGGGTGGACTCGGTCGTCTACCTGGTCCACCGGATGGGGTACGGGCCGGGCTTCCGGGCCGAGGACGCGGCGGGCGCGTCCGCGATGCGCGACGCCATGGCCGCGGCCGGCATCCAGCGGTGCGTGTACGTCTCCGGGCTCGCCCCCTCCGCAGGACCCGGGGAGCCGCTCTCCCGGCACATGTCCTCCCGACTCGAGGTCGAACAGCTGCTCTCGGACGGACCCACGCCGGTGTTCACCCTGCGGGCCGGGATCGTCCTCGGCTCCGGTTCCGTGGGCTTCGAGATGATGCGCACCCTGTGTGAGCGGTTGCCGGTCCAACCGGTCCCCCGGTGGATGCGCGGCAGCCGCGTCGAACCGGTCGCCGAACGCGACGTCGTCGAGGCCTTGTGTCATGCCCTCGAGGTGGCTCCCCGCACCGGGCACGGCGACCTCGGCTGCGGGGAGGCGCTGACCTACCCCGCGCTGCTGCGCAGGTTCTCCCGGGTCGCCGGACTCCCGACGATCCGCGTCCCGGTGTTCGGGGTGCCGTGGGATCTGGTCGCGGCGGGCCTGTCCCCCCTCATGGACGTGGACGCCGGGACCGTCGCCGGGCTGATCGAGAGCCTCCGACACGAGATGGTGACCTCCGGACCGGCGACCGACATGCTTCCCCCGGGGTGGGAGATGACCGGGATCGACGAGGCCATCCGGCGCGCGCTCGGGGACTGACGGTGTGGCCCTCACCCCGCCGGGTCCCGCCACACCGGGTCATTCCACACCGCGGCGCGAGCACGCCCGGTGAGGGACAATCGACCGATGCCCCCGAATCTCCCGTTCACCGCCGCGAACTTCATCCGCGCCGCCCTGGACCGCCACGTGCCGAGCGGCACCACGGACGATATCGGGGAGAAGCTCCTCGACGCGGCGGTGCGGCAGTTCGAGCTCTTCGGCGTGACCCGGTCGACGATGGGGGACATCACGCAACGGTCGGGCCTGTCGCGGATGACCCTCTACCGCCGGTTCGCCAACAAGCAGGAGCTCATCAACGCCGTCCTGCTCCGGGAGTCCGGACGCATCCTGGCCGGGTTGAAGCAGGAGATCGACCGGTACGACGACGTGGAGTCCAAGCTGACCGAGGGATTCCTCTACACGGTCGAGACCCTGCGCGCGCACGGCCTGCTCAACCGGCTCCTGGAGAGCGAGCCCGAGGTCGCCGTCCCCTATCTCACGGTCCGCGGCGAGCCCCTGGTCAGCAGCAGTGCAGAGTTCCTCGCCTCGGAGATGGCCACGAGTCTCGACGACTCCCGGTCGCACGAGGAACTCCTGGTGGCCGCCGAGGTGGCCGTCCGCCTGGTGATCTCGTTCGTCCTCACCCCCTCCACCGTCATCGACCTCGACGACCCCGACGTGGCACGCGATTTCGCCAGGAAGCACCTCGGCCCGCAGCTCAGCGGTGGGCGAGGCCTCTCCGGCGGGTCGTAGGTCCCGACGCAGCTCGGACTCCGAGGGGCATCAGGCCCCGACGCCCCCCGGGCGTCGGGGCCCAGGCGTTGACACGGGGGACTGCGCTGCCTAGCCTCAGTTACAAAGAGACCGCAGATGTCACTCTGTACTTCCTCCTCTGTACGCCGAGGCTCTCTCCGGCCCACGCGGTCGGAAACGAAAGGGATCGCCATGACCGCACCCACGCCCACCACCGCCCCCTCGAGCCCGACCCCGAGCAGCTCCCGCGAGGAGTACGACGCCGCCCTGCTCCGCCTGTCCGAGGCCTCGGTCCGACGCCACTTCGACGCGTTCGTCGACGTCCCCTGGGACCACCCCGACTTCCGCGTGGACCGCACCGACGAGCGCTGGGTCCTGCCCGCGGCCGTGGACCCGCTGGGCGCCCACCCCTGGTACCAGGCGTTGCCCGTCGAGACCCAGATCGAGATCGGGCTGTGGCGCCAGGCCAACATCATGAAGGTCGGCCTGCAGTTCGAGAACATCCTGATCCGCGGGATCATGCAGTACATCTCCAACCTCGACAACGGGTCGGCCGAGTTCCGGTACCTCACCCACGAGGCGACCGAGGAGTGCCACCACACCCAGATGTTCCAGCAGGGCGTCAACATCATCGGCGCCGACGTGCCCGGGTTGCCCCGCTGGATGCGCCGGGTCTCGCCGATCATCCCGTGGTTCGCCTCCCTGGCCCCGGTGGGCTTCTTCATCGGCGTCCTCGCGGGCGAGGAGCCGATCGACCACACCCAGAAGCAGATCCTGCGCGGCGCCGACGAGCTCCCGCCCGTGCTGAGCCGCATCATGGAGATCCACGTGGCCGAGGAGGCGCGGCACATCTCCTTCGCGCACACCTACGTGGCCCGCCACGCGCCCCGGATGAGCCGGGGTCAGATCTTCGCGGTCTCCTTGGCCTTCCCCGTGATCATGCGGGTGCTGTGCGATGCCATCCTCAAGCCGACCAAGGAGTTCCGCGAGGAGTTCGATGTTCCCCGCGAGGTCATCGACGAGCTGTACTGGGACAGCCCGAAGTCCCGCGAGTTCCTGTCCGACCTCTTCTCCGACGTGCGCATGCTCGCCGAGCAGTCCGGCCTGATGAACCCCCTCGCCCGGCGGGTCTGGCGGGCCCTGAAGATCGACGGCCGCGCCTCCCGTTACCGCAGTGAGCCGCCCGTCTCGTACGCCACCAGCGCCTGATGCCCCACGTCGTCACGCAGGCCTGCTGCGCCGACGCGTCCTGCGTCCACGCGTGCCCGGTCAACTGCATCCACCCGACGCCGGACGAGCCGGACTTCGCCACCGCCGAGATGCTGTACATCGATCCGGACGTCTGCGTGGACTGCGGGGCGTGCGTGGGCGCCTGCCCGGTCGGGGCGATCGTCCCCGACGACCGCCTTGCCCCGGGCGAGCAGGTCTTCCTCGACCTCAACGCCGTGTTGAGCACGCCGTCGCGCCCGTACCCGCCCCAGGCGCCGGTCCCCCCGATCCGCCGTCTGGAGCGGGACTGCGGCCCCGCCGGGGAGCCGCTGCGGGTGGCGATCGTCGGAGCCGGCCCCGCCGCCCTGTACACCGCCGACGAGCTGCTCAGGCAGCCGGGCGTCGAGGTGACCGTCTTCGATCGCCTGCCCGTCCCCCACGGCCTGGCCCGGCACGGCGTGGCCCCCGACCACCCGAGGACGCGGTCGGTCACCGACCTGTTCGCGCTCATCGAGGCCCAGGCCGGGTTCACCTACCGGCTGGGGGTGGAGATCGGCCGGGATGTCACCGTCGACGAGCTCTCCGCCGCCCACGACGCCGTGGTCTACGCGACCGGGGCCAGCACCGACCGCCCCCTCGAGATCCCGGGCACCGGGCTCGCCGGGAGCATGTCCGCGACGCAGGTGGTGTCCTGGTACAACGGCCACCCCGACCACGTCGACGCCCGGGTCCCGCTGGACCACGAGCGGGCCGTCATCGTGGGTAACGGCAACGTGGCCCTGGACGTCGCCAGGATCCTCGCGACCCCCTCGGAGGCCCTCGTCGGGACCGACATCTCACCTGTCGCCCTGGCGGCCCTGCGGGACAGCCGCATCCGCGAGATCGTCGTGCTGGGTCGTCGCGGCCCCGCCCAGGCCGCGTTCACCCTTCCCGAGCTGGTCGGACTGGCCTCGCGTGACGACATCGACCTGCGCGTCGACGCCCCGGACGGGATCGACCCGGCGGCAGAGACCGATCCTCAGAGATCCCTCATGCTCGAGTGTCTGGCGGAGGTGGCCGCCCGCGCGCCCCGGACGGGCAGTCCGCGGATCGTCCTGCGTTTCCAGACCGCACCCGTGGAGGTCGTCGGTGCAGAACGCGTCGAGGGACTGCGGATCGCGGCGACGGAGTTGTCCAACCTGGACGGCGCCGTGCGCGCGGTCCCCCGCCCGGGAACCGAGGAGGTCCTGCCCGCGGGACTGGTCCTGCGTTCGGTCGGGTACCGCGGGGTCCCTGTGCCGGGCGTGCCGTTCGACCCCGCCACCGGGACGATCCCCCACCGCGACAGCCGGGTCCTCGACCGCCCCGGCGGTGCCGAGGTCCCCGGCGCCTACGTGGTCGGGTGGATCAAACGTGGTCCCCGCGGGTTCATCGGGTCCAACAAGACCTGCGCCCGTGAGACGGTCGACGCGTTGCTCGCCGACGCCAACGCGGGGCTGCTCGGCCCCGCCGGGGATCTCGATCGCGCGGGGTTTCCCGATCGCACTGGGTTGCCGGATCGCGCAGGGCGGCCCGAACGCGCGGGGAGTCGGTGGTCGCTCGTCCCGCAGCGTCGGTGACCGGGACTCCGGGCGCGCCGAGCTACTCGATCGTCAGCGTGTCGCTGGCGTCCACCTCGACCGCCCGCGAGGTGTCCTTGAGCGCCACCCCGGACGCGCCGAGCGCCCTGGCCCCCGCGATGAGCCGGGCGACGATGTGGGCGGACCGGGCGTAGCCCAGCCCGTCCGGTGGGTGGATGTTGGAGATGCAGTTGCGACCCGAGTCAGGGGTGCCCGGCGCGGGTAGGTGGGTCAGGTAGATCCCCAGGCTGTCCGCGACCGACAGTCCCGGCCGCTCGCCGATGATCACCACGACGGTGCGCACCCCCATCGCCTGCGCGAGGTGATCACCCAGCGCCACCCGCGCCTCGGTGGCGATCACCGGCGGCGCGATCGAATACAGCTCGGATAACTCGGACACCAGCGCGCCGAGGAGGCCGGCGCCGTGGTCCATCAGAGCCCGGGGGGACAGGCCGTCCGCCAGCACGAGGCCCACGTCGAACTCCCCCGCGGGGATCGAGGACAGGTCCTCGGGCACCCTGCCCAGGTCCGGCCGCCGGAGGTACTCCGCCCGCGAGGAGGCCTGCGAGGAGACCACCGCGGGCACCCCGATGCCGATCTCCTCCACCTGCGCGGCGAGGGCCTCGACGTCCAGCGGCATGTGCACCGCGTCGCGGGCGGCGGCGTGGGCGGACCGGAACTCCAGGACGCGGCGGGTGGGAAGCGAGTCGCCGGTGCGCCCCAGCCCGATGCGCGCCTGGGTGCTGCGACGGAGCTCGTCCCAGAAGGACGGTTCGATCCCGCTCATCGCGTCCCCGTCAGGGCTCGGAGCGGAGACCCCGTCGCGTCGACGTCCAGGATCCGGCCGTGTGCGTCGACCATGCCCAGGCGGTCGAGCCAGGCCGCGAACTCGGGAGCCGGGGTCAGTCCCAGCACCTGCCTGACGTACAGCACATCGTGGAAGCTTAGGCTCTGGTAGCCGAGCATCACGTCGTCGGCACCGGGGACCGCGATGACGAACGCGGTGCCCGCCGCCCCGAGCAGCGTGAGCAGCGTGTCCATGTCGTCCTGGTCGGCCTCGGCGTGGTTGGTGTAGCAGACGTCCACACCCATCGGCAGCCCGAGGAGCTTGGCGCAGAAGTGGTCCTCGAGCCCGGCGCGGATGATCTGTTTGCCGTCGTAGAGGTACTCGGGACCGATGAACCCGACGACGGTGTTGACCAGCAGCGGTTCGAGGTCGCGGCAGACCGCGTAGGCCCTGGCCTCGAGGGTCTGCTGGTCCACGGGCAGGCCGCCCGTCCCCAGGTGGGCTCCCGCGCTCAACGCGGAGCCCTGCCCGGTCTCCAGGTACATCACGTTGTCGCCCACGGTGCCGCGGTGCAGCGAGCGGCCCGCCTCGTTGGCCTCGCGCAGCAGCGTCATGTCAACACCGAAACCGGAGTTGGCGCCCTCGGTGCCGGCGACGGACTGGAACACCAGGTCCACCGGCGCCCCCTTCTCGATCAGTTCCAACGTCGTGGTGACGTGCGACAGGACGCAGGACTGCGTGGGGATCTCGAAGCGTTGACGGATCTCGTCGAGCAGGTGCAGCAGGTCCGAGGTGGCGTGCGGGGAGTCCGTCGCCGGGTTGACGCCGATCACCGCGTCGCCGGAGCCCAGGAGCAGACCGTCGAGGGTGGCCGCGGCGATGCCCCGCGGATCGTCGGTCGGATGATTGGGCTGCAGGCGCGTCGCGAGCGTGCCGGGCACCCCCACGGTGGTCCGGAACGCGGATGTCACGCGGACCGCGCGGGCCACCGAGATCAGGTCCTGGTTGCGCATCAGCTTGCTCACCGCCGCCACCATCTCCGGGGTCAGACCCGCGGCGACGGAGGCCAGCGTCGTGGCCGCCCCGGGTGCGGCCACGACCTCGAGGAGCCAGTCGCGCAGGCCCCCCACGGTGAGGTGGGCCAGTGGGGCGAAGGCGGCGCGATCGTGGGAGTCGACGATGAGCCGGGTGACCTCGTCGGTCTCGTACGGCACCAGCAGGTCCTCGAGGAAGGTCTCGAGCAGGACGTCGGCGAGTGCCCACTGCGCGGCGGCGCGCTCGGCGTCGGACGACGCCGCGCACCCGGCCAGTTCGTCCCCCGATCGCTGGGGCGACGCCCTGGCCATCAGCTCGACGAGGCCGTCGAACTGGTAGGTCGATCCCGAGACCTGCTGGGTGTACGTGGTCATTCGAGCTCTGCTTCCGCTCTGGCCAGTGCGGCGAACTCCTCGTCCGGGGAGTTGGCGACGAGGTGATGCCGACTGTAGATACCGAAGTACAGCATGAACGCCCCGAACACCACCAGGCACCAGAGCGCGGCCGTGCTGTTGACCAGGAAGGTGGCCACCACGGCGAGTGCGGCGATGACGAGGGCGAAACCGGTGGTCACGACTCCACCGGGGGTCCGGTACGGGCGCTCCATCTCCGGCTCCCTGCGACGCAGCACGATGTGGCTGACCATCATCAGGACGTAGCTGAGCGCGGCGCCGAACACCGCCATGTTGAGCAGCATGTCGCCCTGGCCGGTGAGGGAGAGCAGGAACCCGATGACCCCCGGGACGATGAGGGCCAGGGTCGGCGCCTTGCGCGTGTTGGTGACGGACAGCATCGTGGGCAGGTAGCCGGCGCGGGAGAGCGCGAACAACTGCCGCGAGTAGGCGTACATGATGGAGAAGAAGCTGGCGACCAACCCGGCGAGCCCGATGTAGTTGACGATCCTCGCGGCCGGACCGTCCCCGAGGGCCTCGACCAGTGGGTTGCCCGAGGACTGGATGGCATCCGCGCCCCCGGCGCCGGTGGCCAGGACCAGCACGGTGGTCGCGGTGACGAGCAGGACTGCCATCGCCGCGATGATGCCGCGGGGGACGTTCCTGGACGGGTCCTTGGCCTCCTCGGCGGCCAGTGGCACACCCTCGATGGCGAGGAAGAACCAGATGGCGAACGGGACGGCGGCCCAGATCCCGATGAACCCGAACGGCAGGAAGTCCGAGGCACCGGCGGCGTCGGTGGGAGCGATGTTGGTGAGGTTGGCGACCTCGAACTGGCTCGCCGCCGCCACCGCGAAGATGACGAGTCCGACGAGCGCGATCGCGGTGATGACGAACATGACCTTGAGCGCCTCCCCCGCCCCGGACAGGTGGATCCCGATGAAGATCGCGTACACGGCGAGGTAGATCCACCACCCGTCGGTGATCCCGAACAGGGTGAGGGATTCCACGTACGCGCCGATGAACGTCGCGATGGCCGCGGGCGCGATGGCGTACTCGATGAGGATGGCCGTTCCTGTGGCGAAGCCACCCCACGGACCCAGCGCGCGGCGGGCGAAGGTGTACCCGCCGCCCGCGGCCGGCAGCGCCGAGGACATCTCGGCCATGCCGAGCACCATGGCCAGGTACATGCCGGCGATGATCACGGCCGCGATGAGCAGGCCACCGAACCCGCCCTGTTCCAGACCGAAGTTCCAGCCGGAGTAGTCGCCCGAGATCACGTAGCTGACGCCGAGACCCGCGAGCAGCACCCACCCCGCGGTGCCCTTCTTGAGCTGGCGCCTGGCCAGGTAGTCACTGCCCTCGATGTGGAACTGCGTGCCGTCGTGATGGCTACCGATCGATTCTGTGGCGGACATGCGCGGCCTTCCTCGAAGCGAGATCGACGGATGTCGCGCGGGGTGCGCGAACCGGATCACCGTAGGTCCGCGGTGTAAGCACAGGGTCGACGCCGTGTGACGGCCCGGTTACGACGGGCGGGACGCGCCGGAGGCGGCGAATCCCGCCTCCGTCACAGTCGCAGGACCCGCCCACACACGACCAGGTGCACCTCGTCGCACGCCTCGGCGACGCCCTGGTTGACCGCACCCAGGAGGTCGCGGAACACCCCGCCGGAGCGATGGGACGGCACGACCCCGTAGCCGACCTCGTTGGTCACCAGCACCACCTCGTCGTCGTGCTCCCGCAACGACTCCCGGACCGCCGCGACGTTCTGGTCCATCACGTCGTGCGCGGCGTCCACCGGCGAATCCCACAGCTCCGCGCGTTCCAGGATCGCGGTGACCCAGGTCCCCAGGCAGTCGACGAGCACCGGCCCGGCTGCGGCGGCGATCGCCGACGCGAGGTCCACGGTCTCCACCGTGTCCCATCCGGTGGGCCGGTGGGCGCGGTGGCGGGCGACCCGGTGGTCCCAGTCGGGATCGCTGCCGTCCGCCACCGGCCCGGGTGCGACGACGGTGACGCGGTCGCGGCCCTCCAGCAGGCCGGTGGCGTGCCTCGACTTGCCGGAGCGCACGCCCCCCGTGACCAGGACTCTCATCACCCCAGCGTAGGACCCGGTGGAGGCGGTCGGGCGGAACGCTGTCCACGCCGGGCCGGACTTCTCTACTATCAACAGTTGTCAAGTGATGGCGTCGCCGGCCCGGGCCCGGCGGGTCGCCCTCGCCGGAGGAGAAGAGGTCCCACGAGATGACGTCATCGGTCGCCACCACGCGCGAGGCGCTGTTCCGCCCCCTGCAGGTCAGGTCCATGCAGCTGGCCAACCGCCTGGTCATGTCGCCCATGACGCGGATGGGTTGCCCGGACGCCCTGCCCGACGAGGTGAACCGCGACTACTACGCCTCCCGCGCCGCCGGCGGGACCGCGCTGATCGTCACGGAGGGGATCGGCGTGGACCACCCGACCTCGGTGGACCACGCCTGGATCCCGCGCCTCGACTCACCCGAGTCCGTGGCCGCCTGGCGGGAGGTCACCGACGCGGTCCACTCGGCCGGGGGACGAATCCTCGCGCAGCTGTGGCACGTCGGGCCGCTCTGGGGCGCCAACGCCCGTTTCGACCGGGCGAATCGCGACCGGCTCATGGAGATGCATCCGATGCGACCGTCCGGTCTGTGGGGCACCCCGGGCGTCACCACCTACTCCGAGCGGAGCGTCGCCCGGTGGTCACCCGAGGTCGCGCCCATGACCGAGGACGACGTCGCCGCGGTGATCGACGCGTTCTCCCGCTCCGCCCGGCTGGCGATGGCGGCCGGCTTCGACGGCGTGACCCTCCACGGCGGACACGGGTACCTCCTCGACTCGTTCGTCTGGGCCGACACCAACCGGCGGACCGACACCTGGGGCGGCGACCTGGCCGCGCGCAGCCGGTTCCCCGCCGCGGTGGTCGCCGGGGTCCGCGAGGCGATCGGCCCCGACGCCCCGCTGTTCTACCGCTTCTCCCAGCACACCCAGCAGGACTACACCGCCCGCAAGGCCACCACGCCCGACGAGCTGGGCGTGTACCTGGGCGCCCTCGCCGACGCGGGGGTGGACCTGCTCGACGCCTCCACCAGGCGGTTCAACGACCCGGCGTTCCCCGACCTGACGGGCGACGACGGCGAGGTGTCCCTGGCCGGATGGGCCCGCCGACTCACCGGTCTGCCGTCAGGCGCGGTGGGCGGGGTGGGGATCGGGGCCTCGCTCCGCGAGCAGAAGTCCGGCGCACCCGCCCACACCGCGGACAACATCGATGCGATGGTGGACTGCCTCGAGGCCGGGGAGTTCGACCTCATCTCGGTGGGCCGGCTCCACCTGGCGGATCCGGCGATCGCGACCGTCCTGCGCACCGGCGACCCGCTACCGGAGTTCGTCCGCGAGGTCCACGAGATGCCGCTGCGCAGCCCCGAGGGCTGACACACTCACCAACGCCGTGGTGCTCACGACACCGGTGGGCCGCCCGGTTCCGTGCCGCCGCCCAGCCGTTCGATCCCGTCGTGCATCAGCTCCACGGCGGTGCCGAAGACGACGCCGGGATCGATCCCGCGATAGTCGTCCAGGAGCGCCGTGGTGAGCGGATAGTCCCCGGCGGGCAGCCGCTCGATCTCCGCCGCGGTGGCCTCGTCCACGGGTGCGACCATCCCGAGAGCCTCCGCCGTGGCCAGCCCGAGGACGGTCGCGAACCAACCCACCGTCACCGTCACCACCTGAGGCCGGGGCACCCCGGCGCCCAGCATCGCCGCGTGTACGACCTCGGTCGTGGCGTAGTCGGCCGACCCGGTGTGGGTGAACCGCTGTAGCAACGGGAACGTCCGGGGATAGCCCCTGGCCAGAGCTCGGTACTGATCCGCCAGGTGACGCAGGGTCGGTCGCCAGGGCGCCCCGGGCGGGGCGGGCCGCACCTGACCGTCCAGCCACGACGCCATGGCCCGGGCCAGGCCCTGCTTGGACCCGAAGTGATAGGCCACCGACATCGCGTCGCATCCCGCCGCGCGACCCACACCGCGCATGCTGAACGACTCCTGCCCGCCCTCCTCCAGCACGGCGACGGCCGCCTCGACGATCCGGGCGGGGGACAACCCCCTGGGCCCTCGTCCGGCGTGGTGCTCGACCATCAGTCCCCCCACTTTCGGGCCGACGGACCCGACACGCTTTTTCTACACTGTAGAATAAGGCGCGATCGAGGAGGAAGACATGGTGGAAGTCAGACCGGCTGCGGCCTCCGATGCACCGGCCATCGGGGAGATGCTCGGGGAGGCGTTCGGCGAGGATCCTGCGTGGGCGCTGCTCTACCCCGACGGGGCCTCCAGGCCGACGCACCTGGCCGCCCACTACCGCCACTTCGTACGTCGACACCCGGACCGGGTCGACGTGGCCGTGGAGGACGGGCAGACACTGGGGGCGCTGCTCTGGGAGCCGCCCCACCGCGGCGCGGGACGATGGGCGCGGTGGGGAGAGAAGGCCGCCGCGGTTCTCCGGCTGCTGATCTCACCCACCGCACGCCGTGGCGCGGCCCACACCCGCGCGGTCGACGCACATCGACCGTCGGAACCGCACTGGTACTTCCACGACATCGCCGCCGGGCCCCGGGCCCGCGGGAAGGGCATCGGATCGGCCCTCCTGCGCCACCGCCTGGACATCATCGACCGGGGTGGGCCGGAGCCGGTGTTCCTCGAGGCGACCACCCCGGGGAGCCGCCGCCTGTACGAACGCTTCGGCTTCCTCCCCGTGGGCACGGTGCCCACGGGGCCGGGCCAGGAATCCACGGCGATGATCCGACCCGCAGGAGCCCAGAATGAGTGAGCCACGCCTGGCCTCACCGGACGATCTCGCCCCCGCCGCCGAGACCCTGGCCCAGGCGTTCGCCCACTACCCCTGGACCCGCCACGTCATCCCGGAGGAGGGGTACGCCGAGCGCCTGCTCACGCTGCAGCAGCTCTATCTCGAGCACGCCCACCGGCACGGGATCGTCGCGGTCACCGGGGACCGCGACGGCGTGATCGCGCTCCTGCCCCCGGACGCGCCGGACCCCGACGACGCCTCCGTCGAGCAGATCGTGGCCCTGCACGGTGATCGCATCGGGAGGCTGGGTGACGGATCGCCGCCGCACGACGGGTGGACCCTGGAGACCGTCGGCGTCCGCCCCGCCGCGCAGGGCCGACGGCTCGGTAGCGCCCTGCTCGTGTTCGCCCTCGCCGAGGTGGCACGTCGAGGCGCCCGCGCCGTTCGGCTGGAGACCTCGGACGAGCGGAACGTGCGACTGTACGAGCGGCACGGGTTCCACGTGACCGGACGCCGCGACCACTCGGACGGGCCGCCCGTCTGGGACATGCAGGTCGACGACGTGGACGCACTCACCCGCACCACCTGACCGCTCGCCACCGCCGCCGGGGAGGTCGCCGGGGTGAGGGAGCGGTGACGTAAGTTCTACGTCGTGACCGGCTACTGCGACCCGATGGCGCAGTGGCGCGCGGTCGCGGTGGTGCTCGCGTCCGTGCTCACCGCCACGGTCGCGCACACGGCCGCCGGGGGCTCGACGCCCGGACCGGGTGGATGGGCCGTCGTGTTCCTGTGCCTGATCCCGGTCGCCGTGCTCGCCCGCGGCCGAGCCGGTCGAGGTGCGCCGGGTCTGGCTGCGGCGGGGCTCCTGGGTCAGGCGGTCGGTCACGTCGCCCTCTCGGTCGCCACGCTCGCCCCCACTGCCGGGCACCTCAGAAGCGGCCACCACTCGCCCGCCTCCGGCCAGTTCTCGACGGCCGCCGCCGGGCACGGGCTCGGCCATGGTCACGGGGCCCTCCCCCTGCCCCCCGGCACCGGCTGGGGCCTGACCACCCAGGCACTGGCCCACACCGCGCACCTGGACCCGGCGATGCTGTTCGCCCACCTCGTCGGGGCCGTACTGACCGCGGTACTGGTGGCCGCTGCCGCCGAGGGGCTGCGCAGGGTCGCGGCGCGACTGGTTCTGCTTGTCCGCGCCCTCCTCGCTGCGAGTACCCCGTTCCCGGGCACCCCGGCGGCCGCGCGGGACAGCGCCCCGGCACCGGTCCTGCTCCTCACCGCGCGGACGCTGCGCGGACCCCCGCTTCCGGCCTGATCCACCACACCCCTCCCCCCGGGCCGACGCCCGGGGCCCGGGGGTGTGCGTCCTTCTCTCATCTCGAACGGCCCCCGGCGGTCGCGCTCGCGCGCGCACCGACGGCTCCGGGCCGTGGATCAGGAGTGCCCTCCCCATGACCACCACGACCACACGATCCCGCGCAGGCGACCTCCGCAGAAGCGACTCCCGTCCCCCGGGCGTCGGCGGCCCCCTACGTCAACTCGTTCTCCGCCTGCACTTCTACGTCGGCGTGCTCGTCGGCCCGTTCCTGCTCGTCGCCGCGGTGTCGGGCTTCTTCTACGCACTGGCACCGACGATCGAGCGGGTGGTCTACGCCGACCAGTTGACCGCCGCCTCGGCAGCGCAGAACGTCCCGCTGACACAGCAGGTCACCACCGCCCGCACCGCGCATCCCGAACTCCCGGTGTCGAGGATCGTGCCCGGGAGCGATGGCTCCACCACCCGGGTGCTGCTCTCGGACGGGTCGCTGCCGTCGGACTCGCACTCCCGCGTGGTCTTTGTGGACCCTTCCGACGGTGCGATCCGCGGTGACACCGTCCAGTACGGCTCCGGGCAGGCCCTGCCGCTGCGCACCTGGCTGTCCGGGGTGCACCGCAATCTGCACCTCGGCGAGGCGGGCCGTCTGTACTCCGAGCTCGCCGCCAGCTGGCTCGCCCCACTGGCGCTGGCCGGGCTGTTCCTGTGGTGGGGCCGCACCCGCCGCGCCGGCACTTCGGCGCGCAAGTCGACGGTGCTCCGGCCGGCGTCGCGGGGGTCGACGCTGCTGAAGTCGGCGTTGCTGAGGTCGGCGTTGCTGAGGTCGGCGCCCGGGCTCACGGGCCGGGCGCGCCAACGCTCCCGCCACGCCGTCCTGGGGACCTGGGCGCTGGTGGGCATGCTCGTCCTGTCGGCGACCGGCCTGACCTGGTCGGCCCACGCCGGACAGCGGGTCTCCGACCTACGGTCCGCCATGGGCTGGACCACGCCGACGCTGTCAGCTCAGTCCCCCGAGAGCTCCCGGAGCGGGTCGGCCTCAGACCGGGCCGCAGGGGGCCACGACGGTCACGAGGGTCACGGCTCCCACGACGGTGCACACGGGACCGCCGCCGCCTGGACCGCCGACGACGCCGGGGTCGCCCTGACCGGCGCACGCACCGCAGGACTGACGGAGCCGGTGCAGCTCGTCCCGCCCACCGGTGACGCCGACCTCTGGCGGGTGCAGGAGGTCCGGCGCTCCTGGACCCCCGGGCCCGACGCGGCCAGCATCGATGCCGCGACGGGCGAGGTGGTGCAGGAACTGCGGTTCTCCGACTACCCTGTCGCCGCCCGACTCACCGACTGGGGGATCCGCCTCCACATGGGGTTCCTGTTCGGGCTGGCCAACCAGCTCCTGCTGGCCGCGGTGGCGGCGGCCCTCGTCGTCGTCATCGTCCGGGGTTACGTCCTGTGGTGGACGCGGCGCCCGACCCGCACCGGCGGTCTGGCCCGGCCCCCCGCACGCGGTGCCGTGCTCGAACTGCTGCGCCGCCGCCCGGTGGTCACCCTCGTCGGCGTGACCGTGGTCGCGGCGATCGGGTGGGCCGTCCCGCTCCTGGGGATCTCGCTGGCGGCCTTCCTCGTCCTGGACGCGATCCTGGGACTCGCGGCACGACGCGTACGCGGCTGACATCCGGCCGAAGGCTGGGGTTACCCCCACTCCCATGGCGTCCAGGAGCGCGGGCGTTCTCCCGGAGTGGGGGCGGACGCCTCCGTCATCGAGGCCCTCCGACAGCTCGGCCCGCAGGCCTTCGCCTCCGCCGTCGTGGGCGTGGGGACCTCGATCGGTGCGGAGGACGTGATCATCGTCTCCGGTCACGTCCGCGACCTCGAGCGGTTCGCCGATCACTCCGACCGGAAGCGATAGCACCGGCGACCCGCTGCACCAGCCACAATGCGCCGCCCAGGAGCAGCAGCGCCCCGGCCAGCCGGTAGTCCGCATCCGCCCGCCCGGACAGCGGTGAGACGAGGAAGGCGCAGCTCAGCAGACCCAGGACCGGGACCACGGTGGGCGCCCGGAAGTGCGCGTGTCCGACCGGCTGACGGCGCAGGACGAGGACCGCGAGGTTGGTGACAGTGAACACCGCCAGCAGGAGCAGCGACGTGGTCCCGCCGAGGGCGGCGAGGTCGGCGAACGCCACGAGCCCGGCCGCGAGCACGGTGGTGAACAGGATCGCCACCCACGGCGTCCGCCTGCCGGGCAGGACACGGCCGAGTGCCCGCGGCACCACCTTCTCGTGGGCCATCCCGTACACCAGCCGGGACGCCATGAGCATGTTGATCAGAGCCGAGTTGGCCACGGCGGCCATGGTGATGAACGCGAAGATCCAGATCGGGAACGCCGGGGCGCCCGTCGCCACCACTGTGAGCAGCGGGGTCTCCCCCTCGCCGAGTTCCTCCGGGCTCACCAGGGCCACCGCGGAGATCGCGACGAGGACGTAGACCAGGCCCGTCAACGCCAGGCCCGCGAACATGACCTTGGGGAAGATCCGCACCGGGTCCTTGGTCTCCTCCGCCATGTTGACCGAGTCCTCGAACCCGACCATGGCGAAGAAGGCCAGGCCGGTGGCGGCCGTGACCGACCGGACCGGACTCTCGCCCGAGGCGGTGTCGAACTCCGTGACGCGGGAGAGGTCTCCCTGGCCGTGTCCGACCGCCCACGCCCCGATCGCGATGACGATCAGCAGGCCGGTGAGTTCGATGGTCGTGAGCACCACGTTGAGGCGGACCGATTCGGAGACGCCGCGGAGGTTGACGGCCGCGACCGCGGTGATGAAGGCCAGGGCGATCCCGATCAGTGGCCAGGTCCGCGACATCAGGTCGAGCCCGACCGCCTCGTTGAGGTTCCCGGCGAAGGCCAGTGCGGCCGACGACGCCGAGGTCAGCCCCGAGGCCATGACGGCGAACGCCACGAGGAAGGTCAGGATCTGGACCCGGAACGCGCGGTGCGCGTACACGGCGGCGCCGCCGGCCTTGGGGTATTTGGTGACCAGCTCCAGGTAGCTGGTGGCGGTGAGGAGCGCGACGGCGAACGCGATGAGGAACGCCAGCCACGCCGCGCCTCCGACTTCCTCCGCGACCTTGCCCGTGAGGGCGTAGATCCCGGTACCGAGGATGTCACCCACGATGAACAGCAGGAGCAGACCCGGCCCGATCACCCGCTTGAGGGCCGGCGTCCGGAGTGCGCGCGTCGGCGAGGCCAGGCCGGGGTCTCCCGCGTCCCGACCCGGGGTGGGCGGAGTATCGGCCATGGACACCTCCCGCACGTCGGACCGACCACCGATCCGGTCAGCATTCCACCGAAAGAGCGCGTCGGGAGCGGCTCCGGGAATCGTCGGGGATCGCCGGTCCGGCGAACCGCCGTCGGCACTCCGGTCCTCGTGATTCACTTCCTGAACCGCATGGCGCGGAGCCTTCTCGCGGCTCGTGCCGAATCCGGAAGGAGAGACCGATGCGCAGCATTGACGCCGCCGGCCCCCGCCCTCCGCGGAACACACCCGACCACATCACCCGCCGGGTACCCACCGCGCGTCCCGACGAACTCGTCGCCGAGGTCCTCGCGGACATGCGCGGTCGAGAATTCGATAGCGCGGCCACGGTGGCCGTCCTGGAGGACGGCCAACTCGTGGGTCTGGTCTCCATCGATCGGATCCTCACTGCCGAACCCGACACGCCGATCCACCGACTGGTCGACTCTGCGCCGCCCACGGTGTCGCCCGCGACGGACCGGGAGAAAGCGGCGTGGAAGGCGGTCGAGAGCCGGACACACGCCGTCGCGGTCGCCGATCGAGGGCGGTTCATCGGCCTCATCCCCGCCGAGGCTCTCGTGTCGATCCTCTCCGCGGAACACGACGAGGACATGGTCCGACTCGGCGGGTTCCTGAACACCGAGTGCTCTGCGCAGACGACCACGGTGGAGCCGATCCGTCGGCGCCTCTGGCATCGGCTCCCGTGGCTCGTCATGGGCCTGATCGGCGCTCTGCTCGCAGCCGGTGTGGTGGGGACCTTCGAAGCCTCCCTGTCCGAGACCGTGCTCATCGCCTTCTTCGTCCCGGGGGTCGTGTATCTGGCCGACGCTGTCGGGACCCAGACGGAGGCTCTGGTCATCCGAGGACTCGCCGTGGGGGTGAGCATCCGACGGATCGCCCTGCGTGAGGTGTTCACCGGCCTGATTCTGGGCGTCATCCTCGGCCTCGCGGCCCTGGTACTCGTCGGGACGATCTGGCACGACTGGGACGTGGCCCTCGCGGTGGGGATCTCCATCTTCGCGGCGTCGTCCATCGCCACGGTGATCGCGCTCGTTCTGCCGTGGATCATCGACCGGATGGGGAAGGACCCCGCCTTCGGTTCCGGGCCGCTCGCCACGGTGATCCAGGACCTGCTCACCGTGGCGATCTACCTGGGCGCCGCGACCCTCCTCACCAGGTGACGCGCCCGCGAGACCTCACGCTGGATTCGATCGGGGTGAGAAGAACGCTCGTCTTGGTTGGGCTCCGGGACTAGGTTCTTGACATGACAGTCACCGACGAGCTGCTCGAGGCCGCCAGGGCCTACCAGTCCGACTTCGACAAGGGCGACCTGCCCATGCCGCCCGGCCGGAAGATCGCCGTGGTGGCGTGCATGGACGCCCGCCTCAACCCGTACGGTCTGCTGGGGCTCACCGAGGGTGATGCACATGTGATCCGCAACGCCGGAGGCGTGGTGACCGACGACGTCCTGCGGTCCCTCACGATCAGCCAGCGCCTGCTCGGCACCGAGGAGATCGTGCTGATCCACCACACGGACTGCGGCATGCTCACCTTCCGGGACGACGACTTCAAAGACCAGATCCAGGCCGACACTGGTCTGCGTCCACGGTGGGCCGCGGAGGCGTTCGGCGAGGTGGAGGCGGACGTCCGCCAGTCGCTGGCGCGGGTCGAGGCAGACCCGTTCCTCCTGCACGGCACCGCGGTCCGCGGCTTCGTCTACGACGTGGCGACCGGGGACCTGAATGAGGTGGCTCGCGGGTAGGTCCGCTGCGCGGTAGTGGTGCCCGGACCCGGGGTGAGCTATGGACGACGGCTGCGCGTTTCGGGTGCCACTCTGGGCGAGGAGTGCATCGCTTTCTCCCGCCGTGTTGCACAGGCCCGCTCCCCTTGGACGCCGCTAACTTATGTTATGACAAGCTAACAATGTCGAGTTGCAGATTTCGCAATTTCGACCGGCCGCCGAGTTGCCCGCGGCTCGTTCGAGTTCGGGCCGCACGTGCCCTGTGTATAGGCGGGCATCGAGTCGCTGATTCCCAGCCCGTTTGACGTCGAACTCAGGCCACTGACGGGATGGTGACTACTACTCTTACCTACGACCCTGCGTCGGGATTCGCGTGTCCCGCGGCACATTCGCAAAATCCGCGAAGCGCTAGTCGATGGACTGAAACGCGTAGCCGGACCTGCACGAACGGGCTCACCGGAACGCCAACCCGAACTCTGCTGAACAGCATCGATTACGAGCGGCCAACCCGATTTCCCATCAGGTGGTCCAACTCAGGTCAGACTGGGACGTGACGGAACCGTAGCGGCCCCCCGCGGCGTTGCGTTGCACCCGGGAAGGAGGCCCGGTCCGCCGATGAAGCACCTTAGGCAGTTCGCCCACGAGTTCCAAAAGGCGCTGTGGAGCCTGCTGCCCATTGTGACGATCGTGGTGGTGTTCCAGCTCGGGGTGTTCCGCCGGCTGCCGGAAGACCCCGTCGGACTGATCGCCGGATTGTTGATCGTCGGTGTCGGCATCGCACTGTTCCTGCATGGGTTGGATCTGAGCGTGTTCCCGGTGGGCAAGAACCTGGCCAACCAGTTCGCCAGACGCGGTGCCCTGAGCCTGTTGCTACCCTTCGTCTTCGCCATCGGGTTCGCCGCTGTGGTCGCCGAACCAGCCCTGATCGCCGTCGCCGAGCAGGCCCAGCAGGCTAGTGCGGGACGGATCGACCGCCTGGCTCTGCGCCTAGTGGTGGCCACCTCTGTGGGGCTGGCGCTGGTGGTCGGCGTGATGCGCATCCTGTGGGGCTGGGCAATCTACAAGCTGGTAATCGCCGGTTACGTGCTGGTACTGGTCACCACGTTCGCGGCCCCGGAGGAGATCATCGGGCTGGCCTACGACTCCGGGGGCGTGACCACCAATATCGTGATGGTCCCGTTGATCACCGCCATCGGCATCGGGCTGGCCAACTCGCTGCAGGGCCGCAGCGCGCTGCGCGACGGATTCGGTCTGGTGGCCCTTTGCTACCTGGCCCCGATGATCGGGGTGCAGCTCTACGGGATCTGGGTCTACACCTTCGGTTTTGCCACTGACGTGACCGCCGCCGGGGCCGAGGAGTCGGTCCCCGGGTTCCTGGGCCAGGTCCTCGGCCTGGCCGAATTAATCCGTGACATCGCGCCCATGGTGGTTGTCGTGCTGGTCTTCCAGTACTTCGTGCTGCGCCACCCGCTGACGCACCGGCTGCGGGTCACCGTGGGCGTCGTGATGGTCCTGGGAGGCCTCTACGCTTTCTCGGTGGGTCTGAAGCTCAGTCTCTTCCCGATCGGCACGCTTATGGCCGAGCAGCTCATCGAGCGCGGAGTCCCGGTGCTCATCCTGCTCTTCGCCCTGCTCATCGGCTTCGCCACCGCCATGGCCGAACCGGCCCTGCTGGCCATCGGCGAGCAGGCCGAGGCCACCTCCCGCAAGCTCAGCGCCACGGCCATCCGCCTCACGGCCGCCTCCGGTTTCGCCATCGGACTGACCCTCGGGGTGGCCCGGATCCTCACCGGCGCCCCGCTCCACTACACCATTATGGCCGCCTACGCCCTGGTCATCGTGCTGGTCGCCCTGGCCCCGAAGTACATCACCGCCCTGGCCTTCGACCTCGGCGCGGTCACGGCCTCGGTGGTTACCGTGCCTCTGGTCACCGCCATCGGACTGGCCCTGGCCAACTCCATCGAAGGACGCGATGTGCTGTTGGACGGCTTCGGGTTGGTCGCCTCCGCCTCGATTTTCCCCATCATTTCTGTGCTGGTGTACGCCATGATCCTGGATAAAGTCCCCCGTCAACATAAGGAGTCCCCATGAAGTTCACCGTCGTCGTCGCAATTGTTCCCTACGATCTGGAGGACACCGCCATCGACCACGCCCAGCGCGCCGGCGCCACCGGGGTCACCATCCTCACCGGCAAGGGACTCAGTGCCCAACCCCGCAGAACCTTCTTCGGTCTGACCTATGAAGGGACCCAATCGGTGCTGCTGATGGTCGTCGGCGCGCACCTGGCCACCCCCGTGCTAAAGGCGGTGGGCGCGCTGCTGGTCCAGGACAAGGACTCCCGCGGGCTTGCCTTCTCTGTGCCCATTGAGCACCTCACCGGCATCGACCTGGCCCAAGTCACCCGGTTTGAGGAGCACCTGCGTCGCGAGGAGGGCTGAGTCCCGGGCAGCTCGGCCACCAACCCCGGGAGTTCATCGAGCAGCAGTCCCGCGGAGACCGGGCGAGCTCCTTGGGACAATGGTCTGGTGCATGCCATCAACCTCTTCATACTTCTTGCCGCTCTCGTGACCCTCATAGCTATCGGAGGGATACGTGTGGGGGCTAGGTTGGGGTTGCCCGCTCTACTGTTCTTCCTGATCTTCGGCATGGTCCTCGGCGAATCAGGGTTCGGACTCCAATTCGATGACGCCACCCTCGCCCAAGGCCTGGGCTACGGCGCCCTCGCCCTGATCCTGGCCGAAGGTGGGCTCACCACAAAGTGGAGGGAGATTCGTCCGTCCATCGGTTTTGCCGCTCTCCTGGCGACAGTCGGAGTTGTCATCACAATTGGATTGATGACCGTGATCGGCCACTATGCGCTTGGTCTGCCGATCCTTCTGGCGCTCTTATTCGGAGCAATCAACGCCGGCACCGATGCTGCCGCAGTCTTCTCTGTGCTGCGCGGCATCTCCTTGCCCGCCCGGGTCAGGTCCGTGCTGGAGGGCGAATCAGGACTCAACGACGCCCCCACAGTGTTGATCGTGACAGCAGCCACCTCCGTCGCGATCGGGGTTCAGCCCTCCGGAGGGATACCCGTCGTGGCGGTGATGATTGTCGTCCAGCTCATCGGCGGCATCGCTCTCGGTGCCGCCCTGGGCGGGGTGGGAGTCTTTGTGCTGCGCCGGTTCGCTCTGCCGGCCGCCGGGCTTTACCCGCTGGCAGCGTTGGCCTGGGCGTTGCTCGCCTACGGAGTAGCGACGCAGGTCAGCGTCTCAGGCTTCGCTGCCGTCTATATCTGTGCCATGGTCCTGGGCAACGGGAGGCTACCTCACCGGCAGGCCACTCAGGCTTTCGCTGAAGGGACCGGGTGGATTGCCCAGATCGGGCTGTTTGTCATGCTTGGCATGCTGGCCAGTCCAGGCAGAATCACCTGGGAGACCGCAGCGCTAGGACTGCTCGCCGGGTTGTTCTTGACCTTCTTGGTGCGTCCCCTCGCTGTGGCCGTGTGCGCGGTGTGGTTCAAAGTCCCGTGGCGGGAACAGGCGTTCCTCTCCTGGGCGGGCCTGCGTGGGGCCGTGCCCATCATTCTGGCCACAGTTCCCATGGCGGCGCAGATGGAAGACGCCGACATGCTCTTCGACGTGGTGTTGGTCTTCGTGGTGGCCTATACCGCGATCCAAGCACCTTCACTGCCCTGGGTCGCTCGACGCCTCGGACTGACCCAGGCCGCTCCATGCACCGCTATTCAGATCGAGCCCGCTCCCATGGACGAGGATCGGGCGGATCTGGTCAGGGTCACCATCACCGAACACTCGGTGCTCACCAGATCTCCTCTGTTCGAGGTCGACCTGCCCTCGAGGACCCAGGTTTCCCTCGTGATGCGTGGGGAAAGCTCCTTCGTCCCCACAACAGAGACACGACTTCAACGCCATGACCAACTGCTGGTAGTCATTCCTGCCGAGGACGAAGAACGAGTGCAGGAGTATTTCCGCGGACTCTCAGCAGACCCGCAATAACCTCCCGGAACAATCTGCCGTACACCCACAACGTTCCGAGGCGCCTGTCGCGCTAGACGATCCTCTACTGCGACACACCTAGGCACGGTCTAATCAACGCTCTACCCCGGTCAAGGCGTCTCGCGTACATGTCGCACCACCGAGTCGCGTGAAGCACGACCAAGTGCGACGAATGGACGCGGCGAGCACTCCGCCTACTCACTCGACGCATCTGATCGCGGGACGACACTGACACATCCCCGGGCTAGCGGATCCCTCCAGCATGGGGACTGCTGCACCCATAGGTGACATCTGATCTGCGTCGATATGTGTCGACGCTGGAAGGATGTGCACCATGCCGAAGGCGTTTCCTAAGGAGTT
>NZ_JBEPON010000006.1:0-270771 GCF_040546785.1 Dietzia sp. 2505 | reverse complement strand
TGGGTGAATTCCAGTGGTCGGTGCAACACGGATCGTGGAGGTCGTGTTGTGACGTTGTCGGTGTTGGTGCATGCCAGGTGCGTGAGGTTGCTGCTGGAGGGCAAGAACAAGGTTCAGGTCGCCCGTGAGTTGGGGGTGTCGCGGACTTGGGTGAAGGGGTGGACCCGCTCGCGCGGTTTGATGTGCTCGATGGGCCCGGATGCGGGGTTGACCAGCGAGTCTCGTGAGCGTGCGCGGGTCTTGCTGGAGAGACTGTGCGGCGTGGACCCCCGCCTGGAAAGCGCAGATCAGCGCAGCTATGTCGACGCTCGTGGCCAGCTCAACTCGCACGGGCGGGGGGTGCTGTTCCACTTGCTGCTCAAGGGCAAGAAGGATGCGCAGATCGCGCGAGTTCTGGGCACCCACCGCGGCACTATCGGTCGGGAGATCGCTCGCAACGGGGGCCGGGACTCCTATCTGCCGCAGCAGGCCCAGCAGCGTGCCGCACGGATGGCTGCTCGCCCCAAGGTGTCCAAGCTCGCGGAGGGCACGCCGCTTCGCTGTCAGGTGGCCGGGCGGCTTAATCGTCGGGATTCCCCGGAACAGATCAGTGCCCGGATGAGGCTGCTGTTCCCGGATGATGAAGGCATGAACGTCAGTCACGAAACGATCTACCAGGCCCTGTATGTGCAGGGTAAAGGGGCACTGCGGCACGAGCTGACTGTGGAGAAGGCGCTTCGTTCGGGCCGGACCAGCCGGCGGCCGACCTCCAAGCTGCCCAGGCGCGGAAACAAGAGCTGGATCGGCGCCGACGCGACGATCTCCGACCGGCCGGCCGAGGTGGCCGACCGGGCGGTGCCCGGTCACTGGGAAGGCGACCTGGTACTGGGCAAGGCCAACCGGACCGCCCTGATCACCCTTGTGGAGCGCACCAGCCGGTTCGTGCTGATCCGGCGACTGCCCGAGCGCCACGACGGCACCACCGTGGCCGACGCCCTGGTGGAGATGATCAAGGACCTGCCCGAGCAGTTGCGCCGCACGATGACCTGGGACCGCGGCAGCGAGATGAGCGAGCACGCCACCTTCACCCTGGCCACCGACACCAAGGTCTACTTCTGCGACCCGTACTCACCCTGGCAGCGCGGTTCGAACGAGAACACCAACGGGCTCATCCGGGATTTCTTCCCCAAAGGCACCGACTTCTCCGAGGTCACCGACGAGGAGATCCGCTACGCCCAGGACAACCTCAACGCCCGGATCCGAAAGACCCTGGGATGGAAGACCCCGACCGATATCCTCAACACCTCAATAGGCGTTGCACTGACCACCTGAACTCAAGGTGTGGATCCACGGCCCCCATCACCCGGACTATGACCCCGGAACCCGCATCATGACGTTCCCCGCGGGTCCTCTCGCCGGCCACGCCGCACCGCGACGCCCCGAGGCGAGTCGACTTCAGAGGGAGGCAGCCGAAGCAGGCGAGACCGGCTCCGGATCGGCAGAGTCGCGGAGGCGACCCCACCAGCGCCACCGTCGCGACATCGAACGACGCAGACTCCGAGCGCAGGCTCGACTCCGGCGACAGGCCCCACCGACCGGCGCGGCGCCTCCGCAGACGGCAACGTCTCCGGCAGCGGACGACGAGCCCCCGTTCTGATGGGCGGCGGGCGACTCTCGACGTCAGAAGCGCGAGCGCGTGGGGTACCACCCGTCGGCAGCGTCGTGGGGACCGATCGACCGGACCTCGATGTGTTCGAAGGACGCGAAGTCGCCGGCGAGACGATCCCAGTTCTCGCGGGTGATCGCAGTGGTGATCGCCGAGGCGATCCGCCCGATTCCCCCGTAGATCCCGGAGAGCTGGTTCCCGGTCACGCCCATGGACGCCCGCGCTCCGGTCGAGAAGTGGTGCAGGCGGGAGAGCCACGGGGCGGTGCCCGGGTCGCGCTCGGTGAACTCGAACCCCGGACCCAGGTAGGGACTGCGTCCGGCCGGGTGGTCGACAGCGGGTGGGTGGCGGTGGGACCACAGCGCGATGTCGTCGACGAACTCGGCCAACTCCGGACGCACGCGGAGGTCCACCTGATATCCGGTCGCCGCCAGCACCACATCAGCGTGGAACCGCCCCCTGGTGGTGTCGATCGCGATCTCCTGCCCACCGCTGTCGGTGTGCACCATCGAGACGGCGCTCCATCCGCAGCCTGTGTGCAGGGCGAAACCGGAGTGGGTGAAGCACCGCCACACCGAGTGCTGAGTGGGGGGCTGCGGCAGACCTCCGGACATCACCCCGAAGTCCCACTTGCTCTGGTCGTCCAGGTCGTAGAAGCGTTCCTGCATACCCGGGAACTCCATCCACCGGAGCGGGTTGGAGGCCGGCACCGTCGCCCGTCGCACGAACACGTGTGCCCGGACGGCGCCGTGGTCCAGCGCGGTGGCCGCGTTGTCGAACCCGGAGGCGCCGCCACCCAGCACCGCCACCCGCTGCCCCCGCAACGCGGTGAAGTCGATCTGGTCCTCCGTGTGGAACCAGCGCTCGCGCGGCAGCGAGGAGGAGATGAACTCCGGCACGCGCGCCCCGCCCCCGCCCGCGAGCCCGAGCGCGCAGACGATGCGCCTGGCGGTCAACGTGGTCTCCTGTCCCTCCGGACCGTGCAACTCCACGGAGAACGGTCCGTCCGGGGTGACGGGGCGGTGGATCGCCGCCACCCGGGTCCGATGGTGGACGCGGACCCCCGTGACCTCGCGGTACCAGCGCAGGTAGTCGTTCCAGTCCAGGCGCGGAATGAGTTCGACGGCCGCCCAGGCGGCCTCTCCGTAGACGGCCTCGAACCAGCGCCGGACGTGGAGGGAGGGCACGTCGAACTCGATGCCCCTCATGTGTTTGGGGCTGCGCAGGGTGTGCATGCGGGCGTAGCGGTTCCAGCAGCCCACCTCGTGCTCCGGACCGTCATCCACCACCAGGACGCGGTCGATCCGCTGGCGCTGCAGTGCGAACGCCGATCCCAGGCCGGCCTGCCCGCCGCCGATCACCAGGACGTCGAGTTCGGTGGAACCGGGGGCGCGGGGGATCCAGTCGCGGGCATGGCTGGTGGCGGCGATGTCCTCGTGTACGCGGGCCCGGAGTATCGCCAGGCGTGCGTCCGCGTCCGGGAGTCGGCGGGAGGTCAGGGCCTCGGTCCCGGGTCCGGTGGTCACGGGGTTGGTGGTCACGGGGTTGCTGGTGACGGAGTCGGTGGTCGCGGAGGTCATGGCGGTGGATCTCCCGGGTTCAGCGGGCCCGGGTCGAAGTCGCGGGCCCACCCGGGTCCTGTGCCCGGGCGGACACCACGGCGATGCCTGACTGATGACTCGACCGCCGTGCCGTGGGACTCGGCGGTCGGATCGGCGGGGCCGACCGCACCATCGTGGTGTCCAGGCCGAGTCTGGCAGCACGGCTTTTCGACCGTGTTACGAGTGCATGAGCCCGGTGTGCCGGGCATGGGCGTGCCGGGCTCGGGCGACCCGTGCGGCGAACAGGTCGAGCGCCTCGGAAGTCAGCCTGCCGTGGACGCGCAGACGGGCGATACCACCGTCCGGGAACACGTCGAGTCGGACGAACCGCACCGGGTCCGCCGCACCCGACTCCTCTCCCGGGGCAGGTCCCGACCCAGGTCCCACCAGGAATCGGTGCCGGCAGTCCGGCTGCAGCGGCGTACGCGGGACGAGGTCCACCCACCGTTCGGGGTGTTCGATATCTTCCTCGCGAGCGACCCCACGAAGCGACGCCATCCCCGGGGCATTGCCGATGTAGTAGGAGGTGTCGATCTCCACGTGGTCGACGGTCCCCTGACCGGCGAGCGCCACTGTGACGTGGTCGTTGCCCCCGTCGCGCCGCCGGGCGTTCTCCCAGCCCTCGCCCATGATGCGGGAGCGACCGGGGGCGATGATGTTGGCAGGCGAGGAGTAGAAGAGGTCCGAGCAGTCGACCACCCGTCCCCCGTTCTCGGCGGCCGCCAGGTCGACGGTGCCCCGAAGGAACGCGGGGTCGGGTGTCGGCTCACCGTGGACCCGCAGCCGCGCGACACCGCCGTCGGGGATCATCCTCAGGCGGACGTGGGTCACGGCCAGCGGATCGGACACCTCGTAGTGGTTGCGGGTGTCCCCCTGTGCTGCTGCGGCCGGCACCAACGGCCGCCAGTGGGCCCCGGGGAGCTCTTCGGCTCCCGGGTAGCCGTCGATCCACGCACCGTCCACGGCGACCTGCGGGGGGAAGTTACCCCGGAAGAAGGCGGTGTCCACCACGACCCCGCGCACCACGCCCGGCACCCCCAGGCGGACGATCGCCGCGTCCTCTCCGGGCGAGCGCCGCCGACGGGTCTCCCAGCCGTCGTAGACCTTGCCCTTGTGTCCGAACAGGGCAGGGTCGAACACCGGCTCGGAGGGCAGGATCAGGTTCTCCTTCTCGGCGAAGAACTCGTCATCGGCGTGCACCACACTGCCGCACAGCTCGCGGGAGGCGAGGTCGGGCAGGGCGAGGAACTCGGGCTCGATCATCCGAGAGGCTCCGTTCGTGAGAAGGCGTCGTGCGCGGCGAGCGGGGCGGACAGGGCGGACTGGGCGGACTGGGCAGGCTGGGCGGGCGGGTCTGATCGGGACAGTGCGGTGCCGGCGGCGGCACCGTCGAGGTCAACGCGCCGGCCGGCGAGGTAGACGTCGCGCACCACCCCGCCGAGTACCCGCTGGGCGTAGGCGGTGACGGGGTTCTTGTGCTGCAGCCGCTCGGGCAGGACCACGAACGCCTCGTCGGGGGCCAGGACCACCAGGTCGGCGCGGGCTCCGGGGCGTATCCCGCCGCGGTCGATCAGTCCGGCGAACTCTGCGGGGCCGGAGGACATCCACCGCACGACATCGGGCAACCCCAGTCCACGCAGCCTCGCCTCCGACCAGATGATTGGCAGGCCCAACTGCACCGAGGCGATCCCGCCCCACGCCTGGCCGAAGTCGCCGCTGTCGAACCGCTTGAGTTCGGGAACACACGGCGAATGGTCCGAGACCACCAGGTCGATGGTCCCGTCGCGCAGCCCCTCCCACAGAAGCTCACGGTTGCCGGCCTCGCGGATCGGGGGGCAACACTTGTAGTGGGTGGCTCCCGGTTGGATCTCCTCGGCGAACAGCGACAGATAGTGCGGGCACGTCTCTACCGTCAGGGGCAGGCCCTCGGCCTTGGCCGCCCGGATCAGTGGCAGGGCGTTCTCGGCCGACAGGTGCAGGATGTGGGTCCGACACCCGGTGCGGCGGACTCCGTCGATGACCTGCGCCACCGCGCGGACCTCTGCGGCGACCGGTCGGGACTCCAGGAACCCCGAGTAGGCGGGTCCGGACGGCGGGGGTTGCGCGTCGATCGTCCCGGCGTCCTCCGCATGGACGATGAGCAGTCCGCCGAACCCGGCGATCTCCTTCATGGCCGCCAACATCTGCGCGCCATCGAGCGGCGGGAACTCGTCGATCCCGGAGTGGAGCAGGAAGCACTTGAACCCGAACACCCCGCGATCCCAGAGCTCGCGCAGCCGGCCCAGGTTCTCCGGCACGGCACCACCCCAGAACCCGGCGTCGACGTGCAGTTTCCCGGTAGAGCTGGCCAGTTTGGCGTCGAGCGCGGCGGGACTGGTGGTGACCGGACTGGAATTGAGCGGCATGTCGATCAGGGTGGTCACGCCGCCGCACGCGGCGGCGCGGGTGGCGCTGTCGAATCCCTCCCAGTCGGTGCGGCCGGGTTCGTTGACATGGACGTGGGTGTCGACCAGTCCGGGCAGCAGCACCACATCGTCACCCAGGTCCACGACGTCCGTGCCGGCCGGCGTCGGAGAGGTCGGGGCCGCGGGACCGGTCTCGACGGCCAGGATAAACCCGTCGGACACCGTCACGGCGGCAGGCACGACCTCGGTGCCGACCACTGCCCGGTGCGCGCGGAACACGATATCGGGGACGCCGCGCGCGCTCATGTCCTGGTCTCCGGGTGGTCGGGGTACTGGGCCGGTTCGGTGCCCGGGCGCCGGAGCCGGTCGAGCGTGGCCCTGTCGACCCCGGTCAGCTCGGCCACCTCCCCGGCGGTGGCGGCCCCACAGTCCAGCGCGCGCACGCAGAAGTCGGCCAGTGCGCGGGCGGTGGCCGGCTCGTCGAGGTACCCCGCCGACACCGGGGCTCCGTCGGGAGTGGTGCCGAGGTAGGCCGAGAGTCGCGCGCAGGCGGTGGGCAGCGAGCGGCGGTAGAAGGCGTAGGTGGCCACGTAACGGGAGACCAGTTGCGCGGGGTGCAGGTCCCAGCCCTGATAGAAGCCTCGCCGCAGGGAACGGTCGACAAGCCGTGCGTGCAGCCGCCAGGCGGTGAGGACCGTGTCCGGCTCGCCCACGGGCAGTCGGTTGGTGGAGCCGTCGGAGAGAGCCACCCCGGTCCCGGCGGCGGCGACCTGCATGACGGCCTTGGCGTGGTCGGCCGCGGGGTGGTCCATGGCCTGGTATTCGGCGGCGATCCCGCAGGCGGCCGAGTAGTCGTAAGTGCCATAGTGCAGACCGATGCAGCGTCGGTCGGACGCGTGCACCAGCCGCGCCACCAACGCGGATCCGTCGGGCCCACAGATCGACTGCGGGGTCTCGATCTGGATCTCGAACCCGATGCTCCGCTCCGCCACTCCGCAGGCCTGCTCGAGCTCACGGCACATCCGGACCATGGCGTGGACCTGGTCGACCGAGGTGACCTTGGGCAGGGTCGGTCGGAAGCCACTCGGCAGGTGGCACGGCACCCCGCCCTCCGCCGCGAGCCCGCTGACGAATCGCGTGAAGGTGCGGATCCCCCGCCGGCGGGTGGCCGGGTCGAGGGAACTGAACCGCAGCCCCCAGAACGGTGGAAGCGACGACGACGAGGTCGGCCCCCGCCCCACTGCCGCGGTGCGCGCCGCAGACAGCTCGGCCAGCACCCGGTCCACGTGCGCATCCTCGTCGCGGTCGCGGTCACCGGCGGGCACGCCGCGCTGGGTGAAGCCGTCCTCGAAGTCGATGCGCAGGTCCTCGACGGGTTCCCGCTCGAGTTTGTTCCGCACGAGCGCGTGGAGGGCTGCGGCCTCGGAGTGGGCGCGCGCCTCGTCGTCGTCGCCCCCGGGGCCTGGTCCCCCGGGTACCACGTCTCCGAACACTCTCGCCAGCGCGGCAGCGTCCGGCAGGTGGGTGTCGAACGCGTCCACCGCGGCCGCGCCCACCTCGGCCACCACGCCGGCGTGGACGCGCTCGGCGGGCAGATACAGGGTGTGGACGGGGTGGCGCGTGGCGGGCGGGCCGGGGTACCGCTCGGCGAGGTCGGCGTCGGCCGCGGCGAGGTCGGCGTCCAGGGCGTCGGCCAGTGAGACCGTAAATGCATCAGCCAGGGCCCCGGACAACCCCGAGGACCGTGCCCTCACCCGCGGTCCTGCCGCGCTGCCGCCAGGACGCGAGCGGCCTCGCGGACGGCCCCGGTGTTGGCCCTGCCCTGGCGGGAGCCGGCGAGCTTGGCGGCGATGTGGTCGCGCACGGTGATCGGCTCGTACGCGGACAGCTCCGCCCCCGGCAGATCCGGCAGGGTGGCCACGATCGCGTCCACGTCGCCGTCGTGGAAGAACGCGGCCGAGCGCCGGCGCACGATCCCGCCGTCGACGATCGGGGGCCTGACCCGGTGGAGCGTGGACATCCATCGGTCGCCGGTCAGTCGTGCGGTGAGGTCACCGAGGTTGACCAGGAGTCCGCCCTCGACCGGGTGGACGTCGTGCCACACCCCGTCGGCGGACAGGACCTGCAGTCCCGCCACGCGGTCGGCCCACAGCACGGTGACCAGGCCGAAATCGGTGTGCTCGCCCATTCCGGTGAGCTCGCCGTCGAGGGTCACCGGGCCCGGGGGCAGGGCGTAGTTGTTGAGCCGCAGCACGTCGATCGAGTGCCCGGTGATCCCGGTGAACACCTCGGGCGGCACCCCGAGCGCGTCGGCGAACGCCCGGGTGAGGGTCCGCGCGACCCGCGAGGCCTCGGCGAAGTAGGCGTCGATCCGGGGCCGGAAGTCGGGGAGGTACGGCCACAGGTTGATCCCGTAGTCGGCCTCGTCCAGCGCCAGGTCAGGGAAGGAGCGCGCCTCGACGCCCACGTTGAACGCCTCGAAGAAGTCGTTCATCCTTCCCGCGGACTCGACCCCCAGGCTCAGGCTGAGCGTCTCGCTCTTCGGCGGGCTGTACCCGCGGTTGGCGCCGGCCACGCGGTAGCCGTTCTTGGTCTCGGGCGGCAGGGCGAAGAAATCGTCGATCGCGCCCGCCAGCCCCTCGATCACCGCGTCGTCGATGCCGTGCCCGACGATCTGCATGAACCCGACGGAGGAGCACGCGGCGTCGATCTCGCGCGCGACGCGCTCGCGGGCGGCGGGGTCGTCGCCGGCGGTGTAGGGGCTCAGGTCGATCACCGGGACGCTGAACCCGGTCGGCGCGCTGGTCGATGGTGCTGTGGTCATGTCCGCTCCCGGGGCTGGGGGCCGGCCGAGGTGACGGGGGCCGGGGTACCGGGGCGCGGCCTGTCCGCGAGGGTGGCCGAGCCGATGACCTTGTTCTATCCGCGCGCGATTACCGGCCGGATACCCCGTGTGTCGCCGGTGTTACGGCACCGAGATCCCCGGGCACGTCCACATCGCGCGGGGACCCGGTGTCGTCGCACGGCACCTCGACCACCGATGCCGCGTGCGCGCGCAGGTATCGGCGGGCACCGACGTCGCCGACCGCCGACGCGATCACCCCGGGGTGGTGCCGCCCGCAGAGCAGCACCGGGTGGCCCCACCGCCCGCCGTAGGTGGCCACCGCCAGGCCAGCCCCGGCGATGTCGCCGTCGATGTCGCCGTCGATGTCGCCCGGTCCCGCCTCGCGCACCCGCCGCACCGCGCCCGCGCCGAGCCACGGCATGTCCACGGGCACCACCACCACGTCCCGCCCGGCCGCCGCCTCCAATCCCACCCGCAGCGAGGACCCCATGCCCGTGTCCCACCCCTCGTTGTGCGCCACCCGCGCGCCGGCCACCTCGAGAGGGGCGGCCCCGGTGACGACGACGACGAGCCCACACCCGCCGTCGCGCAGCAGCCCCACCGCGCGATCGACCAGGCGCACTCCCCGGTACTCGACCAGCGCCTTGGGCCCGCCGAAGCGCCGCCCCGCTCCGGCCGCCAACACGAGCCCCACCGACGCGGGACGTGCACCGTCTGCGGCTCCCGACACGTCGGTCACCGGTGGATGGCCATCTCGAGGCCGGTCAGGGGCGCGCCCGTTCCGCCGCGGTGGTGGGCGACCAGCTCCGCGGTGATCGAGACGGCGGTCTCGGCGGCGGTGCGGGCACCCAGGTCCAGTCCGATCGGCGAGCGGAGGCGCCGCAGCTCGGACTCCCCCACGCCCGCCTCGCGGAGCGACGTCAGGCGCTCGGTGTGGGTGCGCCTGCTGCCCATCGCGCCGATGTACCCGGCGCCGGTGCGCAGGGCCTCGGTGAGAAGCGGGATGTCGAACCGGGGATCGTGGGTGAGGACGCAGATCGCGGTGCTCGGGCCCACGTGGGTCCGCCGCAGGAACTCGTGGGGCCAGCACCGCACCACCTCGGCGGCGGCGGGGAACCGCTCCGGCGCGACGAAGACGGGGCGGGCGTCGCACACCGTCACGCGGTAACCGAGCAGGCCCCCGATCCGCACCAGCGCCTCGGCGAACGCGGTGGCGCCGAACACCAGCAGCCGCGGCGGGGCCAGGGACTGGACGAACACTCGCCCGGCGGGGCTCGCCACGACGGCGGTCGCCGGCCGGCCCAGCATCTCGGCGGCGCGGGCGCGGATCGGACCGCCGCGGGGCTCGCCGGTTTGCCGCGAGTCCTCGTCGTCGTTCCCCACCTGTGTCGTCCCCGCCAGTACCGTCCATTCCCCCGCGTGCGGGCCGTCCAGGGCGGTGGCGATCACCACCGGTCGGCCCTCGCGCAGGGCAGCGGTGACGCGGTCGACGGGGTGCCCGCCGTGGGCCGGGACGTACTCCACGAGCACCTCGAGGCTCCCGCCGCAGGTCGGGCCGACCGCCAGCAACTCGTCGCCGTCGGGGCCGAAGACCGCGGTGGCCGGCTGCTCGCCGGCCATGACCTCCAGGCACAGCGTGTACACCGCCCCGTCCACGCAGCCGCCGGAGACGCCGCCGATCACTTCTCCGGTCGCGGACACGGCCATCGCGGTGCCGGCGGCCAGCGGAGCCGACCCGCCGGTGGCCACGACGCGGGCGAGCGCGCAGGGGATTCCCTCGGCGCGCCACCGGCTCACGGTCTCGGCCACGGTCTCCATAAGGACATCGTGGCGGGGTGAGATTGCGCCGGTGTTTCGCGGGATCGCGCTGCTCGTTACGCGCGACGTTCGCGGGGTGGGAGGGGCGTGCGCTCAGTGGTGGCGGGCGCCCATGAGGTGCAGGATGCGGTGCACGGTGTCGTCGGCCAGCGAGTAGCGGACCACCCTGCCGTCGTCGGCGTCCCGGGCCGAGCGCACCCAGCCCTTGTCCCGGAGGATCCGCAGCGCCTGGGAGGCGGCGTTACGGGTGATCCCGGCGGCCTCGGCCAGGTCGGAGACGGTCGCGACCCCGGGGCCGACGTGGTGCATGTGCGCGAGGAGCCCCAGCCTGGTGGGGTCGCCGAGCAGTTCGAAGCGCTCAGCCCAGTCGGCCAGATCCATCGCTCCCCCTGGTTGGACAACAGACGTAACAGCAGGTGTGTTCAGACGCTCTCCGGTGTAACAGCAGCGACACATCCGCTCGCTACGCTCTGCGAACTATGTGTCCGACCGGACACCTACCCTGACCCTGGCAGGAGTGCGTCTGTGAGACCGTTGTACGCCGTCGTCTGCGTGGGACTCGCGTCGGCCCTCGCCGCCTCGGGTTGCGCGAGCCCCGCCCCGGCGTCGGAGGGCGCCGACCAGATCGTGTTGGCCGACGCCGGGGACCCCGGCGAGTTCAACCCGGTGTCCGGATACGGATCGACCGGCGTCTCCCCGCTCTACGAGGGGCTCCTGCGCCCGGCCGCCGCCGATGATTCCACGTTGCCCCGGCTCGAGCCCGCCCTGGCCGCGCAGGAGCCGGAGGTCAGCGCGGACGGGCTCACCTGGACGGTCCGGCTGCGCGATGAGGTGCGCTTCCACGACGGCTCACTGCTTGACTCCGGCGACGTGGCCGCCACCTACCGCGCCGTGTCAGACCCGGGCTCGGCCTCCCCCATCGCCTCGGACTACGCCACCATCGAGCGCGTCGAGACCCCGGACGAGCTGACGGTGGAGTTTCACCTGGGCGCCCCCGACCCGGGGATGCCGGCTCGGCTCCTGCTGGGCATCGCGCCCACCGAATCGCTGACCCCGGGTCCGGCGTCGGAGTCGGTGCTCAACACCGCGCCCGTCGGCACCGGCCCGTACCGACTGGCCAGTCTGACCGCCGGCGAGGCCGTGCTGGAGGCCGATCCCGGGTATCGCGACGGCCCACCCGAGGTCACCCGCGTGGTGCTGCGGTCGGTGCCGGACGCCGACGCCCGGGCCCAGATGCTGATGGCCGGGGAGGTCGACGGCGCCGCGCTGCCTCCCCGGCTAGCGGAGGGCCTGGCCGGACGGGGCGGCCTCGAGCTTGTCTCGGTGGCGTCGGCCGACTGGCGCGCGGTGGCGCTGCCCATGTCACATCCCTTCGCCGGCGATCCCGCGGCCCGGCGGGCGCTGAACCTGGCCGTGGACCGCGACGGCCTGGTCGAGCGCGTCCTGTCCGGGCACGGCCGGCCGGTGGCCTCGCCGATCAGCGACGCCTACCCGGAGTACGAGCCCTCACCGTTCACCGAGGCCCGCGCCGCCGAGGAGCGGATCGCCGAGGCCACCGAACTGCTGCGCGAGGCGGGGTGGCGGCCCGGCGAGGACGGCGTCCTGGCCCGGGACGGTGCGCGCGCCGAGTTCACCCTGGCCTACCCGGCCGCCGATCCGGTCCGCCGCGAGCTGGCCTCGGCGTTCGCCGACCAGCTGCGCGGGCTCGGCGTGGCGGTGACCGTGTGGGGCGGCAGCTGGGACCAGATCGAGCAGCGCATCGGCGAGGTGGCGATCCTGTTGGGCGGTGGCGACAACCCCTACACGGTGGACACCCAGGCGTACCGGACCCTGCACTCGCGCACCTCGGCGTCCGGCCCGCTGGACAACCCCGGTGACTACCGCGATCCCCGGGTGGACGCCGCCCTGGACGCGGCCCGCACCACCGCCGACCCCCGGGAGCGGACCGGGTACTACCGCCAGGCGCAGCGGGCTTATGCAGACGCGCCCGGCCACGTCTTCCTGGCCACGCTCGACCACACCTACGTCCTGCGCGACACCGGCCACGCCCGGCCCGCCCCGATCCTCGAGCCGCACGCGCACGGGGTGACCTGGGGCCCGTGGTGGTCGCTGGCCTCCTGGGCCCGCGAGTGAGCTCCCCCACCCGCGGTCTGACCCGCCGCCTGCGCGAACGCCGCGCCGACCTGGTCCACCTCACGGCCCGCCGCGCCGCCGCGGCGCCTCTGGTCCTGCTGGCCGTGACCCTCGGCGCGTTCGTGCTGGCGGCGGCGTCTCCGCTGAACCCGTTGGCCGCCCACTTCGGCGCCGGGTACGAGCGCACCACCGAGGCCGACCGGTCCGCAGCCGCCGACGCACTGGGTACGGACCTGTCGTGGTGGCAGGCGTGGTGGAGCTGGGTGGCCGGTCTGGCCACCGGCGACGCCGGGTTTTCGCATGCCTACCGGCAGCCGGTGCTCGAGGTTCTGACAGAGCGGCTGCCGTGGACGATCCTGCTCTCCGCCACCGCGCTCGCCCTGGCGCTGGCGGTGACACTGCTGGCCGGGGTCGCCGCCGCCCGCCGCCCGCACGGCGCCCTCGACCGGGCCCTGGCGGCGACGGCCGTGTCGCTCAGCGCGGTGCCCCCGTTCGTGCTGGCGATGGGCTCGGTGGCGGTGTTCGCGGTCGCACTGGGGTGGCTGCCCGTCACCGGGGCGGCCCCGCCCGGGCAGGACCCCTCGGTCGCGACGGTCGCCCGCCACCTGGTGTTGCCCGCGGTGGCGCTGGCCGCGGGGCAGGTCCCGTGGATGCTGCTGGCCCTGCGCCGCGCGGTCCTCGACGCCGAGTCGTCCGCCCCGGTGGCCGAGGCCCGCGCCCGGGGGCTGGACGAGCGCACGGTGCTCACCGGGCACATCGCGGCCGTCTCGTGGACTCCGCTCATCGCGCTGCTCGGCGCGAGGCTGCCTGAACTCATCGCAGGGTCGCTGGTGGTGGAGAGCGTCTTCGCCTGGCCCGGCCTCGCCGCCGCAACCGTGGACGCCGCCCTGGAGGCCGACTTCGCGCTGCTGGCCGCCGTCACCCTGGGCGCCTCGGCGACCGTCCTGGCGGGCACCTGGCTCGCCGACTGCCTGCTCCTGCTGGCCGACCCGCGGGTGCGGATCGATGCGTGACCACCCGGCCCCACAGCGACAGTCCACCCGGCGACAGGCCCCCCGACGTCAAGCCACCCGGCGAGTCGCCTCGACACTGCTCCTGGCCCTCGTCGTCGCGTACGCGGTCGCCTGGCCGCTGCTCGCCCCGCCGTCGTGGGCGGACACCGACTATCTGCGCGCCGGGCTGGCACCGGGTTGGCCGCACCTCATGGGCACCGACACCCTGGGCCACGACACCTCCGTGCGAGTGGCGCAGGCGCTGCAGGTCTCCCTGGCGGTGGCCGCCGGGTCGGCCGTGGCGGCCACGGCGATCGGGGTGGCGGTGGGCGCCGCCGCCTCCGCGGGTGGGGCGCGGGTCGATGCGCTGCTCATGCGCCTGACCGACGCCGTGGCCGCGGTGCCGCACCTGCTGGCGACGGTCGTGGTGGTGGCGATGTTCCGAGGGTCGATCACCGCCCTGGTCCTGGCCCTCGCGCTGACCCACTGGCCCCCGGTGGCGCGGATCGTGCGCGCCGAGACGCAGAAGGTCATGGCCTCCGGGTACGTCGCCGCCTCGCGGGTGGCCGGGGCCTCGCCCGCCGGGCTGGTGCGCCACCACGTGCTCCCGGCCGTCGCCGGGCAGGCGGGGTTGGCGGTGGTGGTGATGCTCCCCCACGCCGTCTGGCACGAGTCCACGCTGTCGTTCCTGGGCATCGGACTGCCGCCCGAGCAGGCGAGCCTCGGCACGCTCATCGCCCTGTCCCGGGCGGATCTGCTGCTGGGCAGATGGTGGGCCCTGGCCTTCCCCGCCGCCGCGCTGATCGTGGTGACCGTGGCGGTGGCGCTGCTCGCCCCCGCCGGGCGTCGCCGGGCACGTCGGGGGGCGTCGCCCGCGATCCACCGTGACGACGACGACAACGGGGCCGGTTCCTCCGGCGAGCCGATGCCGCCGACACCTGTTCCCTCGACACCTGTTCCTTCGACACCTGTGCCCTCGACCCCCGCGCTGGACATCGCCGGGCTCACGGTGTCGCTGCCCGGCCCGGAGGGCCACCCTGTCCGCATCCTCGACGACGTCACGCTGCGTGTTCCACCGGCGCGGGTCCTGGCCGTGGTGGGCGAGTCGGGCGCCGGCAAGTCGACGCTCGCCGACGCGTGCTGCGGGCTGCTCCCGGAACAGGCCCACGTGCGGGGGCGCATCACGGTGCTCGGGAGCTCAGGTCCCGATCGTCAGGTGGGCCACGTGCCGCAGTCGGCGGCCGCCGCGTTCACGCCCACCCGGCACGTGCGCGGGCAGCTCGAGGAAGCGCTCGCCGTGGCCGGGCGGTGGCGGGAAGGCCCCCGCTCGGTCGCCGAGGTGTGCCTCGAGGTGGGTCTCGACCCCGCGCTGGCTGACCGCTACCCACACCAGTTGTCCGGGGGGCAACTCCGCCGCGCGGCGATCGCGGCCGCGCTGGCCACCGCTCCCGTGGTGCTCGTGGCGGACGAGCCGACCGCGGGCCTCGACGCCGGGCCCGCCCTGGCGACCGTGCGGCTGCTACGCCGCCTGGCCGACGAGCGCGGCATCGGCGTCGTGGTGATCACCCACGACCTGGCCACGCTGGCCGCCGCGGACGCCGCCGACGAGGTCGCCGTGCTCCGGGCCGGGCGCCTCTGCGACCTGGGCCCGGCCTCGCGGGTGCTCGTCGCACCCGACACCCCGTACACCCGCGAGCTCCTGGCCGCCGCGCTGCACCCCGGGTCTGCGGCGGTACTCGGCGCGGTGGTGGGGTCGTCGTCGTCATGACCCTCGTCGCCGACCGGGTCACCTACCGCCGTCCGGACGGCGGATTCGTCCTTCCGCCGACCGACCTGACCGTTCGACCAGGGCTCATCACCGCGCTCGTCGGGCCCTCCGGGTGTGGCAAGACCACGGTGGCCCACCTGCTCGCGGGCCTGCTCGTCCCCGGCTCCGGTTCGGTGACCGCGGAGGGCGTGGGGGTGCGCCGACGTCGGGGTCGGCTGCCCGGCCACACGGCCCTGCTGGATCAGGATCCGGTGTCCGCCTCCGACCCGCACCTGACGCTGCGCCGCGCCCTCACCCTGTCGGCGTCGGTGCGCGGCGTCCCCGTGGACCCGGTCGCCCTGGCGGTCGAGGTCGGCCTGGACCCGGCGCTGCTGGACCGCCGCCCCGCGGAGGTCTCCGGCGGACAGCTCCAGCGCGCCTGCCTGGCCCGCGCGCTGGCACAGGGACCCCGGTACCTGATCGCCGACGAGGCCACCGCCCACCTGGACCCTCTGAGCACGGCCGCGATCGCCCGCACACTCCGCCGGCGGGCCGAGGGAGGCCTGGGTGTCCTGGCGATCACCCACGATCTCCGACTGGCCGAGCGCTGGGCCGATGAGGTGGTGACACTCGGGGCCCACGTGCCGTGACGGCACCGAGACCCGAACGCAACCAGACCGACTCTGGACAACAGCAGGCCACCGGCGCACAATCCTAACCATGTTAGGCACTCCGAATCGCGATAGGTCAGCCGAACGCCGTGAGGCGACGCGTCGGGAGATCATCGACGCCGCGTGGGAGGTGGCCCGCGAACAGGGCCTGGCCCAACTCACCCTCCGCGACGTCGCGGCCCGCGTCGGCATGAAGGCGCCCTCGCTGTACTCCCACGTGGATTCCAAGAACGCCATCTACGACGCGATGTTCGCCCAGGCCTGGACCGAGTGCCTCGACATCATGCTGGCCCTGGACGAGCGACGCCCGTCCGATGCCCGGGGGACGGTCCGGATGTACGCGCGGGCGTACTTCGACTTCTGCGTGAGCGACCTCGCCCGGTTCCAGCTGATGAACCAGCGCACCATCCCCGGCTTCGACCCCAGCCCCGAGGCCTACGCGCCCGCGGTGCTCGTGCTCGACGGGCTGCGTCAGCGGTTCGCGGCGATCGGGATCACCGACCGGGAGGACATCGACCTCTACGTGGCGGTGGTCGGCGGCATGGCGGACGCCCAACTCGCCAACGACCCCGGCGGCGATCGCTGGGCCCGCCTGGTCGACCGCGCGGTCGACATGTACCTGCACGACGTCGGCATCCCGACCGACGTCCCGGTCACCACCACACAGGAAGGCACGCCGCCATGACAACGACAACCGGGCACCACCGCTCGAAGAACGACCCGCGACCGCCCCGGCTGGACCGGGACACCGCCGCCCGCCTGGCCGAGACCGAGTACGAGCGGGTGGCCGACATGCTCGACCGCCTCACCACCGAGCAGTGGGGCACCCAGACCGACTGCACCGAGTGGGACGTGCGCGCGATGGCCGGGCACATGCTGGGCATGATCCAGATGCTCGCCAGCTGGCCGGAGATGGTCCGACAGCAGGTGGCGTCCGGCAGGCGCGCCAAGCGCGAGGGCTGCCCCGCGATCGACGCGATGACCGCACTGCAGGTGGAGAAGAACGCCGGCCTGACGACAGAGGAACTGATCGCCGAAGTGCGCCGACTGGCCCCCAGGGCCGCCAGGAACAGGCGGCGCGCGCCGGGCGTGATGAGGAAGCAGGCCATGGAGGACAACGGCGAGTGGTGGTCCATGGGCTACCTCTTCGACGTGATCCTGACCCGCGATCCGTTCATGCACCGCATCGACATCGCCTCCGCGACGGGAGTAACCATGACGGCGACCGCGCAACACGAGGGGGTGATCGTCGACGACGTGGTGACCGAGTGGGCCGGCCGGCACGGGCAGGCCTACGACCTGGAGCTCACCGGCCCCGCGGGCGGACACTGGCAGCACGGCGGACACTCGGGCGCGGGCGAGAACCTCACCATGGACGCGTTCGAGTTCTGCCGCGCACTCAGCGGCCGGGCCCCGGCCGAGGGGTTGCTCCGGACCCAGGTGCCCTTCTGACCCGGATCGTGGATGCGCCCTTATCCGAACGAGTGTGAGGTAGATTACATTCCGGGCACAACGCGCTGGTAGCGCGCACTTCTCCGGCCGTCGCCGCCTTTCACTCGACCCCGGAAGAAGGACGCCGCCATGCCCCCGTCAGAACCCCGACCCACGTCGGATCCACGCCCACCGCACCCGACCGCGGCCCGCGTCAGTCGCCGCTCGGTCCTGTCCGCCCTCGGCGGGGCGGTCGCGGCGACCGGCTTCGTGGGCCTCGGGACCGGCTCCGCCGGAGCCCAGAGCCTCACGGGGTCGCTGGGTTCCGGCTCCCTCGGATCCTCGGGCGGCACCCCGCCGGACGGGATCCCCTCGGCGCAGCGTGAACCACTCGAACTGCTGCTCCTGGGGACACTCGCCGGCCCGATGGTCGAGAGGACGCGGGTGGGGATCGCGTCCGTCCTCGTGGTCAACGGGGCCGCCTACGTGATCGACTGCGGCCGGTCCGCGGTCACGCAGTACGGGCTGACGGGCCTGGAACTGGCCGCGATCAGCGACATCTTCCTCACCCACCTGCACGCCGACCACATCGCGGACTACTACAACTTCGCACTCATCGGCGGGGTGGTCGCCAACGCCGCCGGGGACAAGCTCACGGCCCCCGTCGGCGTCTACGGCCCGGGGTCCGCGGGCGGGCTGCGACCGCCCAACGTCGACTACCCGAACTTCCCGGTGGTCGCCCCACAGAGCCCGACCCCGGGCACCGCGGAGATGACGCAGCGGCTGGACGAGGCCTACGCCTACACGTCGAACATTTTCCTCCGGGACAACGGCCCCTCCGGTGGACCGCCCGACCCGCGCACGCTGTTCGACGTCCACGAGATCGTGATCCCGGACGTCGGCGCCAGCTACACCGACACCTCCCCGCCGATGGAGCCGTTCTTCGTCATGGAGGACGAGAACGTCCGGGTCACCGCCACCCTGGTCCCGCACGGGCCGGTCTTCCCCGCATTCGCCTTCCGCTTCGACACCGCGCACGGATCGGTGACGTTCTCCGGGGACACCAGCCTCAGCGAGAACCTGGACCGTCTGGCGCTCGGCACCGACACCCTCGTGCACGAGGCGATCAACGTGCGTGGCGGGAACCTGCCGCCGGCCATGATCGAGCACAACCTGGAGTCCCACGTCGAGGTCCAGGTGGTGGGGCAGGTCGCCGAACGCGCCGGTGCCCGGCGGCTGGTCCTCACGCACCTGGGCGACTACTCCGGCGTCGTGGACGTGCGGCAGTGGCACGACTGGGCCCAGGCAGGCTACGGCGGGGATGTGATCGTGGGCCACGACCTGCAGCGGATTGTCCTGGCCACCCGCTGACCCCCGCCTCGACATCATCGGAACGCGTCTCAGGAGGAACCATGAGCACCATCGACATGATCACGTCCCATCCCCACCCGACCGGCGGTCTGCCCGTGGAGTTGCTGGCGGAGGCGATCGACGCGGCGTCCGCGTGCGCCGTCATCTGCACCGCCTGCGCGGACGCGTGCCTGGCCGAGGAGTCGGTCGCGCAGATGCGCGACTGCATCCGCACCGATCTCGACTGCGCGGACGTGTGCGCGGCCACCGCGTCGGTGTTGAGTCGCCGGACCGGGACGATCTCCGCGGCGGTCAAGGAGGTGCTCAACGCGTGCCGCGTCGCGTGCGCGACGTGCGCCGACGACTGCGGGGCCCACGCGGACCTCCACGCCCACTGCGCGATCTGCGCCGAGGCCTGCCGACGCTGCGAGACGGCGTGCGCGGAGTTGCTCAGCGCGATCGGGTGATCAGGGCCACCGGGCTGTTCGGGGGATCGTGACGCTGAAGCGTGCGCCGTGCCCGGGGCCGTCGCTGGCCGCGCTGACGCGACCGCCGTGGGCCTCCACGAGTGCCCGGGTGATCGCCAGCCCGATGCCGCTGCCCCCGCCGTGTCGGCCGCGGGCGGTGTCCACGCGGTAGAAGCGGTCGAAGAGGTGATCCAGGTGGTGCGCGGCGACGCCCTCGCCGGTGTCGGTGACTGTGACGGACACCCGTCCCGGTGCCCCCGCCTCGGCCCCGGAGGTGTCCGTGGTGAGGAGGCTGGTGCTGACGGTGACGGAGCCACCGGCAGGCGTGTGCCGCAGCGCGTTGTCCAGCAGGTTCCCCAGCACCTGGCCCATGCGGTCGATGTCCACGGTGACCTCGGCGTCGACGAGGTCACGGGCGGCGAGCTCCACCCCCTTGTCCGCGAACCGCTCCCGGGCGGCGTCGAGGGCGGTCCCCACCAACTCGGCGATGGTGGTGGGGACCGGATGGAGGCGGGTCAGGTGCTCCTCGACGGCGGAGACGGCCACGATGTCCGCCGCCAGGCGTTCGAGCCTTCGGGTGGCCGTCCACAGCACCTCCCTGGTGTCGTCGTCGTAGTCCCTCACACCATCGTCGACGGCCTCGAGGTAGGAGTCGATCGTGGCCAGCGGGGTGCGCATCTCGTGACCGAGGTCGGCGAGCATCCGGCGTCGCGAGGTGTCGGTGGCGTCGAGTCGCCGGGCGAGTTCGTTGACGCTCGTCGCCAGGTCGTCGAACTCCCGCCCCAGCTCGGGGCTCGCGACCCGCGTGTCGTAGCGTCCGCCGGCGATCTCGGCCGTCGACGCCGTCACCACTGCGACCGAACGCTGGACCCTGCGGGTGAGGTACCAACTCGCCAGCAGCGACAGGAGCACCGCGACTCCCACCGCCAGGCCCCAGGCCAGGACGATCGAATCGGTGAACGCCTCCTCGACGTGGGCGGCCTCCGTGGAGTCGTGCTCGATCCCGGCCTGCCCGAGGTGGTCGTGGAAGATCTCGGGCGCCAGCACCGAGGCGACGAGCCACGCGCTCCCCGCGCAGCCCACCACCACCCCGGCCATGACCACCAGCAGACGCGTCCCGAAACTCGCCCCGGCGAGCCGACCGCGCCGCACCTCGCCGACAGCGCCGGTCACCGCCCGGCCCCCATCCGGTAGCCCACGCCGCGGACGGTGCGGACGTAGCGACCCCGCGCGGCCTCGTCACCGAGCTTGCGGCGCAGGTGCGCGACGTGGACGTCCACCAGGTGGTCGTCGCCCACCCAGTTCGGGCCCCACACCCTCTCGATCAACTGGGATCGGGTGAACACGACACCCGGGTCGCGGGACAGGGCGGCAAGCACGTCGAACTCGGTTCGGGTCAGGGCGACGGCCTCCCCGTCGACGCTCACCTCGCGACCCGCCACGTCGATGGTCAAGCCCCCGATCCTCCGCAGACGCGCCTCCACCACGCCGCCGCCCGCGGACCCGGCGGCCGCCACCTCGTCGTCGTACCCGGTCCCGGGCCCCCGCGGTCTGCGCAACATCGCCTGGATCCTGGCCATGAGCTCACGGGGGCTGAACGGCTTGGTCATGTAATCGTCCGCGCCGACGGACAACCCGATCAGCGTGTCGACCTCGTCGGTCCGGGCGGTGAGCATCACCACGTACGCGTCGGAGTGAACCCGGACCCGCCGACACACCTCGACCCCGTCCAGGCCCGGCAACCCCAGATCCAGGACGATCACATCGGGGTCCACCGAGCGGGCGAGCGTGACCGCCTCCGCCCCGTCGCCGGTGACGGTGACCTCGAATCCGTCTCGACGGAGATACGAGGCGACCAGGTCCGCGAGCGACTGCTCGTCGTCGACGACCATCGCGCGCAACCCCGTGGGTGGTCGCGGCCCGGAACCGGGGGCACCGGCCTGTCCGTGGTCGCCGGGGCTGGAGGTCATGGGTCCCATCATCGCGCCCCGCCGGGGTATCCGCCGCCCCCGCGACAGCCTTGACCAAACCTTCACACGACCTCCATCCGGCCCCCGGACCCGGCGGGCAGGATGGAACCCAGCAATCCGGACGCTCGGCCGCAACGTTCGAAAGGACCTCGACGATGACCAGCAGGATCTTCCTCGCCGCCGCAGCCGTGGCCGTCCTCACGCTCTCCGCTTGCGCAAACGACGGCGACGACACCACGGCCGCCCCGCCGCCGGCCACAGCCACCACCGAGAACGGCGCCCCCGCCACGGCCCAGGAGGGCGCCGACTCCGAGCACTCCGCAGCCGACGTGCGGTTCGCGCGGATGATGATCCCGCACCACGAGCAGGCCGTCGAGATGAGCGACCTCGTCCTGGCCAAGGACGACGTCCCCGACGACGTCCGCGAGCTGGCCGAGGAGATCAAGGCCGCTCAGGGCCCGGAGATCGAGCAGTTGAACGACTGGCTCGAGGAGTGGGGCGAGCCCGGCACGGGCCACGGGGATCATGGCGACCACGGCGGCACGGGCACGGGTGACCACATGGGCGACCACATGGGTGATGCCGACGAGATGCGCATGATGGACGGGATGCTCTCGCCGGAGGAGATGCAGGAGTTGGCCGACGCCGAGGGCACTGACGCCGCGCGGTTGTTCCTGGAGCAGATGATCGTTCACCACGAGGGCGCGATCGACATGGCCGAGGACCAGGTGGCCGGCGGCACCCACCCGCAGGCGGTCGAGCTGGCCCAGACCATCATCGACACCCAGCAGCGGGAGATCGATCAGATGCGCGAGATGCTCGCCGGCCTGTGACCGTGACGACTGCGCTGACGACTGTTCCCCGCCTGCCCGCGCCCCGTCGCGCCCTGCTCGCGGCCGTGGCCGCGGGGTCGTTGGCGCTGGCCGCCTGCACCTCGGCCGAGCCGGAGCCGGACACGCCCGGCCGGGCCGCGGCCACCCTCGTCGAGCAGCACGACCTGGAGGGGTTGGACGCCCGGCAGGTCATCGAGCGGCTCGACACCATGCCCGTGGCCGAGCGGCCCGACGACCTGTGGGCCTCCGTCGAACCGGACCAGCTGATACTGAGCGACCCCACCGGTGACCTCGATGAGACGGCGCTGCCGATGCCGGCCGACGAGTTCTACCTCTCCGTGGCCCCGTACCGGACCTTCACGCACGACTGCTTCTTCCACAGCCTCACCACGTGCCTCGGTGAGCTCGGTGGTGAGACCGTCCAGGTGACCGTGACGGACGAGGCGACAGGGCAGACCGTGCTCGACGAGACCCGCACGACCTACGACAACGGCTTCGTGGGCCTGTGGCTCCCGCGCGACCTCACCGGCACCCTGACGATCGCGCACGACGGCGACTCGACGACCTCGCCCGTCTCCACCGGCGACGACGACCTGACCTGTCTGACCACGATGCGGGTGGCGTAGCCGGCGCGCCCGTCACACCGACTCAGCTGCCCCATGAGGCGACCCGCGATCCGGTTCACACACGCGACACGCCGCAGGATTTGACGGAATAGCGCGCATATGTCTAGTTTTAAAAAGGTCTTCATAAGTGTGATCGAGGACACTCGCTGAACCCTCGATTCACTCCCCTGGCCGAAGGATACCCATGCGTAATTCTGTGCTGGTCGCGCTGAGCGCTGCCATGATCGTCGCCCTCCCCGCTGCCGGAGCCGCCTCGGCGCAGGCCGATGAGCAGGAGCTGAATTTCACCGTCACGGCCGCCCAGAACGGCGGACTCTCGGTGAATACCGGCGGCCCGGTGAGCACCCTCGGCCTGGCATCGGACGGCGGGACGGCCTCGGGCACGCTGACGGTCTTCAGCATCACGGACACACGCGGCACCACCAACGGGTGGAACGCCTACCTGGGGCTCACCGACTTCGTCCACACCCAGGACGCGACCGCGATCATCCCGGCCACCAAGGCGACCTACCGTCCCCCGTCCTCTGCCACCGGGTTGGTCTTCGGGGGAACGGCCAACCGTGTGGCCGCGGACATCCCGTTGAAGAACGACGACACTCTCTTCATGACCCGCACCCAGCGGACGCTCGCGGCGCCGCTCGAGATCGCCACGATCCCGAACCTCAACGCGATGACGGTCGACCTCTCGGACGGAGTGGCGATCGGCCAGTACAAGGCGACGCTCACCCTGTCGGCTCTCTGAGCCGACCACGATGCGTTCTCTTACACGGCTGTTGCTGGCCCTGTTGCTCTGCGTTCCGCTCGGCATGATCGCGATGCCCGACCAGTGGGCCCACGCCCAGCCGCAGGACGGTCCGGGCGAACCCTCGGGGTCCATCAGGATCTCCCTGTTGGACATCCCCGCGGACCGGGTTGATGACCCGCGGGCGAACTCCTACATCGTCGACAACATCCCCCCGGGGGAGTCGATCGCGCGGCGGGTGCAGGTGACCAACGACACCGGCGCCCCCGCGACGTTGGACGTCTACGCGGGACCGGCCGAGATCCGGGACGGCAACTTCGTCCCCACCCCACGGGGTGAGACCAGTCCTCTCACCTCGTGGGTGGGGCTGAGCGCGGACGAGGTGACCCTGGAGAACGGTCAGTCCGCCGAGGTGCTCGTGACCATCACGGTCCCCGACGACGCCCCCGAGGTCGAGCAGTACGGAGCGATATGGGTGTCGACCAAGCCGGCTGCGGCCGACGCCGAGCAACAGATCCAACAGGTGTCGCGGGTCGGGGTGCGGCTCTACGTGTCGGTCGGCGAGGGCAACGGTCCCCCGTCGGACTTCCGGATCGACGGGCTCACCCCGCAGCGCGACGCAGAGGGGAACGCCGCCGTGGCGGTGAGGGTGCAGAACGTCGGCGGGCGGGCCGTCGACATCTCGGGCACCCTCGCACTCGGCGACGGGCCGGGGGGCCTGACAGCGCAGGCGGTGTCCGCCAGCACCCTCACCGTCTCCCCCGGTGACGACGGAGAAGTGCTGTTCATGATCCCGTCCAGCGCCGAGTTCCCCGCAGGCCCATGGCAGGCCACCGCAGACCTCCAGAGCGGATGGTCGCAGCACTCCTTCAGCTCAGAGATCACGTTCCCCGATCAAGGCGTAGGTGAGACGCACGGCGGCGATGACGGGTGGTCGCCCGCTCTGTGGGGCGCGCTGGGCGCGGGGCTGCTCGCGGCGCTCCTGCTGGCGCTGGTGTTCCTCCGCCGCCGCTCCCCGGAGGACCGCGTGCAGCCCGTCGAGAAGCACTGATGGTCGAGGAGGTGCCCGTGCGACACGGTCTGCCCGTTCGACACCGTCCGCCCGCCGCGCTGTCGTTCGCTGCGGCGCCTCTCGCGGCGGCGGCCCTCGTCGTCGTCGTCGGACAGGGGGTCACATCGACCGCCGCCCCGGCGGACACCACCACCCTGTCCTTCGAGGTGGTCGGCGCGATGAGCGGCGACCTGCACATCGCCGTGGCCCCGGACGGGGGCCTGGTCCTCCCGCTCGGTGGGGGCGCCACCGACGCGGTACTGGCCGATGCCGCGGTCATCGACAGCAGGGGTGGTGGATCCCGCGACTGGGCCGCGTCCGTCGCCGCCACCGGTCTCGACGACGCGGTGACCCTCTCCTACAAGGTCGTCGCCCCCACCGATCCCGGCACCGGCACGGTGACCAACCGGATGCCCGACTGGACGACGGTGAGGGGCCCTCGGGACGCCGTGGTGGTCGGCGCGATCAGCCGCCCTTCCGCCGCGTGGAGCTGGACGCCACACCTCAGGGTGGATCGTGCGGTCGGTGGCGTCGGGTCGATCGGTCCGACCTCCGCGATCCGCAGCGCGTTGGTCACCTCGGCGTTGTGACGCATCGACGATGAGGACCATCAGCACGTGTCGCGCCGCGGTCATGGCCCTCATCGCCGCGTTCCTCGTCACCGTCCTGCCCGCGCCCGCGGTCGCGCAGTCGTGGACGACACCCGGTGAGAGCCCGGGCACGATCGCGATAGGCCTGCGGGGAGCACCGACGGAGCCTGGAGACGATCCGAGGGCCCGGCGGTACATCGTGGATCACCTGCGGGCGGGCGCCACGACCACCCGACGTCTCGAGGTCAGCAACAACACCGACTCCCCGCAGCGGATCGAGGTCTATCCCGGCCCGGCCGCGCTGCAGGGCGGGAGCTTCCTCCCCGCAGCGCCCGGGCACACGAGTGCCCTGACCCGGTGGATCCGCGTCGACCGACCGGTCCTGCACCTGCAGCCCGGGGCGTCGGCCGAGGTGATCGCCACGATCTCCGTGCCCGCCGAGGCCCCGGATGCCGAGCAGTACGGGGTGATCTGGGCGTCCCACACCTCCGCGGCCCCGGGCGGGAGCGCGACCGGGCCGGGTACTGGTTCGGTGGGCTCGGCCGGGTCGGTGGGCTCGGTGGGCTCGGCGGTCGGGTCGCTCGGCTCGGCCGGGTCCTCCGGTGGCGGTTCGGGCTCGCACGAGGTCGGTCTCGACAAGATCTCCCGCGTCGGGGTCCGCGTCTACCTCTCCACCGGCGCGGGGGACGCCCCCGGGTCGGGTTTCGAGATCGCCGATCTCCGGCCTGCCTGGACCGCGCTCGGAGTGGCCGCCGTCCTCGCGACCGTGTCCAACACGGGACAACGGGCAGTGGACGTCGCCGGAACCCTCGACCTCACCGGCGGGCCCGGCGGGTTGTCGTCCCCTCCGATCGCAGCTGAGCCCGTCACGATCGCTCCCGGGGAGACGGCCGAGGTCCGATTCCCGCTGTCGGCGGACCTGCCGGTCCCCGCCGGTGTGTGGAATGCGACCGTCGCTCTGGCGAGCGGTGCCGAGAAGCAGACGCGAGCGCAGGACATCGCTATCTCCCCGCCTGACAACGGAGCCGCCTCGGACGAGTCGACCAGCGCCGCCTCCGCGACTGTCCGCCCCCTGGGGGCCGGTGTGGCACTCGTGAGCCTCCTCGCGGCGCTGCTCCTCTGGTTCCTCGTCCACAGACGCCGGGAGAGCGGTCGTGCGTAGGGGAAGACCCTGACGACCCGGACGGGCGCGCTGCACGGGTACCCCGATCTTTCCCCGGATTTCCGCTCAGCCCCGTGTGCCTGGCGCACGGCCGCGGCTAGGTTGACCCCGACGTCAGTCGAGTCGCCTCGCCCGCACACCGTGAATTGAGACGCCATGAACGAGCAGTTCCCCTACCGGCCCGACAAGTCCTCGGACGCCGGACGGGACCGACCTCCGGCGCCCACGGACCAGTTCGCCCCCATCCAGCGGTTCCCCCCTGAGCAGTTCCCGACCGAGAGGTTCCCCACCGAGCAGCTCCCCACCCGCCCGGCCGCCGGGCCCGTCGAACCACTGGCGCACGAGGGCGGTCTGCCCTACGGCACCACGCCCGCCGCGCCGTACCGCCCGGAGCAGGACTTCGTCCCCCAGCATCTGGCCGCGCCCCCGGCCTTCGGCAACGGCCCCTACGGTCCCGGGCAGTACCGGCCGTACCTGCCCCAGCACCTCATGCCGCAGCCTTACCCGATGCAGCCGTACCCGATGCAGCAGACCGTGTTCGTCGCCAACGGCGGCGGCAGGCGCGTCAACCACGTGCTGCACCTGATCCTGACCATCCTCACGTTCGGCCTGTGGCTCCCGGTGTGGGCGGTGCTCGCGATAGCCAATTCCTAGGCGTCGCTCTGGGCGGTCAGCCCGGCTGTCATACATCGCCCGACACGGTTATCATCGCCGAATGACGATCAATGCCGGAGTCGCGCGCGCAGGGACAACCGGGTGCGGGTCAGAGGCGGAGCCAGAAACGACCCCCGGCTCGGGACCCGGGCTCGATGCCGCTGCCGCCCTGTTCCACAGCCTGTCCGACGGAACCCGGCTGGCCATCATCCGCCGGCTCGCCCGCGGTGAGACCCGCGTGGCCGATCTGGTGGCCGAGCTCGGGCTGGCTCAGTCCACGGTGTCCGCCCACGTCGCCTGCCTGCGGGACTGCGGGCTCGTGGAGGGGCGACCGCAGGGCCGGCAGGTGTTCTATTCGCTCACCCGTCCAGAGCTGATGGACCTGCTGGCCTCGGCCGAGACGCTCCTCGCCGCGACCGGGTCAGCGGTCGCGCTGTGCCCCAACCACTTCTCATGAGCGACGCGTGCGGGTGCGGCCCCGATGAACCGCTACCCGGGGAGCACGAGGACCGCGGTCCGGAGAAGCTGTGGCAGGTCACCGAGATCCGCGCCGCGGCCATCGCCGGCCTCCTGCTGCTGGCGGGACTGATCCTCGGCTGGACGGCCGGCCCTCACGCGGCCGGGCTCGCGCTGTACGTGCTCGCACTGCTGGTGGCCGGTTACACCTTCGTCCCTTCGACCCTGAGGCGGCTCGTGCGCGGCAGGATCGGCGTGGGCACCCTCATGACCATCGCGGCCGCCGGTGCGGTGATCCTCGGGCAGGTCGAGGAGGCCGCCATGCTGGCGTTCCTCTTCGCGATCAGTGAGGGACTCGAGGAGTATTCGGTCGCGCGCACCCGCCGCGGCCTGCGCTCTCTGTTGTCGCTGGTGCCGTCGACCGCCACCGTCGTACGCGGCGGGCGCGAGCACCGCGTCGAGCCCGACGACCTCCGTCTGGACGAGGTGATGATCGTCCGACCGGGCGAGCGGATCGCCACCGACGGCACCATCCGCGCCGGCCGCACCGCCTTGGACAACTCTGCGATCACCGGCGAGTCGGTACCGGTCGAGGCCGGTCCGGGGGACGAGGTGTACGCGGGGTCGATCAACGGCAGCGGCGCCCTGGAGGTCACGGTCACCGCGGAGGCGCGGGACAACTCGCTGGCCAGAATCGTCCGGATCGTGGAGGCCGAACAGTCCCGCAAGGGCGAGGCCCAGCGGCTGGCCGACACCGTCGCCAGGCCCCTGGTCCCGGGCATCCTCGTGGCCGCCGCGCTGATCGCCGTGGTGGGCGGCCTGCTCGGCGACCCGCAGGTGTGGATCGAACGGGCCCTGGTCGTCCTGGTGGCGGCCTCTCCGTGCGCTCTGGCGATCTCTGTGCCCGTCACCGTGTACGCCGCCGTGGGTGCGGCCAGCCGGTTCGGCGTGCTGGTCAAGGGGGGCGCCGCTCTGGAGGCCCTCGGCCGCATCCGCGGAATCGCCCTGGACAAGACCGGCACCCTGACCCGCAACAGTCCGACCGTCGTCGAGATCGCGGCCGCGGACGGGGTCTCCGGGGCGGAGGTCCTGGCGGTGGCGGCCGCGCTGGAGGCCCGCAGCGAACACCCGCTGGCCGCGGCGATTCTGGACGCGGCCGGACACGACGTCCCCGCGGCCCGGGACGTCACCGCCGTCACCGGCGCCGGCCTGACCGGACTGCTCGACGGGCGGACCGTCCGGTTGGGTCGGCCCGGGTGGATCAAGCCCAGCCCCCTGGCGTCGGACGTCGAACGGATGCAGCACGCCGGCGCGACGGCCGTGCTGGTCGAGCGCGAGGGCGTGGTGCTGGGGGCGATCGCGGTCCGCGACGAACCGCGGCCCGAGGCCGCTGAGGTGGTCGCCGCGTTGCGCGGCGACGGCTACCGGGTGGCGATGCTCACCGGGGACAACGGCCGCACCGCCCGCGCGCTGGCGGCCGAGGTGGGGATCGACGACGTCCACGCGGACCTGCGGCCGGAGGACAAGGCCCGCATCATCGCCCGGCTCCGCGCGGAGAGGCCGACGGCGATGGTCGGCGACGGCGTCAACGACGCCCCTGCCCTGGCGACCGCAGACCTGGGAATCGCGATGGGGGCGATGGGCAACGACGTCGCGATCGAGACAGCCGACGTGGCCCTCCTGGGCGAGGACCTGCGGCACCTACCCCGGGCGCTGCAGCACGCCCGCCGCTCCCGCCGGATCATGCTGCAGAACATCGGGCTCTCGCTGGCGATCATCATCGGGCTGGTGCCGTTGGCTCTGGCCGGCGTCCTGGGGTTGGCCGCGGTCGTGCTGGTGCACGAGCTCGCGGAGATCCTGGTGATCGCCAACGGTGTCCGCGCCGGACGCACGCGGCGCCGGCTCAACACCGGTGGAGTGACTGGACCCGCACCTCGAGCTCGGTGCCGACCGGCACCGTGGCACCCAGCGCGTCCCGCAGGATCGACTGGATATCGCGCACGCACTGCCGCACCGGACGTGACCGGTCCAGGCTCACCTCCACGGTGACCCTGCTCCCGTCGCGGTCGACGTGGAGACCGAAGTGACTCGTCCCGGCGTCGGCCCGCCGGATCCGGGCGTCGAGCGCCCTGAGTGAGGTGCCGATCCCGGGTTCGATCCCGTTGACCCCGGGCACGGCCACCACCAGGTCGATCAACTCCGCTGCTGTCGGCTCAGTTCTCATGGAGATCCTCGATGTGGATGTCGACCGCCAGGTCGACGATGTCGAATTCTCGGGCGCATGCGCCACGTACCGCCTCTCGGACGACGTCGGCCCGAGCGGGCAGGTCCGGCGTCGTGATCGCGAGCGAGACGCGGCAGGCGATGCGGCGGGGTGCACCGCGGGTACCCCACCCTTCGCCCGGTTCGTGGTCGACGGTGGTCCGCAGACTCACCACTCCGGGGACATCGTCCACGGTGTCGCGGATCAGGGTGCGCAGCGCGAGCTCGGTCAGGGTGTAGGGACCGATGTCAGTGGGAGGCATCTGCACCCGCGCGCCGTGTCGGGCATCGGCCCTGACCGCCTCCGCCAGGGCCGACCTGGCCCGTCGGGACAGCTGTACGGAGTCGTCGCCCCGGCTCTCGAGCTCGTCCCAGTCCCGGTGGAGGGCGCTGATCTGATCGAGATACAGCCTGGTGGCCACGTCGTCGTCGGGTCCACCGGGTCGGGAGGGTCCGTCCATGGTGTTCACCGCCATTCCTTCATATATTCGATCACGTGCGTGCGGGCACGCGCGAGGCGGCCCCGCGCGGTGGACTCGGTGATGTCGAGCGCGGCCGCGACCTCCCGATAGGACATGCCGTCGATCTCGCGCAGTGTCCAGCAGGACCGCAGATCCGGGTCCATCGTGCCGAGCACCCGGGCCAGCGCCTGCATCTGCGCGTTGACCTCTGTGGTCCGGGCGGGGTCGGACCGGGGGCCGTCGTCGCGATGGATCTGCAGGACCTCGGGCGGCTGGGCGTCGGTCGAGCGCCGGGCCCGGCGGCGGGCGATGTCCGTGGCCCGCCGGGAACAGATCTGGGACAGCCAGCTTCGCACCGCGTCCGGGTCGTCCAGGAGGTGCAGCCGCTTCCACGCCGTCAGCAGGGTCTCCTGGACCACGTCCTCGCTGTCCTGCCGGTCCCCCAGGACCAGGTAGGCGATGCGGAACAGGCGACCCTGATGGCGGTCGATCAGCACGTCGAAGGCGTCCGGGTCGCCGTCCTGGGCGCGGAGCACCAGGGTGCGGTCGGGGTACTCCCCCGGCGGGGAGGGCGGGGGGTTCATGCCGCCTCGGAGACCAGTTCCCCGCCCGCGCCCTGCTGGCGCACGGCCACGCGGTCGGATCGGGACGACGACCTCGGGGTGTTCACGCGCACCAGCAGGTCGACCGACCGCGGTGCGGTTCCCAGCGCCGTCTCCGGGTCGGTGGCGAGCACCCGGCGGGCCTCCTCCACGGCCCACTCGACCTGGGCCTCCTCGGAGACCGTCACCTCGGCCAGGACCCGCAGGGAGGTCGTGGAGCCGAACACCCGTACGGCCGCCTCCTCGACGCCGGGGACGCTCTCCACCCTCTCGGCGAGTGCCCGCTCCAGGACCTGCGGCTCGAGAGAGGCCAGGACCGTGCCGTCGGCGTCGTGGAGTCGCAGTGTCGTGTGTGCCGGGGCACTGGGGATCTGAGCGAGCAGCAGCCCCAGTCCGGCGAGCACCGCGAGGACGGATGCGACGGTGGCGGCCGGCAGTGCCCACCCACGGTGCTCCTGCGCCAGAGTGGACACCGTCGAGTCGGTCGGCGCCATCAGGCCGGCGAGCGGCGAGCCCGCGGGGATGAGGGCGAAGGAGACCGCGACCAGCCACGCCGCGACGGCCAGGATCAGCAGACCCGCCACCGTCAACGCGATGCGATTGCGGGTTCCGGAAAGGCTACGCATGATGTCTCGTCCTCTCAGCTTCTGCGATGGGTGCGCACTCGGGGGCGTGACGGGCCGGTGGGGCGGAGTTCGGCGAGCGCCTGCTCCACGGCGGCGGTCGCGCCACGGGTCACCGGGGCGGGGTCGTCGACCACGGTCTCCACGGCCACGTCGACCCGGCGCCCACGGACGGCGACGCTCGCACTGTGCACACCGTCGACGTTCTCGGTGCGCCGCTGGAGGCGGCGGGCGAGGTCGCGGCGGGAGATGGCGGTCTCACCGGGGACGTCGTCCCCGAGGACCAGGACGCGCGACGGGCGCCCCGGGACCAGCGCCGGCAGCAGCAGGGCGAGCCCCACCGCGGCCACCACGGCGGCGGCGATGCGCATGGTGGTCGATTCCATGCCCGTCCCCGCGATCGTCTCCACCGTCCCGGACGCCGCCGAGGGCCAGGTGCCGTCGACCAGATAGGTCACCAGCAGCCAGGTCCCCAGGCCACCTAAGGCCAGGAGTCCCACGGCGAGCAGTCCCACCGGGACGGCGCGCGCAGGTCGTCTGATCAGTCCGCTGCGTGCACTCATCGCAGTGCTCCTCTCGTCGCGATCCCGGGGTTGAGCCACGAGATCTCGATGTCCAACCGGCCCACCTGGAGTCCGGTGAGCTCGCCGACCCGCTCGCGGACGTACGCGCGAAGGCCGCGGCAGGTGTCGGCGAGGTCGACCGGGAACGCGACGCCCACGTCGAGCCGGAGCGCGGCGACGGTTCCGTAGAGGTCGCAGGTCGCCGACGGGCGCGAGCCGAAGTCCCGGCGGGCACCCACCCCCAACAGCCCTCCGGCGGCGCCGCCCACGTGGGTGTACTCGGAGGCGACCTGTTCGGCGATGCGTTCCACGACGGAGGCGGGGATCGTGGTGAGTCCCCGCTGCTCGACCGGATCGGCGGCGGCTCCGCGATCGGCGAGGTCAGTCTGCGCGGTGGTCACGGCTCACCGCCTCCGGCGGTCGGTGAGGCCCTTGATCTCGACGCGCCCCTCCATGGCCAGACCCACGGCCACACCGATCACGCCGAAGATCAGCACTATGAGGAACTGGCCGATCGAGCCGAACGCGGCGACGGCGCCGAGGAACAACCCCACCAGAAGTGTGAGATGGGTGGTCTTCATGAGAACTCCTCGCTCAGGGTGTGCGGGGGCGGGCCGGGAGACCCGCCCCCGCGGTGCAGCAGTGGTCGATGGGGTGGTGGATCAGCGCAGTTCGCTGCTGCGTCCGCTGTCGGAGCTGGTGCGGACGTCGTCGCCGTCGTCATCCTGGGGCAGGTGGACGTCGGTGACGTTGACGTTGACCTCGACGACCTCGAGGCCGGTGGTGGCTTCCACCTGTTCGATGATGTTGCGGCGGATGGCGTTGCCCACGTCGACGATCGAGGCGCCGTAGTCCACGACGACGGTGACGTCGACCGCGGTCTGCGTCTCACCCTTCTCGACGCTGATCCCGCCGGTGACGTTGGTCTGGGCGTTGGGGATGCGATCGGTCACCACGGAGAACGCCCGGCGGGCGGCGTTGCCCATGTCGTAGACGCCCGGGACCTCACGCGCGGCCATGCCGGCGATCTTGGCCACCACGGTGTCGTCGAGGGTGGTCACCCCGCGGGACGTCTGGAGCGGTCCGCGCGCGGGCTGCTTCTCGACGGCCTTGTCCTGCGCTTCCGCCTGCGCGGCCTGCGCGGCCTCGGCGGCCTGCTGCTCGCGCGTCTGCTCACGGCCGGTCTTGGGAATGGCGTTCGACATGATTCCTCCTCGCGGGAAGGTCCGGCACCGGGCCGGGCCTTCGATGAACAACTACACAACTAAGACGTCACGGGCCGCCGGATCGTCACGAGAGATCCCGAACTTTTTTTTCCGGCCCCCGATCAGGCGGGAGATGCGCTGGTCGCGGGCGCCGAGAGCCGGGTGGACGAGCCTGCGTGGATGAGCCGGTCGGCCGATGTTTGCGGCCGAGCCGTCGCGGCTCTAGTCCGTGATCCCGGGCAGACGATCGATCCGCACGCGCAGGGCCCGCTCGGGCTGTCTCAATCCGAACTCCGTGCGGCCCTGTCGACCGGTCCGGACGCGGCGGCCACTGCGTGCACGGTGGCCGGGTCGGGAAAGGCGGCCAGAGGACAGCGACACCGGGGCCCGCAGGAGCACGGCGGTCACCGCCACGATGAGGGCGAACACCGTCACGGTGAACACTGCGGGCGCCATCCAGCCACTGCGCGCCTGGAGCACCGCACCGGCCGCCATCTCCGCTGACGCCACGACTCCGCCCGTGGACGCACCGAGCGGGACCATGCCGGGCGCCAGGGCGACGGAGACCGCGCCGGTGGCGAGTACCGCGATGCCCGCGAGCCTGAGCCTGCGGCCGGGGCCGGGGCAGGTGCGCGGTCCGGGGAGAGAACTCATGTGCGTTCTCCTTTCAGCGTCTGCCCCTGATTCGGAGACCTGCACCACACGGATGGGGGCGCTCGACCCCGACCCCGACCGCGAGCGCGAACCGCGCGGCGACGTGACCGTGCGATGAGCGAACCAGGTGGCCCCCCTACCACCGAGGGCGTCCGGGGACTATGGTCATCCGCGTCCACCACGGATCCGCATCCTCAGTGGAAACGCGGTCGAGCACCGCGGACATGCAGTCGAGCCGGAAGAGGAGTTCCATGGCCACCTCCACCATGCCGCCCCAGGTACTGGGGCAGCGGATGCAGTTGACGACCCTCGAGTTGGGGGTCGGCGCAGCGCTCGCCGCGGTGGCGGTTCTCGGGGTGACGCTCTTCGCGGTGTCGAGTGAATCCACCCAGTCCTCCCAGGGCGCGGACCGGAACGCCCCCACCTCGGTGGTCAGTCAGGTCCCCTGAGGGCTGCCGCCCTCCGGCCCAGGTAGCGGCGCTCGGGCAGCGACGTCGCCTCCTGCGCCGCCAGGCCGTAGAGCTCGGCGGCCACGGCCCGGTCCCCCGCCAATTGGTGCAGGTAGGCCTCGGCCGCGGTGCGCCGGGGCAGCGACCGCGGCACCTGCTCGAGCGCGGCCAACCCCTCGCGCGGCCCCTCGGCGTGCCCCACCGCCACCGCGCGGTTCAGCCGGGCGACCGGGCTGTCGTCCAGCGCGAGCAGCTCGTCATACCACTCGACCACCTGCGCCCAGTCGGTCCCGGCGGCGGACGGCGCGTCGGCGTGGAGGGCGGCGATCGCGGCCTGCGCCTGGTACTCCCCCAGCTGGTCGCGGGCCAGCGCCGCCTGCAGGATCTCCACGCCCTCCGCGATCGCGCGGGTATCCCATCGGCTGCGGTCCTGCCGGGCCAGCGGGATCAGCTCGCCGTCGTCGTCCCTCCGGGCGGCCCGGCGGGCGTGGTGCAGCAGCATCAACGCGAGCAACCCCCGCACCTCGGGATGGTCGATCGACGCCGACAGTTGCCGGGTCAGCCGAAGGGCCTCCTCGGCCAGGTCCACCTCGCCGGTGTAGCCCTCGTTGAACACCAGGTACAGGACCCGCAGCACGGTGGCCACGTCCCCGGGCCGGTCCAGCCGCTCGCCGGCGATCGTGCGTTTGGCGCGACTGATGCGCTGCGCCATCGTGGCCTCGGGGACCAGGAACGCCCGCGCGATCTGCCGCGTGGTCAGTCCACCCACCGCGCGCAGCGTCAGCGCCACCGCCGACGCGATGGGCAGCGACGGGTGGGCGCACAGGAAGTACAACCAGAGGGTGTCGTCGACCTCGCCCCCCGGTCCCTCCCCTGCCGCGGGGTCGGCGCCCGAACCAGCGGAGGAGAGCGACGACGACGAGCTCACCACCTGCTCGGCCGCCGCCAGTTCCTCGCGACGCCGACGGGCGGCCTCCGAGCGCGCGGCGTCCAGGAACCTGCGCCACGCCACGGCGATCAGCCAGCCGCGGGGGTTGCGGGGCGGGTCGTCCGGCCAGGTGCGTACGGCCTCGAGGAGCGCGTCCTGCACCGCGTCCTCGGCCGCCGCGAAGTCCGCCCCGCGGCGGACGAGCACGCCGATCACCTGCGGGGTCAGCTCGCGCAGTTCCGGACCGACCATGGTGGGATCGATCCTCCTACGCCGGGCGCGCGGTCGGTGGCGATGAACTGCATTTACCCGCAATGACTTTACAAACGAGGAGCATATGTCTAATACTCTCCGGCAGCTGACGTGAGCTGATTCACGCAGAGCGCTCAATGGAGAGCACCGACGAGGGGGCGACGTGGCAACCACCGAGAAGAACCGCATCGACGAGGGACTGTTCGGCCCGGGTTCCGTGGCGTGGAAGGTCTGGACGTTCCCGGCGTCCGCGCTGCAGGGTTTCGCGCGGGCCGTGACGATCGAGCACCTGGATCCGGACCTCACGGCCGCGGTCGACGAGACCGGCCAGGTGATCCAGCGGACCCCACTGCGCTACGACCGCACGATGGAGTACTTCTCCGCCGTGCTCTTCGCGGACACCCCGACGGTCATCAAGATGTCGGACATCCTCATGAAGGTCCACTCGCGCGCCTACGGGATCAACAAGGTCACCGGCAACGAGTACGACTCCAACAACCCGGACTCGCAGCTGTGGATCCACATGACCGCGTGGCACTCGATCCTCTACTGCTACGAGGTGTTCGGGCCCGGCAGGCTCAGCCGCGACGAGGAGAACCAGTACTGGCGCCAGTGCGCGATCGCCGCCGAGGTCCAGCCGATCCGGCAGGAGGACGTGCCCCGCACCCGGGGTGAGGTGCAGAAGTACTTCGACGACTGGCGGGACAGGCTTGCGGCGTCGGAGGCGGCGATCTCCAACGTCGACCACATCCTCAACGGCTTCGAGACCATCGAGCCGAATCTGCCGGCGTTCGTCAAGAAGGCCGGGCGGCCGCTCCTGCGCGCGAGCATCATCGCCACCTACCCGCAGTGGATGCGCCCGATGCTCGGCGTGAAGCAGTCCCGGGCGGTGGACAGCGCGTCGATCGCCCTGTGGCGGGCGTTCTACAAGGCCACGCACGGCAAGCCCGATGTGATGATGTCGATCGTCGAGCGGATCTGCCCGCGGGCCGTCCGCTACATCGAGCCCGCGGTCCGCGGCATCCCGGCCGACAGCCCGCGGACGCACTCTCCGTCGTGGGCCCGCGAACGCTACGGTGATCCGCGCACCCCGCTCGAGCAGTACGCCGACATCAAGGCCGCCCGCGCGCAGGGTGCAGCCGAGCAGCCGTATGAGCACAACCACACCGAGCCGGTCATCGAGTTCAAGAAGGCGGACCAGAACCCGGTGGCCGTCTGAAGGGACTGGTCAGGTGGTCCGCGGGTTGCCCTTCTGCAGGCGGTCGATGTGCTCCGAGGCCTCGGCCTTGGTCAGGTTCGCGCTGAGCTCCTCGCCGGCCTCTCGCGCGAGGGTGTCGAGGTAGCTCTTCTGCGCGGCCGTCATGGGTTCGTCGCCGGTCACCCAGTCCTCGGGGTCCCGCTGCACCGAGGTGTCACCGGATCCCGGGGTCTCGGGAACGGGTGCGCCGAGGGTTTCCTCGGAGGTGTCGGGGGTCGGGTCCTGCTGGGGGGTGGTCATCCCCGCACGGTACGCCCGGAGTGGGGACCGGACCACCGCCGTGGCGCCCGGAGCGGGGGCCGGACCACCGCCCGGGCGCCCGGCGCCGCTCAGCCCTCGAACTGCGGCGGCGCCTCCAGGAACGGCCGCAGCTCCAACCATTCGTGGATCGGTTCGCCGCCCGCCCCCGGGGCCGCGGACAGCTCGCCCGCGAGCTCGAGGGCCCGCTCGTAGGTGGCGGTCTCGATGATCATCCAGCCGGCGATGAGGTCCTTGGTCTCGGGGAACGGGCCGTCGGTCAGCGGCGGGCGACCCTCGCCGTCGTACCGCACCCACGTCCCCGACTCCGACAGTGCGTTGGCGTCGACGAACTCGCCGGACTCCTCCAACCGGGCGGCGAAGTCGTTCATGTACTGGATGTGGGCGGAGACCTCCTCGGGCGTCCACTCGGTCATGGGCACATTGTTGGGCGGTTCCGGTGCGCCCCGGTAGTGCTTGAGCAACAGGTACTTGGCCATGGTGGTCCTCCTCGTACTGTGCGACCCAGTGTGGTCGCTGCACTAGGAGGACGAAGCCGGATCCGGGTTCTCGACAGGGTTCTCGCGACAGGGGTGGACGTCATTGACCACCACGAGCCGGCGGGGGCGCGCGTGCCCTACGCGGCACCCCCTTCGAGCTTCTCGGCCACGGCGACGGCGTCGATGTCCGGGGGGACCGTGATCAGCAGGTGGGCTCCGTGGAGTTCGCCCCGGACCCGGACGGCGGAGAGCAGCTCGGTGTCGACCCTGGTCACCAGCCGCGCGTTCTCGCCCGCGTGGGAGGCGTCGGCCGTCAGCCTCCGCACCACTGCGGCTCCGTCGCTGTCCAGGGTCACCCCGATCGCGCCGGCCGCGTCCTGATCGACCGCCTCGACGCCCACGTGGTCGAAACCTGACGGATCGACCAGGACGTTCTCGCCGTGGATCGACACACACTGCGAGTCCCAGTCCCGCGGGCAGGTCTCGAAGACCGCCATCTCCAACGCGGCCCCGGGCGTCTCCGAGGAGCCGGGCGCGCTCGTGGACTCCGCCTCGTCTCCGGCGCCGCCTGCGTTCATGCATGCCGCTGTGGTCAACAGGACAGGAGCCAACGCCGCGAGGATTCGCATGGGGCCGGACCCTACCCGATGTTTACCCCGATAGGTTGCCTCAGCCGAGCGTCCGTCAGCAGGGACTCGGACGTCGCCTGATGCACGGCGCCTACTCCTTCCCGGTGACCCGATCCGCGCCCGCCGGCTCGCGAGTTCGTCGCGATTTCCGCCGCGGGAAAGCCCGCGGGAGTAAATGTTCACGGGTGAACACAACCTCCCCTCCCGGCCGCGGGACGGCCACCCCTCATGTCCCCGTGGAGCAACGAGTGCTGGGCGTCGACCGGCGGCAATTGCTCCCCGCTGCCGTCGTCCTGTCCATCGGTCTGGTGTGGAGCGTGGGCCTGCCCTGGCTCGACAGGTCCGTCTCCTGGGACGACCCGATCGCGGCAGGCGACATCGTCGACCTGGGCGAGGGCGTGCGCTTCACCCCGCCCGTCGGATGGGACCTCACCAAGGGGGTCAGGGTCGGGGACGAACCGGCCAGCGGCCCGCCGGGATCGGGGACCACGGCCACCGTCACCGACGGGGGCACCACCATCTCCGCCACCCAGGGGGTGTTCGCCGGGGACGTCGACGCACTGCTGACGGAGGCCGAGAAGAACCTCTCGGTCCACGAGAGGGGTGTACGGGTGTTCGGTGCCCGGCAGTCCGTGACCACCGACAGCGGCCTGGTCGGCACCAGCGAGCCGTTCACCTCGCCCTCGGGGGACGGTGTCCTGGCCGCGTTCGTCCTCCCGCCCGCCGCCGAGAAGCCCGCAGACGGTCGCTCGGACCACGCCGCCGCCTCGACCCCGACCGCTGTCACCTTCACCGCCCGTTCCCAGGCCGGCCAGTTCACCGCCGACGCCGCCGATGTCGAGGCCGCCCTGCTCAGCCTCACCTCTGGAGGCCCGCGATGAGCACCACCACAGTCCAACCGGGCAGCGACACGGCTCCCGATCCGTCCCTGGTCGCCGCCCGGGAGCGCGCGCTCGCGGAATCCGGCTGGGGCCGGGACTTCCGTCTGGTCCAGCCGCGGAACCCGTCGTTCTGGGTGTTCCTCCTGGGCGTGATCGCCGGGGTGGCCACCGCCGCGCAGATCGCCTCGCAGGCCGTCGCGCTCTACCCGGTGGCGGTCGCGGCCGGTGTCCTCGCCTTCACGCTCTACGGGGTGGTGTGGTGGGTGTTCCTCCGCCTCCACGACGGTGCCGTCCCCCGGCCCGTGACGCTGGTGGCCACGGCGTTCGTCTGGGGCGGCACCGCGGGCACGTTCTGGATGGCCGTCCACGCCAACGACGCCCTGCTCTCGCTGTACGGCAAGCTCTTCGGCACCGCGTGGTCCTCGGCCTGGGGCGCCGCGTTCGCCGCGCCTGTCATCGAGGAGTTCGCCAAGGCCACCGCGCTGGTGCTTCTCATCGGGTTGGCCGCGCACCTGGTGCGCAGCCCCTACGACGGGTTCGTAATCGGTGCCTTCGCAGGCCTGGGGTTCCAGGTGGCCGAGGACATGCTCTACACCGCGCAGACCTCGGCGGTGAACTTCGGCTCCGAGCAGCTCCATTCGGCGATCGAGACGATCCTGCTCCGCGGCGCGCTGGGCGTGGTGTCCCACACCCTGTTCTCGGCGCTGTTCTGCGCGGGCCTCGTCTGGTTCCTCGGCCGGCCCCGTGCTGAGCGCAATCGCGCGCTCGGGGCGGGGCTGATGCTCACGGCGATGGTCTTCCACTTCCTCTGGGACGCCGCCGATGCCATCGGCAACTCGGTGTTCGGCAGCACCGCCTTCGCCGCGCTCGTGATGGGGGTGGTGATCGTCGTGGCGCTGGTGCTGGTGCGCGTGGTCGCCCGCCGGGCCTCGCGCGTGCCGCGCGGATGGCTGCGGGACGTGCTGGCCCCCGAGGTCGAGCAGGGTGTGGTGACCGGGGCCGAGGTCGCCGCGGTGGCCGGTGATCGCGGAGCCCGGCGGGGATACCTGCGCAGTACCCCGAACGGGCGGCGGCGGGCCAGGCACCTGCTCGCGGCGGTGCGGGACCTCGCGGCCGCGATCGCCGCCGGTCAGGAGGTCGAGACGGCCCGGGCCGAGGTCGAGCGGCTGCGGTCGGACGGGTGAGGCGGGACGGGAGGGGCCGGACGGGAGAGGCGGGACGGGTCACGCCCTGAGCAGAACAGATCGATGACGACGACGAGCCTCGCGGATCCGACCATCGAAGCCCACTGCGGATCGGGCCCACGGGCGGACAATAGCGGCGTGACCACGATCGAGGCCGAGACCTACCGCCGCGAGATCCTCGGCTACTGCTACCGCTATTTCGGGTGCATCGCGGAGGCCGAGGACGCGACGCAGGAGACGGTGCTGCGCGCCTGGAAGGCCCGCGACGGCGCCGCGTTTGATGGACGCTCCTCGCTGCGGACGTGGCTGTACTCCATCGCCACCAACGTCTGCCTGGACATGACGCGCGCGCCGCAGCGGCGCAGCCTCCCGACCGACCTCAGCGCACCCGGGAGCGTGCCCGAGGACCCCACCACGTTGTCCACCAGGCCCGAGCAGGTGTGGATCGGCCCGGCGAGCGACGCCCACCCGGGCATCGACCCGGCCGCCACCGCCCTGACCCGCGAATCGGTCCGGCTCGCCTTTGTGGCCGCGCTGCAGTTCCTGCCACCCCGCCAACGGGTCGTGCTGATCCTCCGCGACGTGCTGGTCCTCTCGGCGGCCGAGTGCGCGGACCTGCTCGACATGTCCGTGGCGTCGGTCAATTCCGCGCTCGCCCGGGCCCGCAGGACCTTGGCCCGGCACGGGGCCACGCTCCCGACCGACACGCCGCCGACCGACACCACGAGCGGCACCACGAGCGACACCCCGGTCTACGACACCCGGTTACTCGAGCAGTACGTCGACGCCTTCGAGGCCTACGACGTGGATCGTCTGGTCACCCTGCTCACCGAGGACGCGGAGTTCACCATGCCGCCGTTCGACCTCTGGCTCCGCGGCCCCGCGCAGATTGAGCACTGGTGGCGCGGCCCCGGCCAGGTGTGCCGCAACTCGCGAACCATCGTCACCTCCGCCAACGGGCGTCCGGCCGTCGCGGTCTACCACGAGGCCGGCGCGGCCCGCTGGGAGCCGTTCGCGATCCACGTCCTGGAGTCCCGCGACGGCCGCATCTCGTCCCTCACCCACTTCATCGGTGCGGGCCACTTCGCCGAGTTCGGGCTGCCCGCACACCTGCCGCACACAGATTCCCCCGCCGGACCGACCAGTTTCGTCGGCTCGGACCGTCTACCTCTGTGAAGGACGTTCCTTCAGGCCCCGGGCACCCGCTCGACCGGGCCCCCCTAGCCCCCGCAGGAGGGACCCTCATGACCCGCAAGATCACGGCACACATGTTCTCCACGCTCAACGGTGTGGTGGAGCACCCGGACCGCTGGCAGTTCGACTCCTTCGGCCCCGACGAGATGCAGGGCATGGCCGAGATGACGGCCGCGACCACGGACCTGGTGCTGGGCCGCACGCTCTGGCAGGAGTGGTCCGGATACTGGCCCGGCGCGCAGGACCCGTTCGCGGACTGGGTCAACCCGGTCCGCAAGCACGTGCTCACCTCCACCCTGACGGGCGAGCTGGCGTGGAACAGCGTCATCATCACCGGTGATGCGGCCGGCTACCTCGAGCGGCTTCGGCAGAAGCCGGGCGGCGACATCGCGATCGCGGGCGGGGTGGAGACCACTCGGAGGCTGGTGCTGGCCGGCCTGGTGGACGAGCTCACGCTGACCATCCACCCGGTGATCACCGGGGAGGGCCGCAGGCTCTTCGACGACTCCGTCCCCACGACGCGCATGGATTTGCTGAACTCGATCCAGACCCGGGCGGGGAACATCATCGCGACCTACGCCCTGCGCCCCGGCAGCACGGCCGCCTGACACGACCCCCACGACCCACACGACCGTCACCCGCGACTCATCACCCCGCCCCCTTTGATCAGAGAAGAATCCGATGTCCTTCCAGGCGTACCTCGACACCATCGAGACCAAGACCGGCCTCACGCCGCGGCAGCTCGTCGACCAGGCCACCGACCGCGGCTTCGGCCCCGGGACCAAGGCCGGACCGATCCTGGAGTGGTTGAAGACCGACTACGGCCTCGGCCGCGGACACGGTATGGCGCTGGTCCACGTGATCACCAAGGGACCTCAAATCAGCTCGAAGCACGTCGACTCGACCGGCTCCCACGCCGATGCGACCGACATGCTCTGGCTCGACGGGGCGGCCACCAACCCGAATCGCTGATCAGCGGCGCTCTCCCGCGAACAGTCGCGCCCGGCTACCGGCTACCGGCTACCGAGGGTCGTTTCCTCGGAGGGCATCCGGCAACCCGCCCTCGTCCAGACCCGACCACTCCACGTAGTCGGCCCACGCGCGGTCGAAGGGCGTCTGCTCGGCGCGGGTGTCTGGTGGCTGGAGAGGAGGCGCAAGCCTGCCGCATCTGGCTCGTATCGGTCGGAACATTGGAACCCCCGGGCGTGTGTGTGAAGAAATTATCACGGATTTTGCCTCCGCAACCCGTGCGCACTGGTGTAACGCGCAGCAACATGCGACTCCGGCCGCTTATGTTCGTATTCGCTGGAGACGTCGTCTCGGATGGCCCGGTCCTGTGCGGACCGGGGTAGCGTCCGACACCATGCAGCCCTCGCCGGACCCCGCAGCCGAGACGTCACCCGACCAGCGCGAAGTCGTCCTCGAGCGCCACGACGAGGTCGCCGTGATCCGGCTCAACAGCCCGGATCGGCTCAACGCGGCGACAAAGCAGAACCTCATCGATCTCGTCGTCGCCCTCGACGCCTGCGACGCCGACGACGACATCCGTGCCGTGGTCCTCACCGGCACCGGGCGGGCGTTCTGCGCAGGGGCCGACCTCTCCGGCGGGGGCGACACGTTCGCCGTCGATCCGGGCCGGGACACCGGTCACGCCCCGCCGGACACGGGGGGCCTGGTCTCGCTGCGCATCTTCCGGATGACCAAGCCGATCATCTCGGCGATCAACGGCTCGGCCGCGGGCGTCGGGGTGACCATGACCCTGCCCACGGACGTGCGCATCGCGGCGGACCACGCGAAGTTCGGATTCGTGTTCACGCGACGTGGGCTGGTGCCGGAGGCGTGTTCGTCGTGGTTCCTGCCCCGGGTGGTGGGCATCTCCACCGGCGTCGAGTGGACCGTCGGCGGTAGGACCGTCCTCGCCGACGAGGCCCTGGAGCGCAGCCTGGTGCGTGAGCTGCTGCCGGCCGCCGAGGTCCTCCCCCGCGCCATCGAGATCGCCCGCGAGATGACCCGCGGCACCGCCCCGGTGTCGGCGGCACTGACGCGTCAGCTCATGTGGCGGATGCTCGGTGCTCCCGACCCCGAGATGGCCCACCGCGCTGAGTCGATCGGCATCTACACCCGCGGCGGTTCCGCCGACGTCCGCGCCGGCGTCTCCGCGTTCCTCGCCAAGGAGGAGCCGGTCTTCCCGGACCGGGTCTCGGACGGCCTGCCCGACCTCTTCACCTGATCACCCCACCACCCCACCACGGATCGGACTCCCCATGACCTCTGTCGACCTCACCGGTCGCGTCGCGATCGTCACCGGATCGACCTCCGGCCTCGGCGCCCGATTCGCTCACGTGTTGGCGGACGCGGGCGCGACGGTCGTCGTGACCGGGCGCCGCACCGAGAGGATCGCGGAGGTCGTGGAGGAGATCGGCCGACGCGGAGGCACTGCGCACGGCGTTCGGCTCGACGTGGCCGATCCGGCCTCCGTCGAGTCCTGTCTCACCGAGGTGACCGAGCGGTTCGGCGTTCCCGGGATCCTGGTCAACAACGCCGGCATCCCCGATGCGCAGCGCGCGCACAAGATGCCCCTCGAACTCGTGGACGCGGTACTCGACACCAACATCCGTGGACCGTGGCTCATGGCGACCGGGGTGGCCCGCCGTTTGATCACGGCAGAATTGCCGGGCCGGATCGTCAACATCTCCTCCATGGCCGCGTACCACTACGCGGGCAACGGGGCCGCGCTCTACGCCACCACCAAGGCGGCGCTCAGTCGGATGACCGAAGCCCTGGCCGTGGAGTGGGCGCGCGATCTCATCAACGTCAACGCCATCGCGCCGGGGGTCTTCGAGTCGGAGATGACCGACGGGATGCTCGCGCGGGTCGGCGACATCGCGCCCGGGTTCCCGCGCAGGAGGCTCGGCGTCCCCGAACAGCTCGATTCCACGCTGCTCTACCTCGTCTCCGACGCGTCGGAGGCGGTCACCGGGACCGTCATCAAGATCGACGACGGGCAGCTCCCCCGCTGAACCGGCCGCGCACCGGTCACCGAGCAGCTCCGGATGCGTACTCCGACGCCAACTGCAGCAGTGCGTCGTGATCCTCTCCCAGGAGGTCGACGGGCGGGCGCTGGCCGGGCAGGCCGACCGACGCCAGGGTCCACCAGGCGGTCGCAGCGTCCGGATGGCGACCGGCGTCCAGCACCCGGTTGATCGCGCAGATGATGTTGTCCGGGTCGCGCGGATCGAAGTGGTCCAGCTGGAATCGCGGGTACACCCATCTCCGGTCGCCCCGGAGCGCGATCAGGCGTCCGTCCCGCGCAAACGCCCGCAGTGCGTCGGCGGCGGTGGAGTCGGACAACACCCCGCGTCGCGCGAGGGCCTCAGCCGCTTCGACCGAGCACATCAGAGGCACCTGCATCGCGGCACCCCGCGGGAGTGAGACCGCACCGGCACGGGCGCGACGAGCGGCAGGGGCGCTGCCTGCGGGACGTGGTGCCGCGGGGCCCCGAACCAGGTCGGCATCCGGAGCCCGGACGGACTTCACGGCCCTGTCGATCTGCCCGGCGACCCGGCCGAACGCGCTGCGACGATGCACTTCCCTCAGGACCACGTCCGAGAAGACCTGGTCGTCGAGTTCCCTCAACGCGCGATTCGCTCTGTCCCCGGGCGCGACGGACCTGTGGGACAACGGTCGATTCCGAGAAGTCATTGGCGACCACCCCGCCTTCTGGGGACAAACTCTAGACCGTCCGGGCGAGTGCGGCGAGGGACTCGGGCCCGACGACCCGGGCGTCACCCGGATCAGGCCGCGGTGCGACGCCACCAGTCGCTGATCGCGGTGGCCAACTCCTCAGGGGTCTCCACCGGCAGCATGTGCCCTGTCTCGGGGATCTCCACGTAGGTCACTCGCTGGGCGTCCGAGCTGTCGCCCCCGGCACCGTTTCCCTCAGCCCACCTGCGCTGTTCCCCGGTGGGCACCACCTGGTCATGGGACGCTCCCACGATCAGGACCGGGCAGGGCGCCTGCGCGGGGAAGGCACTGCGGTCCGGTCGCGCACCCAATGCCACAGAGTGGGCCGCGAACCGCGCCGGCCCGTACCCGCGCGCCGCGCGCAGTCGCTCGGCCCGCACCTGCGGGTCGTGGCCGCGATCGCCGAAGTACACCGCCTCCATGCCGTCGAGGGCAATCTCCTCGTACTCCTCTGGACCCAGGTCCGCCGCTCGGGCGGCGCGCGCCGCGGCTGCCTCCGGGTCCTCGGTGCCCACGGGCGCGGTGACCAGGACGAGTCCGGCCAACAGTGACGGGTGACGCTCGGCGAGGTGCATGGCCACCACGCCGCCGAGGGAATGTCCGACGACGACGCTGCCCGTCGCGATCTGCCGGGCCACCTCGTCGACGAGCGTGTCGAGGTCTGGCTCGGCCGGCAGGTCCAGGGCAGTGGCGGGCAGGTCGTCAGGCAGGGCACGCACGGTCGGCTCCCATGTTTTCGCGTCGCCATGGAGGCCGGGCAGGAACACGACTGTCGTCATGGCGGCGACCCTACGCGTCACGGCCGCCCTCGCCGGTCGACTCTCGACCAGTCCGGCTTTACTAACACGACTGTACTACCATAGCGGCGTGCCCAAACTAATTGATCGTGCGCGACGTGAGCGTGAACTCTCCGAGGCGGTATGGCGGGTCGTATTGCGCGACGGTGTAGCGGCGGTGTCGGTACGAACCGTCGCAGCGGAAGCCGGGTTGTCCGCGGGATCGCTCCGCCACGTCTTCCCCACGCAGGCCGAATTGCTCGAGGTCGCGCTCGAACTCGTCCAGGAGAATGTTCGCGAGCGTGTGCTCGTGATCCCGAACTCGGTCACCGGGCTGGACAGAGCACTGCGGATCGCCGCAGAGCTCCTCCCCCTGGACTCCACCCGCGCGGCCGAACTGCAGGTCCAGCTCTCACTGGTCACGCTGGCCTTCACCCAGCAACAACTGCGACGAGTCCGGGACGAGGCAGACCTCGCGGTGCGGCTGGCATGCCGGCAGATGATCGAGTTCGCCGCAGGCCCCGAACTGCCACCGCCACCCTGGTTGGAGCGGGAGACTCAGGTGTTCCACGCTCTCCTGGACGGCCTGGCCGTACACCTGTTGCACGGCCCGCATCTGATCAGCCCCGACGCCGCCCTGACCGTGGTCCGCGACCACCTCCAAGGACTGAGCCCGGCCTCGGCGTCTGCCGACAGAGGACCCTCATGACCGATCCACGTAGGCCTTTCCGACGGCGCGAGTGGCTTTTCCCGCTGACCCTGCTCCTCGTCGCAGCAGGACTCTGGTGGAGCGTCCTCAAGCTCTCCTACGTGGTTTTCGGTTCCGGTTACGGACACCAGCTGGCCCACGCCGTTCGCGCGGTCAGCATCTTCGTGCTGGTACTCCTCGCGCTGGCCGTTCTGGTTCGCCACCATCCGGCCGCCCGACGCTACGGGCTCATCCCAGACCGCCGCAGCCTGCGGCACGTGCTCGCGGGGGCTGCCGCGTACGTGGTGCCCATGGCGGGGATCGGGGCAGTGATCCTCGCCCTCGGCCTTGCGCGGGTCGACCTCTCCCACGGGGTGCCGGCGGCGGCCGGCCAGCTCCTCACCGTGCTGGTGTTGGTTCTCCTCTACGAGGCGATCCCGGAGGAGCTCATTTTCCGTGGTTATCTCTTCGGGTTTCTGGCCGAACGCTGGCCGACCTGGGCGACGGTCGCGACGCAGTCGCTCGCGTTCTGCGTCTGGGGCTTTCTCATCGGGGCTGCCCGCACCCCGGACCGGCTACTGCTCTTCTTCCTGATGTCGATGAGCGTCGGCGTCATCCGCGCGGTCTCCGGCAGCGTGTACACGGCGATCGGCTTCCACATGGCGTTTCAGACGGCCACCCAACCCCTGCTGGGCGGACACTGGGACGCGCTCGCGCTCGACGACCCAGATCTCTGGTTCACCGACCTGGCACTCGGCCTCGGTCCGATGCTCCTGGGCCCTCTCCTGGTCGTGCTGATCTATCGGTCGGTGGTTCGTACCCCGCCGCGCTGATCCCCCGGGCGGCCGCCGCGACATCGCTGCCGCCGTCACACGATCCGCCGCTGTGCCTGAGAGCGCGACAGCTCGTAGGTCTTGACCAGCCAGAACGCCGCGAACGCGTAGAGCGCCGCCGCCTCCCCGGCGAACAGCGCCACGGACGGTCCGGCCACCCAGGCGACGAGGACAGCGAGGGCCGGCAGGGTCACGACCAGCACGGCCAGGGCCCGGTAGGCCACGCGATACCGGCGCCGCAGGGTCGGATCCGGGAGTGATCCGAGGGTCTCCTGCCCGTAGAAGAAGATCGACAACGCGGCCAGGACGAAGAACCCCACCGCTGCCACCGCGTGAACGGCACCCGCCACCGTGAGCCCGGGCACAGACGAGTCCCCCGTCGGGACCAACGCCACCACTATGGTCAGGATCCCGGCTCCGTTGAGCAGCGCGTTCTCGCCGCGGGTGTAGCCGCGGTAGGCCACCAGCGCGACGCCGATCGCGACGAGTATCCCCACGAAGAGACTGCGGGCCGGTGAGTAGTAGAAGGCGCTGAGCGAGCCCATCATCGTCACGCCGGGGTCGAGGGCCACCCAGAGCAGAAGGGCCGCCGGGAGGAGGAGCGCACCGGCTGCGATGACCATCCGGAGGACGAAGTACGTCTCCACGATGTAGGCCGCGGGCGCCTCGCAGAAGGTGGCCGGGTCGCCCTGTGCCGGGCCGCTAGGCGCTGGATATCTCGGCGTCGGATCGCTCTGCGCTGAATTTTCCTGTGGCTGACGCATGCTCACACCTCGACTCGGTCTCCCGTTCACCCTCGCAGTCGGGTGCCGGTCTTGGTGTAGATCCGGTTGAGGTGACCCTCCACGGTCCGCTTGGACAGGTGCAGCTCGGCTGCGATCTCGGCGTTGGTCAACCCCTGGCCCACCAGGTCGGCCACCTGAGACTCGCGGCGGGTCAGTGTGACGCCGGGCGGGACCGAGCGAGCGGGGCCGGCGAGACCGGTGAGACCGGCCAGCGGCCCGCTGATCTCGGTGGTCGCGAGCATCCGTTCGGCCTGGGTGTGGTGTTGCGATCCCGAGGTGGCCAGGCTGCGGGCGCGGTCGGCGGCCGCCGCGGCCACCATGAGCAGACCCACACCACGGGCCCGCTGGGCCGCGTCTAGCAGTCGTCGGGGATTGTCCGCCAGGTTCGCGGCGGCCAGGTCGCGCACCAGAACGGGCACCTCACCACTGACCTCCAGCTCGGCCACCATCCGGCAGCTCTCGGGATCGGCCATCAGCACCCCGGCCAGGGCGGCGCGAACGGCGGCACCGAGCAGCCCGTCGTCGATGAGGGATCGGACGATGTCGCGCGCCCGGTCGCGCTCGTCGAGGCAGAACAACACCCCTGCTTCGGCTCCACGGATCTCCGGCCCGACCGGCGAGTTGGCATACCCGTGGACGGAGCGGAGGCGCCGCAACTGCTCTCTCGCGGTCGCGGCCTGCCCGGACAGGGCCGAGATCAGGGCGCACAGGGAGATGGCGCGTGGGAGGAAGTCCTCGGGGCCGTCCACCTCGATGGTGTCGAGGGCATCGGACGCGGCGCTCATGGCCGACGGCAGGTCACCTGCGGCCAGGGCGATCTCCGCGTCGGCTATCCGGCGCATGCCGTGGTCGAGTCGCACGGAGTCGTCCTGCTCGATCGCCACGAAGGGCGCGAGCTCCGCGAACAGCGCGTTCACGCCGAAACCGTGCAGGACCACGTAGAGCAGCGCCGCGAGGTACTCCTCCGACGCCCACGCCTGGTGGTCCATCGTGCGCGAGCGGCGGGCCAGCCGCCGCAGGACGGCAAGCGCGGCGTCGGACTGTCCGAGGGCATCCAGCGCCAGGGCGTGGATCGCCTCGATCCGCCGCTCCCGGTCGGCCGGCAGCGGTGACGGATCCGCCGCGTGCGAGGCGAGCCCGCCGTACGCGCGGGCCGCCTCTCGGTAGCGACCGGCGTAGGACAGGTGCACCACTACCAGTGCGTCCAGCACCGAATGCGCGGGGTGACCCGGCGTCAGAAGTCCGTGGGCCGACTCGATCAGCGACAGAGAGTTCTCGGGGCCCCTGTCGCGGTAGTGCGCGAGGTCCGCCCGGGCTGTCACGTTGTCGATCAGCACCCTGGTGAAGTCTGGGCCACCCGGCTCGTCGTCGTCACCACTGAGCCCCGCGGGTGCACGCAGTCCGGCCGATACGCGCGGTCCGGCCGCCGCTCGCAGACACTCCAGCGACTGCTCGAACATGTCGGCCGCCTCGTGAAGCCTGTCCAGTAGGCGCAGGCACGAGCCCGCGAGCAGGAAGAGCTCGGCCTGCTGCAGCGGCGTCATCACCAGTCCCGCACGCTGGGTGGCCTCCGACAACTCGACGCCGGTGCGGTAGTCGTGGCCGTCGAGCGCGGCGTGGGCCGCGGCCAGGACCGAGGGGGCGTCCACGCTTCCGCCGTGGGCGGAGGGGTCGTTGGCCAGTGCCCACAGCACGATCTGCGGGTCGGGTCGAGTGGCTCCGGGGAGGGAGAGCACGGCGTCGTAGGTCTCCCGGCGCCGGCGATGGTCCGCTCCGGCCCGGAGCGCGGCGGCGAGGACGGGCGGTTGCACGGTGAGCACGTCCGCGCCGTCGTGCCGGCCTTCCCTCAGGAGAGCCCGGGCGACCAGGTCGCCGACCACCTCGGCGCCGTGGAGGTGCTCGAGGTCCCGGACCGTGAGGCGTCGGGCGAGAGCCGCGGTGGTCAGGGCGTCGGCCGCGGTGGCCAGTGCGTTGGCCGCGGTGGCCATCACGCCGGGACCGATCCACAGGTGCGGGTCCACGGCCACGCCCGCGATCGCGGTGGCAGGGTCCACCGTCAACTCCAACCGATCGCACGTGCGGCGGGTCAACCCTCGGGTCGCCAGGTCGTCGTAGGTGGCGCGCAGGGCGGTGAGGTTTCCGTGAGAGCACGCCCACAGCGCCTCGACCAGCCGCGCCGACAGTCGGACCCCGACGGCCGCCGCGACCGCCGCCTCCGATTGCCCGCGCGTGAGGCTCCGCACCGGGAGCCGCGTGGTGCGTACGGTCACCTCGTCGCGGCACCACTCCGGGAGTGCCGCACCCACCCGGGCCGAGGCCACCAGCACCGCGCCCTCGGGCAGGGCCCGTGGTGCCTCGGCCCTGTCCAGGTCGTCCCACACGGTCACCCGGACTCCGGCAGCCCGCAGTCCGGCCGCGATGTCGGCGGCACAGCGGCTGGCTCCCGCGCCCGGCGGCCCCACCACCAGCACCCCGCGCCGGGTATCGACGCACAGCGCGACCGCGCGGGCCACGGTGTCCGCCCGCAGTACTGCACGGGACTTCCTCCACGCGGGCACCAGATCCACCTCCAGTCCGGCCGCGTCGAGGCGCCGAAGGGCACCGCGTCCGCGTGAGTGCACCACGAGCGCACGGAGCCACGGGTCGAACCGGGATACCGAGCACCAGTGTGGCGCAGCAAAAATCAGGTGTGCCGCACTCTATCGACACCTGTCTATCACGTCAGAGGATTCAGACACCCTGATCCGTGCTGCCCCACGAGGGTGCGGCCACCGACCCGAAAGGCCATTTCGTGAGCCGACCGCTCTCCGTCTCGATCGCATCGTGGATCTGGGTCTTGTGTGGCATGTTCACCACGGTCACCCTCGCCAGCGTAGTCACCGCGACCGACATCCTGGCGCTGGTCGCGAGAACGGGTGTCGACGATCCCGCCCGGGGCGGGGTCGGGGCGAGCCTGAGCGGGGCCGAGCCGCTCGGTTGGGCCGGGTGGATCCTCGCGATCGTCCTGTTCGCCGCCATGGTGGTGCAGGTGGTGGCCGCCTCGAGACTCCGCGACGGCGCTCGCTGGAGCCGCGCCCTGCTGACGTCCACTGCGAGTGTCTCGCTGCTGGTGGTGCTGTACGACCCGACGCTGTGGTCGGCGTGGGTGCTGCTCGTCGCCAACGGCGCGGCGCTGGTGTTCACCTACGACGACCACGCGTTGGACTACCTGGAGTCACGACCGGAGCAGCTCGTCTCGGTGTGACGACGCCGCAGCCGGCCCCGGTTGTAACGCAGCGGGGTCTGCGAGCCAGGGTGCGACACCACCCCGGCTGAACGTGGGGAGGACAGAGGACGCCCAGGACGATCCGCCTCTCCCCCACCGGCTCACCTCTGCCGCCGCCGATCCAGCGGGACGACCGTGGGTGTTCCCGTGACGGCGTCGGGAACGATCAGGCAGGGCAGGCCGAAGACCTCCTCGACCAGGCCGGCGGTCAGGACCTCGGCGGGAGAGCCGGTCGCCACTACGCAGCCGTCCCTCATCACCACCAGATTCGTGGCGTAGCGTGCGGCCTGATTCAGGTCGTGGAGCACCGCTATCACCGCGCGGCCGGCTCCGTGTTGGTCACGGAGCAGGTCCAACACCTCGTACTGGTGGGCGATGTCGAGGTAGGTGGTGGGCTCGTCCAGCAGCAGGATGGGCGTCTCCTGCGCCAGCAGCATCGCGATCCACACGCGCTGGCGCTGGCCGCCGGAGAGTTCGTCGACGAACCGCCCCGCGAGGTCACTCACGCCGGTGGCCGCCATCGCGGAGGTCACGGCGGACGCATCGGCGCGGCTCCACTGGCGCAGCGGGCTGTGGTGCGGGTGCCGTCCCCGGGACACCAGGTCGTCGACCCGGATCCCCTCGGGGGTCACGGCTCCCTGCGGAAGGAGCCCGACCCGGCGCGCGACGTCCCTGGTGCGGAGTCTGTGGAGGTCGCGGCCGTCGAGGAGGATCCGGCCCTCTCCGGGAGCGATCACCCGGGCCAGGGCTTTGAGCAGTGTCGACTTGCCGCACGCGTTGGGTCCCACGATCACTGTGAACGCGTCGTCAGGTAGTTCCAGGTTCAGGTCATTGGCCACCACGCGGCGCTCGTAGGCGAGCCGCGCCCCCTCGACCGCGAGCCCCGGCGTGACGTCCGGGGCGGCTCGATCGGAGGAGGTGCGACCCGGAACCTCCCGGGAGGTGAGGGGCATCAGCCCAGGATCTCCTGCACGTCGTCGAGGATCTCACCGGCGCCGAGTACGCCGATGCCGAGCATCCAGGCCTCGTCCTCGACCTCGTGGGCCTGTCCGGATCGCACGGCGGGCAGGTCGCCCCACAGGCCGGTCACGGTCGCCATGGTGGTGGCCGACGGGTCGCCGCCGAAGTTGGTGAAGAACACCACGTCGCCGGTGATCTGCTCGTAGAGCTCCGGGGACAGCTGGGCCATCGAGTACTCGTCCCACTCGCGCTCGCCCAGGTCGAAGCCCATCTGGGACAGGATCGACCCGGAGAACGTCTGGGGTCCGTAGAGACGGAAGTTGTCGGGGAGGAACCGCACGATCGACAGGGTTGTGCCGTCGGCCCCCACTTCGGCGCCGACCTCGGCGATCCGGGTGTCGAGGTCGTCGATCAGCTGCTCCATCTGCTCGTCCTCCCCGACGGCCGCAGCGGTGATCCGTGCCTGCTCCTGCCAGTCGGTGCCCGAGTTCTCGGAGAAGACGGTGGGGGCGATGCCGGAGAGCTCGTCGTAGATCGCCTCGTGCCGCACCTTGGCGCCGATGATCAGATCGGGTGCCAGGGCGGCGATCTTGTCGATGTCGGGCTCCGAGGTCAGGCCGACGAATTCGACGTCCATATCCCCGAGGTACGGCGGGGTGCCTGATCCGGCGGCCGCCTCCGTGACCCCGACCGGGTTCCGACCGAGCGCGACGAGTGCGTCGAGGTGCGGCGAGTCGAGCACGACGACCCTCTCGGGCGCCCCGTCGACAACGGTCTCCCCCATCGCGTGGGTAACGGTGTACGCACCATCGCCAGTGGTCTCGGAGGTGTCCCCGCCACCGGAGCAGGCCGAGAGGGTCAACACGGAGGCGACGGCCACGGCGAGCAGGGAGGTCAGGGATCGGCGTCGCGGGAGTATCGGAGTCATGGCCGCCAATCCAACCACACGTAGGCCAGGCTGCCCTAACAAAGGTCGTCGTCTACAGTTCCACCGTGGTTCCCGCACCGATCCCCGCCTCCGAGACCGCCGCGCGGCCGGTGGTCCCCGGCCGTCGGCAGCCCGACGTTCGGCTCGTTCTCGGTCTGGCGGTGGCCGTGGCGGCCCTGGCGGCCGCGGTCGTGGCCAGCCTGGCGATCGGCGCCCGGCCGATCCCACCCGCCGAGGTGGTGGGGGCACTTCTGGGGCAGGGCACGCAGAGCGTCGTGGGGATCGTAGGCGAGCTCCGGGTCAACCGGACGGTGCTCGGGCTGGTGTGCGGGGCCGCGCTCGGCGCGTCCGGTGCGCTCATGCAGGCCGTGACCCGCAACCCCATCGCCGACCCGGGGATCCTCGGTATCAATGCCGGCGCCGCCCTGGGTGTGGTCGCCGGTGCGGCGGTGACCGGAGGACTCGGCCTGGCCTCCACGGTCTGGTTCGCGCTCGCGGGCGCGGGCGCCGCCTCCGCGGTCATCCTGCTCCTCAGTGCGTCCGCGATGGCGGCGTCATCACCGGTGCGGCTGACATTGGCCGGCGTGGCGTTGGCCGCAGTGCTGTCCGGTCTCAGCCAGACGTTCGTCGTGCTGGACGAGTCGATCCTCCAGGCGTACAGCTTCTGGCAGGTCGGCTCGCTCACCGCGCGTTCGGTCGACGAGGTCACCGGCGTCATCCCACTCGTGGTGGCCGGCGCGGTGATCGCGCTCCTGCTCCTGCGCGGCCTCGACGCGATCGCGTTGGGCGACGACTCGGCGGTGGCTCTGGGCGTGCGCCCCGGATGGATACGGGTGTGGTCGCTCGTTGCGGTCGCACTCCTAGCCGGGACGGCGACCGCGCTCGCCGGCCCCATCAGTTTTGTGGGCCTGGTGGTGCCCCACCTCGTGCGCGGTCTGGTCGGCCCGAGCCTTGTCCGGGTGGTGCCGCTGTCCATGGTGCTCGCCCCGGCGTTCCTGCTGGTGGCCGACGTGATCGGACGCGTGATCGCGGGCGGTTCGGAGACCGCCGCGGGGGTGGTCATGGCCTTCATCGGCGCACCGCTGCTCATCGTCTACCTGGCCGCGGGCCGCCGCGGGGGTGTGGCGTGACGGCCACCGCCCTGCCCACGGGGGAGAGCCTCCTCTCCGCGCGCGGGTACTCGGTGCGGGTGCACAGGCGCACCGCCTGGGTCACCACCGCCCTGGCCCTGCTGATCGTGGTCGCCGTCGCGGCCTCTCTCGTGATCGGCGAGTTCGCGATCTCCGTACCCGACGCGGTCGCCACACTGCTCGACGACGCTCCGGACCGGACCACGCGGTTCTTCATCCAGGAACGCCGTCTGCCCCGCGCGCTGATCGCGGTCGCGGTCGGAGCGGCGCTGGCGACCTCGGGCGCGCTGTTCTGCACACTCACGCGAAACCCGCTCGCCAGTCCGGACATCATCGGCATCACCCAGGGTGCGTCCGCGGGCGGGGCCACGGTGATCCTCGTGCTGGGCGGGGGAATCGCGCAGGTCGCCTCGGGAGCTCTCGTCGGCGCGGCGCTCACCACGGGTCTCATCCTGATCCTGACCTGGTGGCGCGGACTCAGCGGCGCGCGACTGGTCCTGCTCGGTGTGGCGCTGGGAGCACTGGCGATGGCGTACGTGGCGCACCTGCTCTCGCGCGGCTTTGTGGCCAGCGCGGTCACCGCTCAGATCTGGCTCACGGGTTCGCTGCAGGGCCGGGGTTGGTCCGATCTCAGGCCGCTCGCGTGGGTTCTGCTCGTGGCCGCGGTGGTCATCATGAGCCAGACCAGGGGCCTGCGAGCGCTCCCGCTGGGCGACGACCTCGCGGTGGCCCTGGGCGTATGCCTGCGCCGCACCCGGCTCGTTCTGCTGGCAGCGGCCACCGTGCTGGCCGGGATGGCGGTGGCGACCGCCGGCCCGATCTCCTTCGTGGCACTGGTGGCCCCGCACCTGGCCCGACTGCTCACCCGAAGCGACCGGGTCCTGCCGGCGGCGCTGATGGGCGGGTTGCTCCTTCTGGTGTCCGATCTGGTGGCACAGCACGCGTTCGGTCTGCCGATTCCGGTGGGTGTGGTCACCGTGGTGCTCGGCGGGGTGTTCTTCCTGGGTTTGCTGTGGCGAGAGGGCCGGCGCCTCTGAACCGCGGGCACCCACGGTCTCCACCTCCGCCGCCACACCCGCGGGCACGCCGGGCGGAAGCCGTGCCAAGGTGGGGCATGGCCAATTCCCTTCCGTCAGACCCGGATCCCAGCGACTCCCCCGACCTCGATGCCGGCGGTTCGCCCACGGGACCGCAGACGCCGGACTCGGATTCCACGTCGCTGGCCTCCGACAGCGCACGCACCGGGCAGAGCCCGACCAAGTCCGGGTCCAGAATCGGGATCTACCTGCTGTTGGGGATCATCGTGCTGATCGTCCTGGTCATGGCGGTGGGCCTCGTGGGACGGCTGTTCGGCCTGGGCTGACTGGCCTGGGCTGACGGGACCCAGTCACCGCCACGAACCTCACCGGCCGGCGCTGATCTCCTGCCCGCGATCGGTCTGCCGGGTGAGATCCGCCGTGGCCGAGGTGCCCCGCAGGGTGACGGCGGTCCAGAGGGCGGCGACCACCATGATGATCGACCCGAGCACACCCACCGTGGTCAGCGCGTCGGTGAACGCCGCCTGCGCCGCGGTGATCAGCACCTCCGCGACGGAGGCCGGGTACTGATCGGCGACGGTGAACGCCTCGGCGATCGTGGCGCTCGCCCGCTCCAGCTGCGCCGGCGACACCACGGCCGCGGCCCCGGGGTCGCCCAGCAACTGACTGCGGTACACCGCGGCCAGCACCGACCCCAGGATCGCGGTCCCCAGGGCGGTACCGAGCTCGTAGGCCGTCTCGGAGATCGCAGCTGCCCGACCGGCCCGGGCGGGTGGCGCGGAGCTCATGATGATGTCGTTGGTCAGCGTCATGCCCACGCCGCCGCCGAGGGAGACCAGGCTCAGGGCCACGATCACCGGGACCGGGCCGGAGTCGGGGGTCAGTCCCAGCATGAGCCCGAACCCGACGGCCGCCAGCAGCAGTCCGGCCGTGACCAGGATCGCTGCGCTGATGCGTTTGACCAGGGCTGCGGCCACGAACGCCGCTACCGCGGAGACGGCCATCGCCGGCAGGAGCCACAGTCCCGCCCGCATCGGGGACAGTCCCACGACCAGCTGCAGGTACTGGGTCAGCGCCCACAGGGAACCGATCAGGGCGAAGATCGACAGCAGATCGGCCACCACCGCGCCACGGAACGCCCGCGCACGGAACAGGTCGACGTCCAGCAACGGGTTCGCGAGACGCAGCTGGCGGCGCACGAAGACCGCGCCCACGGCCAGCCCCGCCGCCACGCACAGCACCCCGGTGACCGCGCCCTCTCCGGCGACGAGGGTCTTGAGCCCGTAGACGGCGCTGAGCATTGCCACCAGCGACATGGCCGCACTGACCAGGTCCAGCGACCCGGGTGAGGGATCGCGGCTCTCGGTGAGCAGCACCGGGCCGAGCACCAGGAGCACCACCATCACCGGGATGTTGATGAGGAACGCCGACCCCCACCAGAAGTGCTCGAGCATCCACCCGCCCACGATCGGACCGGCGGCCGCCCCGAGCGTCCCCGCCATGGACCACACGGCGATCGCGAAGCGCCGCTGCGCGCGGTCGATGAACATCGCGCGGATCAGCGAGAGCGTCGAGGGCATGATGGTCGCCCCCGCCAGACCCAGGAGCGCCCGGGCCAGGATCAGCTGCTCGGAACTGGTGGCAAAGGCCCCCGCCACGGACGCGGCGGTGAACAGTACGGCCCCGATGAGCAGCAGCTTCTTCTTGCCGATCCTGTCGCCGACCGCACCCATGGTCACCAACAGGCCGGCGATCATGAACGAGTAGATGTCCATGATCCACAGCTGCTGGGTGGCCGACGGTGACAGGTCGGCGGCGATCCCCGGCATCGCGAAGATCAACACGGTGGCGTCGATCGCCAGCAGCAGCATCGGCAGGGCGAGCACGCCCAGCGCCGCCCACGTCCGGGCTGTGGCGCGCGGTGGGGCGTGTACGGACGTCATTGGGGACCTTTCACTGACTCGTCGACTCACGCGGGCTGGCGATCGACGACGATGCGAGACAACCCTGAAGCGGAGTCGTCGGTCCTTTTATGGAACACTATTGTTCCACTACGGTCAACTAGCGTCTCGTTATGGTGGATCGGGTTATCGTGGAGGAGATGAACTCGCCGAAGTCCACGCCGCAACCACCTGCGGAACCACCGCCGCGCACGCCGCCGCACCCGCCCGAGACCGGGGCCCGGGCCCGCACGCGGAACGCGATCCTCGACGCCGCAGTCGACGTGCTGGGGGCCGACCACCAGGCCTCGCTGGCGGACGTCGCGGCCGCCGCCGAGGTGGGGCGCACGACCGTGCACCGCTACTTCCCCGAGCGTGCGGACCTGATCCACGCCGTCGTGCACCACGTGGTGGAGCTCAGCCGTCAGGCCATCCAGCGCGCGGAACCGGATTCCGGCCCGCTGCACGACGCGCTGCGACGCGTGGTGGAGGAGCACATCGACCTGGGCTCGATCCTGATGTACATCTTCCTCGAGCCCGTCATCAACGCCGATGCCTCGCTGGTCAGCGCGCTGCGGACCATGGAGGAGGCGATCGAGCAGGTACTGGGACGGCCGGATGCCGGGCTCAATCCCGACTTCCCCGTCGCCTGGGTTCGCCGGACCTTCTGGGGCCTACTCTACGCCGGGTGGGAGACCGCACAGGCCGGTGAGATGCCCCGACACCAGATCGTCGACTCCATCATCACGACGCTGCGATTCGGCGTGTACGACCCGGCGAAGGCCTGAGTTCCGCCGCAGCTTTCCGCGCGACCACTCGGCGGCTTGGTCGATCGATCACCCAGCTCCCCCGCCACCACCCCGAGCGGGTCCACCCGTCAGGAAAGCGACACCCCTAGGGCCCGAGCGCATGCGAAAGTAATCGCCATGCACACCCAGGCCCCAGGCTCCGCCCTCACCCGATTCCGTCGTCCCGCAGCCGCGGCCATGGCTGCCACTCTCGCGGCTGCCGGCCTCGTCGTCGTCGCCCAGACCGCCGCACCCGCCGCCCACGCCGCGCCCGCGTGGGGGCCGTGCCCCGAGACGGTCACGACCGCCTCCGCGGTGTGCACGACCGTGAGCGTCCCCGTGGACTACTCGGCTCCCGAGGGCGACCGCATCGACGTGACGGTGTCCAAACTCCCGGCGCGCAGTCAGGCGGCCAAGCGCGGGGTGTTGTTCGGCAACGCGGGTGGGCCGGGCGGGGATTCACTGACGTATTTCGACAACAACGAGCTGTTCACCTGGCCCGATGCCCTGCGGGACGAGTGGGATCTCATCGGCGTCCAGCCGCGGGGGTTGGCGCACGCTGGCCCGCTGGAGTGCGCGCCGCTGGACGCAGCCGACCCGGTGATGATCGCCACCAACCTGGGCGGCGCGCACCGGGCCTCCTGCGAGCAGGCCAGCGGCGGCTACTGGCGCCACCTCACCACCGAGAACACCGCGCGCGACTGGGAGGAGGTCCGCCGCGCGCTGGGCCAGGAGCGCATCTCCATCCACGGCCTGTCCTACGGCACGCTCCTGGGTTCCACGTACGCGACCCTCTTCCCCCAGCACACGGACAAGCTGGTCCTGGACTCGGGAGCGCACCCTGACTGGATGTGGAACGACGTGCTGCTCGAGCAGAACGAGCCCTACAAGCAGCGCGTGGTGGCGATGTTCGACTGGATCGCCGCCAATGACGCCGTGTACGGCCTCGGCGACACCCCGCTCAAGGTGTACGAGCGCTGGTCGCAGCGGGTGATGGCCGAGTCCGGCACCACCCCGACCCTCTCCCCTCCCCCGGCACGGATCGGCGACGTCCCTCCGGAGTGGCAGGCGCTCGCGCAGCAGTACATGGACGGCGTCACGCTCACCGGGCCGCTCCGGGCGCAGGTGGAGGGGCTGCTCAACCAGCTCCGCACCCCCGGTGCGGTGCAGGCCCTGTCCCCGATGCTCGGCGCGACCCGCGGCCTGGCCCCGCAGAGCTCGGCGTGGCCGGTGATCGCCGAATCCCTCCGTGACGGGACGCCCGTCGGGCCGCAGGACCCGCAGATGCCGGAGCTCCCGCAGGAGGCTGTGATCGCGCTGAACATGCAGTCCGCCGTGCTGTGCAACGAGAACCGGGTGGCCCCGCGGCCGCTCGACTACCCCGGGTTCCTGTGGACGCAGTTCGTCACCGGGGACATCTTCGACGCCGTGGGCCTGACCTACAGCTCGGGCGCCGCCTGCGCCGGCGCGCCGCCGGTCGCTACGCCCGTTGAGGTCCACAACGCGGGCCTGGCCACGGCGCCGCTGCTGATTAACTCACTCGCCGATCCGCAGACGCCGTACCACGGTGCACTCGCACTGGCCGAGCGCATGGGCGCGCACGTGCTCACCGTCGAGGGTGGCGACCACGGGCAGGTGGCCAAGGGCAACACCGTTGTCGACGACGCAGTGGTGGAGTACCTGCGCACCGGCCATACCGGCGTGACCCGCGCGCCGGCCCCGCCGATGCCGGTGGCGGGGTAGTTGATCGGGGCCACACCCCACCAGCGCCCCACCGCATCTCACCGTTCCGCAGGTCCACGCGCAGAACGGTCATTACCCTGCCTGACATGAGTCAAGGTGCGTCACTCCTGCGGGTCGGGATCGCTTATGTCATCGCCATCGGCGCCGGGTTGGCGTGGCTGTTGTGGGGCCTGGACAGCGGCCAGCTGTGGTTGGACGGCCTGATCGCCGACCTCATCGCGACCGTCGTGATCTTCGCGTTCAGCCGGTTCTACGGGAACTCCACCTTCTACGACGCCTTCTGGTCGGTCATCCCACCGCTGCTGGCGTTCTACTGGTGGATCGCCGCCGACGCGGGCGTGAACGACGTCCGCTGGTGGCTCATGATGATCGTGCTGCTGGCGTGGGCCGTCCGCCTGACCGCCAACTGGATCCGCACCTTCCCCGGCATGCATCACGAGGACTGGCGCTACCCGATGGTCCGCGAGCGCGCCGGTCGCTTCGAGTTCGTGGCCGACCTCATGGGCATTCACGTCTTCCCGACCCTGCAGGTCTTCGCCGGACTCGTCCCCGTCTACGTGGTGGCGACCAGGGCCGGGGAGCCGCTCGGTTGGCTGGACTTCGTCGCGTTCGGCGTCGGCCTGGCCGCACTGGCCCTCGAGACGATCGCCGATCTGCAGATGCACCGCTTCATCGCCACCAGGAAGCCGGGCCAGGTCATGGACACCGGTGTGTGGTCGTGGTCCCGGCACCCCAACTACTTCGGTGAATGCGGGATCTGGTTCTCCATGGGCCTGTTCGGACTCGCGGCCTGGCCCGGCGCGTGGTGGGTGTTCGTGGGCACCTTCGCCATGGTGGCGATGTTCCTCTCCGTGAGCATCCCGATGATGGAGCAGCGCAGCCTCGAGCGGCGGCCCGAGTACGCCCGGGTCGTGGAGCGGGTGTCGCTGTTCATCCCGCGCCCGCCCAAGAAGCTCCCGCCCGAGAAGAGCCGGACCACGACCTCCGCGTGAGCCGCCCCCGGATCGTCGTCGCGGGCCTGGGGGACACCGGCGTCCTCACCGCGATCGCGCTGCGGAGACTCGGCGACGTCGTGGGCGTCACCGCCAAGCCGGAGTTCGTCAGCGGCCAGGAACTGGGCCTCCGCCTGGCCCGGCCCGAGGCGTGGACGCGCGACTACCGCATCGACTACGGCAGGTTCCGGGGACTCGACCGCGTTCGCATCGTGCACGGCAGCGCGACCGCCCTCGACACAGAGAACCGGACCGTGCGCGTGAGGCTCGCGGACGGCTCAGCGGGTAAGGGTTCAGCGGGTGACGGCACGGTCGTCGAGGAACCGTACGACGTCGTCGTCATCGCCACCGGGGTGACCAACGGATTCTGGCGCCACCCCACCCTCCAGGACTCCCGCGGCGTCGACGCCGACATCTCCCTCCCCCACCAGCGCATCGCGGGCGCGGAGTCGGTGGCGATCATCGGCGGCGGCGCGGCGGCCCTGAGCTCGGCGGCGCAGGTGGCCGAACGCTGGCCGGACAAAATCGTAGATCTCTACTTCCCCGGCGACCGCGCACTGCCCCATCACCACCACCTCGTCTGGGACCGGGTGCGCTCACGACTGGAAAGCCTCGGCGTCGGCCTGCATCCCGGTCACCGCGCGGAGTTACCGGGTGGGATCGGTGGCGGCCGGAGTGGGAGCCACGACGACCTTGATGACGACGACGAGCACCTCACCAGCGCCACCGTGAGCTGGACGACGGGTCAGGCACCGACCACAGCAGATGTAGTGGTCTGGGCGATCGGCCGCGTCTCGCCCAACACCGGGTGGCTGCCCGCAGAGATGCTCGACGATCGAGGGTTCGTCCGCGTGGAGCCGACGCTGCGGGTGCCCGGGCACAGCGACGTGTTCGCAGTCGGCGACGTGGCCGCCACCGACCCGCTGCGCACCTCCGCCCGCAACCGCGGACACCTCCTGGCCGCACGCAACATCCGCGCTCACCTCGCGGGCAGCCCGCTGCGCGAATACCAGCCACCGAGGCGCCGGTGGGGCTCGGTGCTCGGGCCGCTGAGCGACGGACTGATCGTCTTCACCCCGCCCGGCCAGGGGATCCGCGTCCCCGCGCCGGCATCCGATGTGGTGCTCCAACGGCTCATCACCCACCAGCTGATCTACGGCGGGGTGCGCCGGCGGGCTCGGTGAGTGCCGGTGAGGGTCGGTGACTTCCGGCAACGGACTGCAGGGCCTGTGACCGGGCTCATGGGCCCTGACCTGCACGGAAGGCGCTGCGGTCGCACGCTCCTGGCGGCGGCGCTAAGTTCGAAGCATGCCTGAATTCACCGTTCCCGGATTGTCCAACTCCGATTCCTCGACGCTCGTAGACACCCTGCAGAAGCGACTCACGGCGTGCAACGATCTGCACCTCACGCTCAAGCACGTGCACTGGAACGTGGTGGGCCCCAACTTCATCTCGGTCCACGAGATGCTCGACCCGCAGGTCGAGTTGGTCCGCGGCTACGCCGACGTGCTGGCCGAGCGCATCGCGACCCTGGGCGGCTCGCCGGTGGGCACGATGGGCGCCAACGCCGACCACCGGTCGTGGGACGACTACTCCCTGGGCCGCGACACCGCCCAGGCCCACCTCGGCGCCCTGGACAAGGTGTACGACGGGATGATCGGCGACCACCGCAAGGCCATCGCCGTGGCCGGCGAGGTGGACCCGGTCACCGAGGACATCCTCATCGGGCAGACCGCCGAGCTGGAGAAGTTCCAGTGGTTCGTCCGCGCCCACCTGGAGAACGCCTCGGGTCAGCTGTCCACTGCGGGCGACTCGACCGAGAAGGGCGCGGCCCGCGACGCCACGGCGTGATCGCACCCGGCTGAGGCACACCGCCCCAGCCCTCTAGCACGACCACCGACGGGCCGGATTCCCACCAGGGAGTCCGGCCCGTCGTCTGTCTCTGGCCAGAGCGCCGGGGGTGCGGTGGGGGGTATGCAGCTGGGCGCTGCCGACAGGGAACGCCGGCCACGGCCGCCAGCGGTGGCGCGGAGGCCCTGCGAGCGCATACTCGCTCAGTGCCCAATACCGACCTCATGTTCGCGGTCATCGGCGCGGCCCTGCTCATCGGGTCGTTCCTCCCGCGCCTGCTCCGCGAGCGGGTCCTGTCCGCGCCGATCGTGGTGGTGGGCGTGGGCATGGTCATCGGCTGGCTGATGCCTACCGAGTCGCAGCTCGTCGACGTGATCGAGCACGCCGAACTGGCCGAGCGGATGGCCGAGATCACCGTGATCGTGGCGCTCTTCGGCGTGGGCCTGGCCCTGGACCGGCCGCTGAGCCTGCGCGGGTGGACCACCACTTGGCGACTGCTGGCGATAGGCATGCCTCTGTCCATCGCGGGCGTGGCGGTGCTGGGGTGGTGGGTGCTGGGGCTGACCCCCGCGGTCGCCGTGCTGCTCGGGGCGGTGCTCGCGCCGACGGACCCGGTCCTGGCCTCCGACGTGCAGGTGGAGGGTCCGAGTTCCGGGGAGGAGGTCGACGACGAGCACGACGAGGCCCGCTTCGCCCTGACCTCCGAGGCCGGGCTCAACGACGCCCTCGCGTTCCCCTTCGTCTACCTCGCCATCTACCTGGCCACCAAGGGGGATCCCGGCGAGTGGCTCCTGGGCTGGGCGGCGTGGGACCTGGTGGGCAAGACGATCATCGGCGCGGTGGTGGGCTACCTCCTCGGCCGCCTCATCGGCGCCGCGGTCTACCGCGTGCGCGTGGGTGACCACCGACTCGTGGGATTCGCCGAGCCCGCCGCCGCCGTGGCCACGCTCCTGCTGGCCTACGGCGTCGGCGAACTGCTGGGCGGCTGGGGCTTCCTCGCCGTGTTCTGCGCGGCGCTCGGTGTGCGCGCGTCGGAGCGCGACGACGAGCGGCACGAGCACTTCCACGAGTTCGTGCAGTACACCGAGCACCTGCTCACCCTGCTCGTCCTGCTGGTGATCGGCGCCTCGTTCGTCTCGGACGCGCTCCCCCGCCTGCAGTGGACCCACGTGGCGGTGGCGGCCGGGGTCCTGCTGGTGATCCGGCCCCTCACCGCCTGGATCTCGCTCCTGGGGGACCGCAAACTCCGCCGAGACGAGCGCATGGTGGTGTCGGTGTTCGGCGTCCGCGGCGTCGGCTCGCTGTTCTACCTCTGCTACGCCATGGGGTACTTCCCCAAGGAGGACGGCTGGTCACTGTGGCCGCCGGTGTCGCTGGTCATCATCGCCTCCCTGGTCCTCCACGGCGCGAGCGCGTCCCAGGTCATGCGCGCTCTGGACCGGCGGCGGGCCCGCGCGGGGGCCTGAGCGCCGATTCGGGAGGGCGCGCCGCCCTGAGGCCCCCGCCCGTGACGCCCCCCGCTCCCCACGGCTGGGCCCGCCGTCGCCTCTACAACTGCCGTGCCACCTCCGAGGCCACCAGCTCCAGGTGATCGAGGTCGGACATGTCGAGGACCTGCAGGTAGATGCGCGTCGCGCCGATCGCCGCATACCGGCCGATGGTGTCGACCACCTGATCCGGGGTTCCGGCCGCGCCGTTGGCCCGCAGTTCTTCCGGATCCCGGCCGATGGCGCCGGCGCGTCGGCCGAGCTCGGACTCGTCGCGGCCGCAGCACAGGACGAGGGCTGCCGAGCGCACGATCTCTCCCGGCGCCCGTCCGCGCTCAGCGCACGCCTCGTCGACGCGGCGGTACTGGGTCGCGACGGTGTCGACATCGGCGAAGGGCACGTTGAACTCATCGGCGAACCGGGCGGCGAGCGCGGGGGTGCGGCGCTTGCCAAAGCCACCGACGATGACCGGCGGCCGCTGCTGCAGCGGCTTGGGCAGGCCGGGTGAGTCGACCAGCTCGGTCCTCTTGCCCCGCACAGTGACCGTCTCCCCCTCGGGGGTCGACCACAGGGTCTCCAGGGCGCCGAGGGTGTCCTCGAGCATGTCGAACCGCTCGCCGATGGGCGGGAAGGGGATGCCGTAGGCGGTGTGCTCGTCGGCGTACCACCCTGCGCCGAGGCCCACGTCCAGGCGTCCCCCGGACATCTGGTCGACCTGCGCGAGGGAGATCGCCAGCGGGCCTAGGTGACGGAAGGTCACTGAGGTCAGCAGGGTGCCTAGCCGGATAGAGGTGGTCTCACGGGCCAGGCCGGCCAGGGTGAGCCAGGCGTCGGTGGGTCCGGGCAGACCGCTGACGTCGCCCATCTTGAGGTAGTGGTCCGAGCGGAAAAACGCCTCGTACCCAAGGTCCTCGGCCGCGCGGGCGACCGCGAGCTGGTCGGCGTAGGAGGCGCCCTGCTGGGGTTCGACGAACACGCGCAGCGCGACCTTGCCGTCAGGCGTGCGGTCTGTGGCGGAGCTGGGCGCGGCGTTGGCGTTGGGCACGGACTGGCTGGAGTCGGCTGGCATGACGTCCAGAATGCCCTCGCCCGATCAGGCGTGCCAGCCGCCGGGGCTGCCGTGCATCTCTGGTGGCGGGGCCGGGTCTCCACGGGGCCGGGTCTCCGCAGCGGCGGCTCACCGCGGGGCCGATGCACCACCGCAGAGCACTCCCTGGGCATTCCCCGTCGCGCGGTCACACCTGATCACGTTTCCCCAGGTGGATTCTCCCGAGAGCCGTCAGCTGTGACCACTCGCCGAGCGGGGCAGGTCCCGTTTCGTCGTGGGCACCGGCCGACAGAGCGGTCCCCGCGGTCGATCGCGCGACGCCGTGCTGCCGCGCACTCGATCGCGTCGCAGCTACTGTTGCGCCCGCCCCTTGGGCCGGTACACACGGCCGAAGCTGCGCGGGCTATCAATGTAGATCTCTACGAGTTCCCAGTCGACCCGACGGCCACCGGGCACGTCGAAGATGCGGATGCCGTCGCCCAGGAACACGGGCGCCACGAACACCTGCAGCTCGTCGATCAAATCGTGCTCGAGGGCCTGCCGCGCGATGTCGGCGCTGATGATCTGCACGTTCCGCGTCCCGGCGATATCTCGTGCCCGTCGGACAGCCTCGACTATGTCGCAGTCGAGGGCTATGACACTGGGATCGTCGGCCAGGTCGTCGGGCCGGCGGGTGAGGATGAACTCGGTGCCGGACCAGGCGCCGCCGTAGGCCTCGGCGGTGAGCTCGTCCCGCTCGCCGCGCTGGGTCTTGGCGGCGTCGTAGCCGTCCCTGCCGGCGATGATCACCCCGACGTCCGCCGCCATCCGCTCGACAGTGCCGTCGGCGAGCGGTTCGGCGGCCTCCATCCAGCTCATGTCGTGCCCGGGTCCGGCGATGAACCCGTCGATCGAACTCGTAAATCCCCACACGACCTTGGCCATGTCTCCACGGTAGGCCCGAGCGGGCTCCCCCGACAGCAACTGGGTAGCGACGCCGAGGGGTCGACCACGACTATGGCCGACCCCTCAGCCCCGACTACGGCGGGTCTACTCGCAGGCGATGCCGTCGTTGTCCCGGTCGAGCGCCGGCCGGTAGAGGGGATCCCCCCGGTAGATCGGCGCGACGCCCAGCTGCCTCGCCTCGGTGCAGTTGGCGACGTGACGCACCGGCGCGGGAGCCGGAGGCTGGACGCGGACCGGAGCCGGAGCCGGAGCTGGAGCGGGCGCAACGTGAACCGGCGCCGGTGCGGGAGCCGCCGCAGGCGCGGGAGCAGGGGCCGGCGGCACGAAGGGGGTCGCCCACACGAACGGGAACGGGAGCGCGGGCAGCGGCGCAGCCTCGGACCCCATCGGCACGGGCACCACCACGGGCGCGATATCCGGCACCTCGACGACCCAGGGGCCGACGTGGATCTCGGCGGCGGAGGCGGCGGGGGCGCCGAAGAGCAGTGCTGCAGTCGCCAGACCGAGCGCGACAAGAGGACGAGCGTTCATGGGACCCCTCAGGGGATTCTGAGCCGGATGATCGGTGTGGATAAGACTCGACTCACAGTAATGCACCAATGTTGTCCGCGCTCACGTTAGGGCCAGTAACCTCCTTCGAAGTCGCCACAATCGGTGGGGAATCTAGACACAGACGAGAGTGAATCGATGGTCAGCTACAGGCGCTCAAAGAAGGTCGGTCCGTTCCGGATTACCGCTAGCAAGTCCGGGCTCGGCGTGAGTGCCGGGGCCGGCCCGCTTCGGCTCACGCGCAGCGCGAAAGGACAGTACTCGCGGACGGTTCGTGTGCCAGGCACGGGGATCTACGACACTGCACGGCTCGGCTCAGGAGCCACGCAATCCTCATCCAGCGGGGCATCGCAACAGCCACCGAACTCGCCTCAAACCCCACCGCCGAATAACTCACGCAACTTCACTCCAGGATGCCTGGTCCTTGTGGCGCTCATCGGTCTACTGATATTTGCCCTGGCGCAATGCGGGGGCGACGGTGAAAGCTCCGTATCGCCAGCGCCTACCACGTCAGACTCCTCCTCGGAGCGTACGACTACCCCGTCGTCGCGCTCCACGGCCACCACGGCAACCAGCTCCACTGTCCCGGTCACCCAGAGCGAAAGCGCCGTTGCACCAGTTGAGCCGCCCCAGGACCAAGAGGCACCCCCTGCGCCAGTTCCTACCGTTGATGTTCCCGTCGTACAGGACACTGCGATCATTCCACCCCCTCCGCCGCAGCCGGTGGCGCCTCCCGTAGCGGCCAGCTTCAGTTCCTGCGCTGAGGCTCGCGCAGCCGGGGCCGCTCCGCTTTACGTGGGTCAACCGGGATACTCCACAAAGCTTGATCGGGACCGGGACGGTGTCGCATGCGAGTGACGTGGGTGACCCCCTGGTTGAGCACAAAGGGGCCCCGCGCAAAGACGTGGGGAGGCTTATCTCGCCGCGGCCTCGCGATGGCAGTAGCCGCTGCCGCGACCGCCCTCGCCACCGCGCCCGCGAGCGCGGCTCCAGCGGACCCGGGCCCCGACAAGCCAACGTCCCCACCGGGAGCACTGACGGCGGAGATCATGACCGATGTGCTCGGGGCAGAAGACCCCGACTTCTGGAACCCGGCGGCCCCCGGAACCCGCGTGCTGACCCCGGTCGACCCCGACCGCCAACTGTCCTGCCTAACCGGCCTAGTCCCGTTGCACGCCTGTTGGACGATCAACAGATTCGAGCTCGCCCCAGAGCACCGCCCCCTCGCCCACATGGACGTGCCCATGATCGGCGGGGCGCCGTTGCGCATCTGGGTGGATCTTCCCCGGTGGGGCGATGGCTCCACGGGCGAAGGCCGTATCGCCGAACTGACGGAAGAGGTGATCGTCTGGTGGCTCACCAACCCCACGCCGTCATAGCGGGCATCCTTCCGCGAGCCGTCGCGTGGTCACACCCGATCAGGTTCTCCCAGGTGAGTTTTCCCGACAGCGTTCAGCTCTGACCACTCGACGGGCGGGACCGGCTCTGCAACCTGGACACAGCCGGTCACCGCCGCCGCGCGGATCAGCCCGAACAGCGCGACGACGACAAGCCCCGCCCCGCGCCCGGCCGATCAGCTGCCCGCGGCCGCGCCGATCAGCTGCCCCAGGTCGAGCCCGTTGATCAGGTCGGCGGAGAACGTGGCCGGGTCGGCCCCGATGTCGCCGAGGGCGGTCGACCCGGAGGTCACCGATCCCAGGCCCAGCCCGTCGAGGCTGCCGGTCACGACCTCGGTCGGGTTGGGCTCGCGGATGGTCACGCAAGTGTTGATGGGGTTGGCCACCCTGTAGCCGCTCACCAGCGCCAGATTCGTGGCGGCGCCGGTGTTGAGCACGTCGCCCGGCGTGGCGTCTGCAGGAACGCGGTAGGTGGTCTCGAGCGTGGCACGCGCGTTGCCGGCGGTGGTCCAGCCGGCGCCCGAGTAGCGGACCGAGTTGGTCGCCGAGTCGCGGGTGACGTCGTTGGTGACGGTGGTCCACGTCTGCCCACCGAGCAGGTACCACACGCTTGAGCGGGCCTGGACCAGCTCGAACCCGGCCGGGTGGAAGTCCTGGATGGCCGTCACGAGCGCGCCTGCACCGCTGACTGTCGTCCGAAACGTCACTGTGCCGCCGGGCGCCGCGGTCCCGTCACCCACGACCTCTTTGTTGAGGTAGTAGTTGGTGCCCAGGGTGTTTATGTCGTTGAACGTCACGGTCTGGGCGGTGGCGCACGCGGAGGGGACGGCGCTGGCGACCGCGGCCCCGGTGCCGACGGCCAGCCCCGATGCGATGAGCAGTGCGGCGGCGCCGGTGGCGATGGAGCGAGTGGTGCGTGAGGTCATGTGGTCCCTGTCTTCAGGCGAGGGGCATCGAGCCCGCTCGTGTCGTAAATGGCGGGCCGTGAGGCGCGGGGTGCGAGTGACGGCGCGCGACGGCTGACCTCACCTTAAACTCCGCTTAGGAATCTCAGTGAGGTTACGTCCGTGAGGCATACTTGTGACGGGCGTCACTCGTCCGGTGCGCCCTTCGGCGAGTCAGCGAGGAGCGCCGCCATGAAGGCAGTCGTGTTTGAGGGCTTCAAGACCTTCCCCCAATTCAAGGACGTCGACAGACCCACTCCCGGCCCGGGCGAGGTCCTGCTCAAGGTGGCCGGCTCCGGCGCCTGCCACTCCGATGTGGGCTTGTTCCACGACTTCCCCGGCGACCCCACCGGTTTCCTCACCCCGCCGTTCACCCTGGGCCACGAGGTGTCGGGGTGGATCGAGGAGCTGGGCCCCGGAGTCACCGGCCTAAACGCCGGCGAGGCGTTCCTGGTCTACGGGCCGATCGGTTGCGGGAGGTGCAAGCCGTGCTCGCGGGGGCAGGACACGTACTGCCAGGACGTGCCGTCAGTGGGGTATCTGGCCACGGGGCTCGGTCGCGACGGCGGCATGGCCGAGTACATGACCACCAACGCGCGCAACCTCATCCCGCTGGGCGACGCCGACCCCGTGGCCGCCGCTCCCCTGGCGGACGCCGGCCTCACCCCGTACCACGCCATCAAGCGAGTGCTGCCCGACCTGACCACCCCGGGCGCGACCGCCCTGTGCATCGGCCTGGGCGGGCTCGGCCTGGTGGGGGTGCAGATCATCCGGGCCATGACCGGGGCCACCGTGTACGCCACCGATACCAAGCCGGAGGCCGTCGCCGCCGCGGAGAAAGACGGGGCGATCGGCCTCCCGAGCGAGGGGGCCTCCGAGAAGCTCACCGAGTTCACCGGCGGCCGGGGCGTCACCGCGGTGTTCGACTTCGTCGGCGCGGCCCCGACCCTCGAGCTCGCCGCCGCCAGCGTGGCTCAGCAGGGCTCGGTGACCGTGGTGGGCCTGGCCGGCGCCGACTTCCCGTGGAACGTCTTCCGTTTGCCGTACGAGGTCAACTTCTCGTCCACCTACTGGGGAACCCTCGAGGATCTCCACGAGGTGGTGGACCTGTACCGGGCCGGCAAGATCAGTCCGGAAGTCCACGTCTACCCGCTCGACCAGGCGCTGGAGGTCTACCAGAAGCTTGTCGACGGCAAGGTCAGCGGACGCGCGGTGATAGCCCCCCACCGCGACGCCGACTAGCCCCCGCAGGCGTCAGTCGTCAGACACCGAGACGCTGACCTCGATGTTGCCCTTGGTGGCGCGGGAGTAGGGGCACAGCTCGTGGGCGAGCTTGGCCAGTTCGTCGGCCTGCTCGGACTCCAGGTCGGGGATCACCACTTCCAGGTCCACGGTCAGGTCGATGCTCTGCTCCCCCGACGCCACCAGCGAGACGCGGGCGCCGACCGACGAGCCGTCGATCTTGACCTTCTTCATCCGCGCGGCGCTCTGAAGCGCGGAGTGGAAGCAGGCGGCGTACCCGGCGGCGAACAGCTGCTCGGGGTTGTTGCCCTCCCCCGACCCGCCGAGTTCCTTGGGTGGGGCCATCTCCAGGTCCACGGCGCCGTCCTCGGTGGCAACGTGGCCGTCGCGGCCTCCGCCGGTGGACAGGGCTTCGACGGTGTACAGCGGATCTGCCATGACAGTGCCTCCTGGGTTGAGGGTGTGAGTGCGGCCCAAGGTACGCCTCGCCGGCCACTGGCACCGTTCGCCGCAGGATGCTTAGGGTGGGGGCACGAGAGGGCCGCGAGCCGCTCACGGCCTCACGAGAGTAAGTGGGACGAGGAGGAGCCTGAGATGTTTGCCGAGGACCGCCCCGATCCGGATGAGTACACCCCGGAACCGGATCCCGTCACCGCAGCCGAGGAGTACGCGCCCGAGGTGAGCGTCGACGACCCCACCCGCGAGGCCAACCCCGCCGACGTGGCAGAACAAATGGTGGTGGTGCCCACCGACGACGACGTCGACCCGGATCTCACCGACGAGGACTGACCGCGCGACTCAGTGATCGCAGTTGGCCAAATCGGTCTCGGCGAGCGGCTTCCCCTCGGGGATCACGTAGGTGACCATCAGCACCACGTCCTCATCGCCCTCGTTGCGCCCTTCGTGCGGGTAGCCCGCTCCCTCGATGATCGACTCGCCGGCGCTGTAGACGTGAACGCCTCCGGGATAGATGGGGGCGTAGTGGGTGAGTTCGCCCTGCTCCACCACGGCGATCAGCTGCCCGTAGTGGCAGTGTTCCCCGGTGCCAGCCCCTGGCTCGATGGTGATCTCGCGGAAAGTCACCCCCACACCCGCAGTGCCGCCGTCGACCTCTACGTCGACCGGCCCGTCCTGTTGGCCTGCGGCGATGTCGACGGCGCGGACGGGCTCGGCGGTTTCGGTCGGAGCCGGTGGCTGCGCGTCCGTCACGGACTGCGGAGCATCGGGCGAGCATGCGGCCAAAGTCACCGCGAGTCCAGCGGCGACAATGATTGAGCCGGTCGTGCCTATTGCGCCCCGGATCGATGAATGCGGCATACCCAGTCCCCGTGTCTGCTCAGACTGACTAGGGAGTCCGGTCAGTGTGGGGCAACGCTACCGCGCCGGTCATCCCTCCCGATCGTCAACGACCAAACAGATGAAGAACTACTGATCTGGCGCGAACTGGTCTCGCCGGCAGGTGGCGATCTGCCCCTCGCGCACGTGCACTGGACCGTGGTGGACCCCATCTTCATCCAGGTCCACGAGGTGCTCGATCCGGGAGATAAAATGGCCATCGGCTGCGCGAACGTGTTTGCCCCGCACATCGCAGAAATGGGCTGATCACCGTTTGATACGGTCGGCCGAGCATTTCGCGCTCCAACCCCACCAACACTTGCCATCCGGAGACGCCAGCGGAAGACAGGTCACACCCTTGATCCCCACCTCACTGTGTGCGTGCGGCCCTGCAGGACGGAACAGACACAAGCTTAGTAGCCGACAGCAAACAACTGTCCTAGGAAAACGCGCTCCACCAACTGTCCAAATCGAACACATAGACGTTCACATGCCGAGTGACCAGACAGTAGTGCAAGGATTCATCCCGCCTTCGCCGACGGAGTGGGTGTCGACAGAAGTTGGCATGTTTGAAGTAGGGCTAAATCCGAGATCGCACGAAGAACAGCGTCGCCCGCGGGCCGCACGGATCCGGCTAGACGAGCGGTGGATGCTAGAACCCCGCCGGGGGGGGGCATCTGGAGGTACTTGAACTCCGCCCGGGGAGGGGGGCAGCTGGAGGAACCTGCCAGAACTCATCCCAGTATTGCCCCCACCAAAGCAACCAGACCCAGTTGATGCCGCGGGCTCCTAGGATCTAGGCGATGCCCGCCGACCGGAAGGCCCGATGAACGAACGCATTTTCATGTCAAGAGCGGATATCTCCGACGCCGAAGAGGACGCCGTCCGACGGGCCATCCGATCCGGGTGGGTCGCTCCACTCGGACCGGAAGTGGACGCCTTCGAAGCTGAAGTCGCCCAGCGGGTGGGCGTGAAGGGAGCACTGGCCCTTTCTTCAGGTACCGCCGCGCTTCACCTGGCCCTCCTGCATCTCGGCGCACGGCCAGGCACTGCAGTGGTGGTCTCGTCGATGACATTCGCCGCTTCCGCCAACGCAATCGCCTACACCGGGGCTGAACCCGTATTCGTTGATTCGCAGGAGCAGGATGGCAATGTCGATCCCGAGCTTCTATTCGAAGCCATCGACACGCTCCGTGGAGAAGGCACCGAGGTTGTCGCGGCGATGACTGTTGACCTGCTGGGTCGCTGCTGCAATTACACGGCAATAGAGGCTGGCCTGGCTGAACGTGGAGTGCCGCTGCTAGAGGACGCGGCAGAGTCCCTTGGCGCCTCACACGCCGGACGTCCAGCCGGCGCCTTCGGGCAGGCCGCTGCGCTGTCTTTCAACGGAAACAAAATCATGACGACCTCGGGCGGGGGAATGCTCTTGTCAAATGACGAGCAACTCCTTGATAGAGCTAGATACCTCTCCACACAAGCCCGGCAACCCGTACCTTGGTACGAGCACACAGAAATCGGATATAACTACAGGCTGTCGAACGTCTTGGCCGCACTTGGACGGGCGCAGCTGGGCCGTTTAGACGAGATGATACATCGTCGCCGTGTGATTCGCCGTCAATATATGAACGCGATCGCAAGCCTTGACTTGCGATTCCTTGGAACAGCCGATGCAGATGGATCAGATGTGGAAAACTGCTGGCTTACCGCCATTATTCTGGGAGATGACATTCCACACACCCCTGACGAGGTCATTGGCAGGATGGACAAAGCCAATATCGAGGCGCGGCACCTTTGGAAGCCAATGCATTTGCAACCAGTGTTCAGGAACGCTCGAAGCTTCAGTACAGGCACCTCCGAGAGATTATATCGTAGGGGAATTACCCTTCCGAGCGGCTCCGAACTCCCAGATAGCGCGACGACTCGAGTCATAGAAGTCTTAAATATACTATCGCGGTGACCGCCTGACGACATGACTTCCAACACGAAAGATTCGAAATGGCCAACACCCTCATCCTTAGCGCCGGTAGGCGCGTTGAGTTAGTTCAGAATTTTCAGCGAGTGGCGCACGAACGCAATAAGCAAGCCTCGATTGTGGCGGCCGACGCAGACCCACTGGCGCCGGCGCTCTACGCTGCGGACAACTGGTCACTAATCGAGCGCGTAGGAGCACCAACCTATATCGAAAATCTTGTGGAACTGATTCGCAAATTCAATATCAAACTTGTTGTCCCTACAATCGACACGGAACTCCCCACTCTTGCACTGCACCGCGAACACATCGAAGAACTAACAGGTGCCAAGGTATTGGTTGCGGATGTGAATACTATCAGCATTTGCGCCGACAAAGTGCGTACATCAGAGGTCATTCTCGAAGCAGGGTTCGCTGTACCTGCGCTCATAACGGAGCCCGCACAAATTCCGCAGTCAGCTTTTCCAGTTTTCGTAAAACCGCGGGAGGGAAGTTCCAGCATAGGAGCGGCCGCGGTGCAAAATACAGATCAACTGACAACCGCACTTCGCAACACGGTAAATCCGATGGTTCAGGAAATAGCAACTGGCGAGGAATACACCCTGGATTGCTTCTCTGACTTTTCGGGCCGACCTCTGTCGATCGTGCCTCGCCAGCGAATCGCCACGCGAGCAGGTGAAATTTCCAAGGGCAAGATCATGCGGGTACCACAAATAGAAACCGAAGCGCGGGAATTACTTAGCAGACTTTGCATTCCCGGACCTAGCACTATCCAATGCTTCTGGGACCAACGAACAGTCCAGTTCATTGAGGTTAATGCAAGGTTCGGAGGCGGCGTGCCGATGAGTATTGCGGCCGGCAGTGACTCAATCGACAAGCTATTCAGGCTTCTCCAAGGCGAAGAACTAGAATACGACGACAGCTTTACGAAGGACCTAACATTCTTGAGATATGATCAAGCGATTTGCATCGGGCCGTCGGGGGAGAAGGTGACCCAATGACATGGGCACTGGTTTTCGATCTCGACGACACACTGGTCGAGGAGGCAGAATTCCAAGATAGCGCAGCCTGCGCGGTAGCACGCTACCTGGAATCATTCGGTTGCCACCCGAATCTAGTTGCTTCGGCAATGAATGCGGCGGACCCGCCGGGCTCTCCCCGGCGCTATCAACAAGTACTGAACCATCTCGCCGCCCACCATCCTTCGATAACTGACGTGTCCGTGGATAACTTAGTACGGGTACATCGCCAGCATCCCCCTCAACTCAGTTTCAGGCCAGACGTGCTACCAATGTTGGAAACGCTGAGGACAATCGACGTCCGTCTCGGAATAATTACTGACGGCCCTGAGATAACGCAGAGAAACAAACTGAAGGCAGTCGACGCAAGCAAGTACTTTCAGAGTATTGTGATCACCGACGAACTTGGACCGAATCGAACCCATTGGAAACCCGACCCAAAACCCTTTCAAATCGCCTGCAAGCAGTTAGATGTCCCACCCGAACGAACCGTCTACGTGGGAGATAATCCCGCGAAAGACTTTTACATATCCGCAACTCTTCCCATCACTACGGTACGGTTAGTTCGACAGAAGGGTACTCATCACGGTAATTCATACCTGAACGAAGTTGCCGAGCATCACTCCGTGGGTACGCTCACCGAAATTCCAGATCTACTGAGACTCATCGGAGCCCAAGAAAAATGAAACTCGGATTCACGGGTCCGTTCGCAGACGCGAACTTTGGCGATTACGGCATGCTTGTGAACAATCTGTACGCCATTCCCGAAGTTGAAATTGTTGCACTTTACTCTTACGACACCAACGTTGTCAGCAAGGTTTGGCAAGAATACCTTCCTCACACGCCCGTTGAGAGTCACACCGTCGTATTCGATGAAGCTAGTCGCGATGCTCTTACTGCAGAGGGAAGACACCCCACCCCTCTCGAGATCCTCGATACAGTATCCAACCTGGACGCGCTCACTCTGTCAGTGAAGAGCGTCGATCGCCTAGTAGTGAATGGTGGAGGATACTGGAACGAGCTTTGGTGCCAGCCCCATCGATTGCCAAAGCTGTTGAGCATACTAGTCCCAATCCTGATCGCACAAACTCTCGGCAAGCCTATTATATTCACTGCCAATGGCTTTGGGCCATTTGGCCTCCGTTCGGCATTTCTGGCAGATATTCTGCCTGCTCTAAATGCATCATTTCATGTGCGCGACACTGTCAGTTCAGCCGCAGCGCTTCGCCGCCTCGGCGTTTCTGAATCAGATATCGCTTACGCGCCGGACGATCTTTTCTTTTTTTCTGCTTCACTTATTGGCCGACCCTCAGATATACCGGAACGTGCCAGGCCCTACCTGGTTCTGGAAACCTACATGCCGGTCGAGAAACTCGAGGAATTGAGGCCGCTTCTAGCAAGCTTCGATTCCGCCATGTCGAATCGGGGTGTAGACGTCGTGGTTGTGCCCTTCTATTCGGGGCGCGGAGGATCCGATCAAGCTGAGTGGCTACATCGAGAGTTCGGCTGGGACGCATTCGATTTAGGCGACCGCGGGTTTCTGCGCCTAGAGGACGCGCGGAAGCTCATCCTGAACGCCGATATGGTGTTGTGTGAGCGGTATCATGCTGCGGTTGTAGCCTTGGCCAACCGCGTTCCCGTTCTGCACGCGCTTCGAGACGTAGCAGGAGACAAACGGTACTACTATACAAAGAGCTGGGGGGCTTCATATACAGCATGGGGCAATCAGCCGGCTGGTTCCCTCCATGCAGTGATGACGCTAGGTTTCGAATACTCGCTGCACAAAGCCATTAACCACTACGATGCTACTCGGGCTAGTCAATCCATGATGCACGACTTGGTTCCACCAGCTACTCGAGAATCTTTTCGTCAACTTCGGCGAAGTCTAATTATGAAAATTGGGGGGGCTTGATCTTATGAGTTTCTACATGTCTTTTGGCAAGAGAGCCCTCGACATTGTGGGCGCCACTGCAGGACTTCTAACGTCAGCCCCGGTTACCCTCCTGTTCGCAGCTTCAGTCAAGGCTGAGAGCCGGGGGCCGGTCTTCTATCGTCAGCAACGAGTGGGCCGAGACGGTGTCCCGTTCCAGATATTGAAATTCCGTAGCATGCTGACACCCGAAGATAGCCATGACTCGAATGGTGTGCTCCTTGAGAACTACGCTCGAGTCACCAGAGTAGGCGCTTTCATGCGTCGTTTTAGCATTGATGAGCTTCCTCAGCTTTTTAACATCCTGCTCGGCGATATGTCCATCGTTGGCCCAAGGCCCACTCTCCAGTATCAGGTTGATCGATACAGCGAACTCGAGAAGAAACGTCTCACTGTTAGGCCAGGCCTAACTGGTCTCGCTCAGGTGAGTGGAAGAAATTCCCTCACCTGGAAGGAGAAAATTGCCAAAGATCTTGAGTACATTGACCATGTCTCGTTTCTGGCTGATTTGCGAATAATAGCTCGAACCTTTGCCGCAGTCTTCGACGTTGAGTCAACTGCTTTCGTTGCACACGACGCTCTTAGTTCTCACGAAAGAGGCGACAGCAGTTCTGTGTGGAACAATCCGGAAGACAAGTAACGGCCCTGTAAAGGCAACTTGAGCTGTCTGGATTTCCTGTTCGAACTTTCCTCTATCTACGATCATGCACGATGTCTGGGGAGTGCCTTCCCGATTGAAACGATGCGAGTTGTTCCAGCGAAATTTTCCTCCGGAGGGTGGTAGACCAAATTGAAAATTGGGATTGTCGCAAATATAGGCGCGCATTTCGACGCGTTCTGGGTTGAGATAGTTGGCCGGTTTCAGGAGTGGGGTCACGAAGTCTTCCTCGCGGCTAGCGACCCGGCCGAATCGGTTCCATCCGATGCCCTTGCCGGTATTACTAGGCGGCCCTCGATCACTAACCTAAAGGCTCCCGGTAGCATTCGCGGGTGGGCAAGAAAGCACGATCTGGACGCAATTATCACCAATACGGCTACGCCCTCTGTTCTGGTTCGTCTATCGATGCACGACATTCCTGTGGTCTATTTTGCTCATGGATTTCACTGGTCGAACCAACACTCTGCCGCGGGCCTCTTCTGGAAGGGGATCGAAAAGCTTCTGGTACGTCGAACATCGGGCTACATAACAATCAATGATGAGGACCAGGAATGGCTCAGGAAACACGGTGGTAGCGTTCCCACTCTCCGTCTCCGCTTTGGCGTCGGTCTTGACCTTGAGCAATTTCCTCTTCTCCCGTGCCCCCCTGGCTTCAACCTAGTCTGGATCGGGGAGTTAACGGAGAGGAAGCGCCCACTGGAGGCGGTCGAAGCTATGAAGCACCTCGTAAATCTGAACCCTAAGGCTCACCTGTTCATGCTTGGTCGGGGGCCCTTACGTTCTGCAGTCCTGGAGCTAATCCGAGAATATGGGCTCGAACGGTCAATCACTTTGCCTGGCCGTGTGCCGCCTATTAGCTATCTTGCGCAGAGTAGGGCGCTGATTCACACCGCATCTTGGGAGGGGCTTCCAAGGGTAGCGCTTGAGGCCTTGGCTTGCGGCAGACCGATCATTGGTTACTCCATTAAGGGTCTCAACGGTTTACCAGGTGCCGCTCTCGTCAGCGACGGGGATACGCTCGCTCTGGCCGGAATCGCGTCTGCTGTTCTCGATGCTCCGGATTCTTTCCGACCGCAAATTGCTCGCGATGAACTGTCTTGGGAGAATACGGCAAGTCTCATAAGTGGTTTTGTGTCGGATCTTCTGCGCGTTCCTGACTAGAGCTATCCGTGTCGCTCATCGGAATTTCTCCTGCTCGGAGCTCATGAATCGGCTCCGGGGTACACGCCGACGCGATAATTGACCGCTTCGTTCACATCCCCCTTTGGATCGGTACCCGCCCGCAACATGCGCGAGGACTTGGTTCGCAAACTGCGCAAGGCATACAGCCTCGGCTCCCTGCCCAAGCAGCTGGCGAGCTTGGCCCGACAGTCACTGGTGGTCATCGATGAAGTCGGCCACCTCCCGCTCAACCGAGCGGCGGCCAACATGTCCTTTAAGCTGGTCTCACGCCGTTATGAGAAGGGCTCGACGATCATCACCAGCAACAAATTTTTCGCCGAATGGGGCACCGTACCGGGCGACGAGGTCTGGGCCACGGCGATCCTGAATCGGTTCCTGCACCACTGCAAGGGCATCGCGATCAACGGTCCGTCCTACCGACTCAAGGACCGGGCTGACCTTGTCAGCACTGCCGACGAACCGGCACCATAGACCCCAGCCGGACACCGACACGTGAGCCTGTACCCGCAACGACACGTCACCCTGTGCGCGGACAGCCATCGGCGTACAACTGCAGGCCTACAACGCTGAACCCTTCCAGAAGCGTGCCGGTTCGCGGGCCAGCGTGTTCGAGTCCGAGGAGAAGTCGCTGCTCCGGCCGCTGCCGGCCACCAAGTATGAGATCAGTCGCTGGATGTATGGCCGGCGGGTCGGACGCAACGGGGACGTGGCCTGAGCCCGCAACTACTGCTCTGTCCCGTTTCCGATCGTGGGTGCCAAGGCCGACCTGCGGATCAAGGACACGATGCTGGAGGTCTACCGCAGCCAGCAGCGCCTGACCAGCCATCTGCTGCTGCCCGAGACGGTGGTCAACGACTAGCGCACCAACGGCGCCGGCCTACCCGTCGGGGTGAAGTACCGGCAGTGGGACCAGCCCAGGACCCAGGAATGGGCGAGCGGGTCGGGCCCTCCGCGGAGATCGTGGTGGACCGGATCTTCGAATCCGTCTTGGTCGCCGAACAGGCGTTGAACCCAGCACTGGCGGCACTCCGACTGACTCGCCGCTACTCGGCCGAGCGAGTGGAGGCGGCATACAGGATCGCGGTGGCCGGTTCGATCCGCTCCCCGCGATACGCGCACCTGAGACCGATCCTGGAGGCCGATCAAGACAAACCGTCAGCGCCGCCCACCTAGAAAGCCGGCGGGCAACAACCCGCCGAGAAGACCGGCGGCTACATGCGCGGGGCCGACTACTGTGCGGCGGGAGGCACCAGGTGACCCGAATAGATTCAGAGACTGAACGCAAGCTCCGCGAGATGGGCGCCACCGCAATGCTAGAGGCGCTCTATACGCTCGTGCTCGGCCTCGGGTTCGAGGACCAGGTTAGGCTCATCGTGGACGAGGCCTACTCCTCTTTCACCCACGCCAAGGTTAAAGGGCTGAACCGGCGAGCTGGGCTGCGCTACCCGGGTGCCGATCTACGCCGGGTGGACCTTCTCGCAGAACGGAGTCTCGATCAGGGTGTGGTCGCCCAGCTCGGAAGCTGCTCGTTCATCGAGCGCCAACAGAACGTGGTGTTTCAGGGCTTCACAGGCTCCGGGAAGTCCTACCTTGAGTGCGCATTAGCGAAGCAGGCTTGCCAGCACCGGATCCGGGCGAACTACATCCGGATGCCCGACCTCGCTGAGGCCTGGGCGTTGGCCAGGGACAACCCCCCGCGGCACGACTAGAATCCTGAAGAAGTACGCCGCCTTTACCTTGCTGGCGATCGACGAGTGGCTTCTCGACCCGCCAGATGAGGGTATGCGCAGCATGCTGCTCGAACTCACGGAACGTTGCTACGGACACGCCTCGACTGTGTTCTGCACGCAGCACGCGCAGAAGGACTGACACCAACGCCTCGGTTCCGGCATTCACGCCGACGCGATCATTGACCGCATCGTCCACAACATCATCTGGATCGAGACCGGCAGCTACAACATGCGGGAACACGGCGCAATGAAAGAGAGCTAGATCCAACGCCTGAGAGCCGGTTTCTCCCACCCCATCGGCCACCGGCTCTCAACGGCGATAATGGTGGCTTCCAAACCTTCGAATACTCAATGCTGCGCCTTTCGCGGCGGTTCTCGGCCGGTTCGAAACCGCGTGCGCCCTCGCGCTGGCCGGACTGGCGCGCTCGCCCGGTATGCGCACACTATGTCGATCCTGATCACCGGCCAGGACAAGACCGCCGCACTGCGGCCACCACGAGTAGAACCCGGTGAAGTCGGCGGGAGCCTCTGCGGCGCCGACTAAATCGCCGGGATGAACAGTGCGCCGGTAGCCGACCGCGCGCACGAGACCTTCAACTATTCCAAGATCTAGAGTCTGATCTGCGGAGCCGGACTTCGGCATCCGGGTGCTGAACTGCAACGACTGGATCTGATTGCCCAGCGAGGCCTGCCAGGACCGTGCTCCCCCAGGTGGCCACCAGCTCGTTCATCCAGCGGCACCAGAACGCCGTGTTCCAGGGCTTCGCCGGCTCAAGCAGCTCCTACGTCGGCTGTGTCCTGGCCAAGCCAGCCTGCCACTACCGTATCCAGTCGCTCTACCGGCGCCACCACACCGGTTCGACGGTCTTCTGCACGCAGTACGCCAGGAACGACCGGAATTAGCGCCTCGGCTACGGAGTTCTCGCCAACGCGTCATGGGTCACAGAGTCCACAAAACGATCTGGATCGACACCGGCACCCACAAACTGCACGACCACGAAGCCGCCAATCAGTAAGCGACTGTCGGCAGAGGATCGGTAGCCCTGACAGAAGCGATCACTGACCCCCAACGACAATACCGCGGGCCCCCGAGGTCAAAATCGGGTGGCACCCAAGCCTCCAAAGATTCACCCGGCGGTGGCGCGCACGATAAAGGAGTTGCCTAGTTCAGGAACCGAAGGCTGGTACACGCCCTGAATCGGAACAACATCGGCGAAGATTCGGACCGGACTGGGGAGCGCAGGCGACAACGCCATTTGGAATAGCTATTAGCCGAAACAGGAACGCGAACTAGCTTGCCGACCGCCACATTCTGACATGAATGCCAACCAAAAAGAACTGTACGGCAGCCGCGACTGCCCATGTGTAACCAGCACCAACCGCGCCCCATTTAAGAATCAATATGGGGCCAGTCACTATCGTAAACAAAGCCGCAATCAGATTGTAAACTGCGAATCTTCGGCTTGGGACAATTGCCACAGCCGGAATCGCAATAGCGGTATTCGCAAAAACGAAAATAGCGACTACACTGATTGCAAAAAGCAAAGATCTATCAGGACGAGCATCCGGCCCGAAAGCGAATGCCAATACGGGTGCCCCAACGGCAACCAATATAACGCCCGAAATGACCGAGAAACCCAGAGACAAGAGCACCAGACGACGAACCAGTCTGAACAACAAGTCCTTTTCTCGCGACACCACATAACTAGATATCTGCGTGGCCGAGCCTTGACCAATTGATTGAAAGAGGACCGATCCGATTCGGACATAATATGCTGCTATTGCAAACCTGCCCAGTGCTTCTAAACTACCGAATGCCTCGAGCGCAATCCGAACAAGGGTAGGCGAAAGTAAAGTTAAGAAAGCTGAGGCACCGAGGGTCAAGAGCGAAACTAAGCTAAGCTGACTATCCACGTTCCGTCCCGGACTATTCTCGATGCCACTATCCGCAAGCCTTCTGTCATACAAAATAAACTGAACCGTCCAGAAAAAGGCGGTAAGCAGTAGGCCGAACGCCAGCCCAAACGTAAGCATTCCGATGAAGATCGAAATAACATTAAGAAGCGCCCGGATAATGGTTGACACCGACATAGCAAAATGACGACCAGCACGCGCAGCTAGGCCATTAGCGCAAAAAATGCTATTCTCGACAATTTTACTAATGGCGAGCGCGCCAACAAGTAACCCAAACTCGATATCATAAATTAAACTTGCGGCTGCCACAACGACAACCGCACCAGACACTCCCACAATCATCTGCGAGCGTAAGTATTTAGATAGCCTATAGTAATCTACCGGGTGAGAAGAAAGGTAGTCGCGCAGTCTAAAGTGAGCGAAAACCAAGACCGGACTACAAATTGCGAGCGCTAACGTATACCGACCGACCTCTGCCGCACCTTCAAATCGCGCAACCAAGACCAAAATAACAACTTGGCTCAGCACTAACACAACGCGGCCAAGAAGAATCGTCACCGAACCCCATGACTTCAATAGATATCCTAACCACAAACCATCAAGTACCCAGCCACGATCTGCTTTAGACCAGACGCAGAGAGACCAGCGACGCGGTTCCAGTCTTCGCCCCAAGACCTGGCTCGTTGAGGATCGAACTTGGTCCAGCTCTGACCTCAAGAGCGTGCACGAACTATCCTTAAGCTGATTCTTGAGACGACACGCATGGCAACTATAGTAGGACGCTCGATCAAGACACAAGCAACCCTAAGCGCGAATGGCAGTTCTTTCCGCCACCGTTCGTCAAATCGAATATTTATGGCCTCCCCAGATCGCAGAATGCGGTTACCCGAAATGTTATGGAACGCTTCTGCCGGATTGCCAATACTGTCCGCAGACATTTCGCCAATCAAATCGAATAGCGCACTTCCATTCGTTTCGACAATTTTTTCGTAACTCAAACTTATATAGTCCGAAGCGGATCGTGGTCCAGACCAAGATGCGTACAGGTTTGCAATTACCCAACCGAGTATCGCCCGCGAGATAGCCAACCGGTCACGTGGCGCCGGGGACTGGCTCTCAAGCGCTCTATTGTTTCCTTTGAGACGGCTGTGTAGCACCGCCGGCAAACGGCGGTGCACATGAAGGAATACAATAACCTCCACACCATTTAGCGTATTCAACATCCTCGCACGCCTACGCCCGTTAGCATTCTTACTAGAGTCAACTACAATCTCAAAACCGCAGTCCGAAAGCGACCTAAAAACCGAGGTCCAAGCCAGCCTCCATTGAGAAGTCGGGTGTCTGCGGAACTCACTGTCAATCAAGGAAGCTGACAATGCCGCCAAGGTGTCCCCAGTAGCATCGACGGCGTCGACAATTATAGGCCTCCAAAAAGGGCATTCATTTACGGGAACACCGCACGAGCACTTTTGGCCGTTCTCCGCCCAAGCGAAAAGGCTGAAAAGCTCGCCGCCTGAAAAACCGCCAGTCTTCGACGCCACCAAACGATCGACTAGGCTTGAGCCACTGCGGCCATAGCCGCCGACATATACAACGCGGTTCACAAATTGTCCAATCAACTATTCAGGTTTCGAAGCCTGGCGCCGTTCGCCGTCGCGGCCGTATCCGAACGAGTCAGCAGTTTCACCAACAACTTCCCATATATCATCTAATAGTTCGGGCGGCCAAGTCTTCCAAGCATGCGATGACTTCGAAAAGCCGACAGTTCCTTGAACTCTTCCAGCCTCTCTTCCCAAATCGTGATCATGAAGATGATAGTTCAGTACAGACTCGTCCCACTCGATATCGAACCCCTGTAGAACACGCCGAAGAGTCTTCTGCGGGAAATCGCAGAGGTCTTCGTAGAATATCGTCGTCGCGCGGGTGCCTACATTGGTTGAGAAGCTCCGCAGCCCGACGGAGACTTCACACCAGTAATGAGCAGCGGCGAGAACCAAGCTCGGACCCTCTTCACACTCATGGTTTGCAAGCGCGGTGGGAACATATCGACCACCCTTGGTAAACGAATGAATCTGGTCGAGCGGGTGTCTATGCATGACCACGTATCGAGCATCCGGATACAGTGCATCTATAGCAAACGGATGTTCGGCGTAGCGCGGCGATTTGTCAACCCACTCAGGCTTCCCCTTACTTGAAGCGTAAGTATCCAAGAAGGTGCGTCCGAAGCTTCCAATTGCCTTAGTTCGAGATTCGGAGTCGTATCCAAGGTCTCGCATTCCTTTTGCTGAAGCTTCTTCTACGAGGATAGCGCCAAGATGGGCTAGATAGTCGGTCTCTGGGGGCACGGCAATAGACGGATGCGAGTCTAAGCAATACCTCAGTAGCGTGGTGCCAGACCGATATGGCGATAGAACGAACTTTGGTGTGGTATTTGAAGGCTCCCAGAGTGCGTTGACTACCCGAACCCGCGTCCGGCCACGCACCAACTCGCCGTAGATGCGACGGGCCTTTTCGATTGATCGGTTCCAAGCCATGTCCACCACTCCGTTCCTAATACCTAGTATCTGACACTGCGTACTCGCGACTAGTCTTGCTTATGTCGATGTATGCCATCGACCACACCAAACCTACATAGACTGCAAGGGAGATGGAAAAAAAGCCTTCATAGAAGTTTAGGCTTGACAGCACGCCGCAGCCGCACACAATAACGAATGTAGTGTTCTTGTTCAAGCCCCCTACGGAATCCGAACCGATGCTGCCGAGAATTTTTAATAGCGGCACTACGAAGAACAACGCGATGGTTAGTATTCCGATCGGCAACCCTAGGTAAATCAGCAAGGCAATAAAATGATTGTGGATATTATTCTCTAGGCCGAACGGCGCGACCACCAGCCACTCAGAATGCGACCAACCGATCAACGACTTTGCTGGCTGTTCGGTTATTAACTTCATTGCTCCTTGTACTAGCTGGAACCTGGCAGTGACGTTCGATTCTAAAACACCCTCTCCCACGATCGAGGAACCCAGGCCCGTGTCTGCCAAACTAGGATAAACTTGTTCTACTAGAAAAGTACTAACCGATGAGCCCGCTAGCAAAACAGAGGCCACAATTGCATTTGTTCCCTTGCGAACCAATATCCAAGCAACTACTACAATCACCATCGAAAGTATCATGTTTCGCGACTGTCCGGTCAGTTGCAGACTAACCACTGTGGCAATAGCGAGACCGCGCTTGGTTCTACTTAAATTTGACCAGAAGACTAGTACGTAGGACAAAACAATTGCCACGACAATTCCCTGTTCCCCAAAGCTTCTGGGCACTCCAGCGGTCTTCATCAACGGCAATGTCACACCCAAGTCGCGAGACGGCCGAGGGGCCTCGAAGATAGTCAGCCCGGTGAGCGCTATAAAGACAGCAAGACAAGCCAGAAGTGCGGCGCCGAGCGCGTACCAGTTGAGCGCTTTTTGTAGCGATACATTGCGTAATATATGGCAGAAGCTCGCCGCAATTAGGAGGAGAACAAATCTTGATGCAACATGGCTGAGCTCGGAATATTCTTGCGTGAATAGAACTCTCGCTGCATATAAGGAATATGCAAATGCCAATATGGCAATTAGATGGAAATAGCCGGGAAACAACACTATTCTTTTGTAATCGGCAGCGAACACCGTGGATGTAAGCGTGACAGCGATCAGTGCAGCGATGTACACCATTGTTATCAGTGTAGCTGTGCCTCCGAACGTTACGCGCGGCAGAAGAGGAATGACTGCAACGAGGCCGAGGTAGATCGCTAGCTGCCCCCTGCCCACTTTCCCGAGAGCGCCCATTCAGGAGAGCTTCCTCATAAGTGGCCCAAGGTTCAGTTTGTGGCAGCGCGTAAACTGTCTTGATTCATTCTTGGACAATCGAACTATCTTCACTGGGCCACTCCCTTGATGACGGACCCCGCTAACACGGCCGCGCAGTCGGTTCAGCGCATGCTCGGGGAATAATTGGACGAGTACGCGTGTGTCTGCATCCATCTTCGGGCCAGCTCATGGTCATCGAAGCGGGCTAGTTGTTCCGGCGTCAGGTTAATAGGAGGTACTCGAACCTGTGATAATGCCTCATGCTTCTTTCCAGCGATAGGCACCTCGGTCTCGTCGAACAGTTCCTCTGCCGCCTTCTCGTTCTCACGCAAGCCCGTGTAGACGATCTCGATGTCCTTGCCCGACTGCTGGATCAGCGTCCTGGCGACGTCCGCGATCCTCACCGGCTCGCCCATGTCCAGCACCAAAGTGTCGCCAGAGTCGCCCACGACCGCGGCCTGAAGTACCAGCTGGCATGCCTCGGGAATGGTCATGAAGTACCGATTCACCTCGGGATCCGTCACCGTCACCGGCCCGCCGTCCTTGATCTGCTTCTCGAACACCGTAAGTACCGAGCCGCGCGAACCGAGCACATTCCCGAATCGGACTGAGGCGTATTTCGCTTTGTGCGCAGTGATCGCCCGGGCTGCGGTCAACCGTTCTGCAATCCGTTTGCTTGTCCCCAAGGAGGTTGACGGACTCGCTGCTTTGTCTGTCGAGATGTTGACAAAGGTCTCGACCCCGCTAGCTTCTGCCGCGTCTAGGAGGTTCAGGGTGCCCAATACGTTGGTCTTGAGAGCTTCGAGAGGATAGTGCTCAAGAAGCGGCATGTGTTTGAGCGCTGCTGCGTGAAAAACGATCTGCGGCTGGCGTTTGGCGAAGATTTCAGCGATCGCCTCGCGGTCGCGAATAGACGCGAGGATCGTATCATCGCCATCAAGCATTGCCTGGTCCTGAATAGAAAGCTGCACTGCGTGAAGCCCGGATTCGTCCCGGTCGAGCATCATTAACTCCCCGGGCCGGAACCGCACCAATTGGCGGCAGAGCTCGGAGCCGATGGACCCGCCCGCGCCCGTCACCAGGACCCTCTTGCCGCGAATGTACTCGGCGATCTGGGTCTGATTGAGCCGTGCGGGCGCTCTGCCGAGCAAGTCTGTGACGTTGATCCCCCGCAGTTCGTCTGCAGCTACGCGAGCTTTCATCATCGAATCGATCGGTGGCAGCACGAGGACGTGAAGCCCTGCCCCTTCCGCCCGATCGCGGATGTCCACCAGTTCCTCGCCGGGCAGGCTGGGAACTGCTATCAGAAGCGTCCCGGCCCCGAGATTATGCGCAAAGTGAGCAATATGCTCTCGTGTGCCTCGTACTCGAATTCCGTCCACAACCAGACCTTGTTTGGCCGGGTCATCATCCAAGATGGCCACCGGGCGAAACCTGGACACGGGGGAACGACGGAGCTGGCCAACCAATTGCCGGCCACCGTCTCCAGCGCCGAACACCAGAACGGGCTCGGCACCTGCTGCGGCCCCGGCGCCGAACAGCTCTTTGCGCCGCACCAGCGACCTCAGGACGAGGGCGGCGAGGATCGTAAACGCACCCGCGACAAGCGGAGTAGACCGTGGCACTCCCTCGTAGTCGCCACTTACAACGTGTCCCGCGAACACCACGAAGGAGGCGCCGGCGAAAACCACGATCAGAACGCTTGTCTCAAGCAGACTCCCGGGAATGAAGCGCCCCCGGTACAGGCCCGCCAACCACCCGGCCACCCAGCTCAGCGCGACCACCCCGAGGAGCACCAGGTAAAACCGGGACATCTCGAGAGTCATGGAGAGCTGACCGACCGAGAAGTCATAACGCATCCACAGTGCGGTCATAAGCATTACCGCCCAAAGCAGAGCATCGATGGGCATCCAGGGAGAAAAGGCCCAGCTGCCGGCCCCCCGTGCGGAGCGACGGCTTCCGATCAGGCGTGCACTGCGAGTCATGTCCGGTCCTCGGTCCAGTCACGCACAAAGACTTTCGGAAGTAACATCATGCCTCCATGGCAGATGCGGATTTGCCCGACGAGTAGTAGTACGAATCGTAATAGCCGCTCGACCCCTTGTTTGCGGGCTTGTTTGCAACCGTTACTACACCCAGGAGCGTTGCATCCGCTTTCCTCAGGTTATCCACGGCTTGAACCACTTGATCGCTCGTTGTGCGATGGGTGCGCACGACAAGCAATGCCCCGTCCGCAATTTGAGCTATCAACGCCCCATCGGTTACAGGTAGAAGAGGCGGAGAGTCGATGATCACGTAGTCGTACCTCTGCCGTAAATCCACAAGGAGTTGCCGTGCCATTTCTGAGGCGAGAAGTTCAGAGGGATTGGGCGGCAAGGGTCCGCACGCCAAGAGTTCTACGCCCTCATGTCGAGTTACCTGTACCACGTCGTCGAATTGCGCCTGACCGGAGAGCACGTTAGTTAGACCCACTTTGTCCGGCATGGACATATAGTTGACGACCAGTGGTCGACGGAGGTCCGCTTCAATCAGAAGTACTCGGTTTCCCGACTCGGCCAATGCGAGTGCAATATTGATGGCTGTTTCGGATTTTCCCTCCATTGCGATGGACGAGGTCAGAACTATGACGCGCGGAGGGTTGTCCACGTTGAGAAACTGGAGATTAGTCCGCAGTCGTCGGAAGGACTCCGCCGCCGGGGAATGCCCCGCGCGAAAGGGAACGATGTGTTCCGCGCCGCCTTCTTTATCCTCCTCCTTCCGGAACGGTATTGAACCCACCACAGGCTTTCCGGTAATGGTTTCCAGCTGCTCCTTTGACTTTACCCGTCGATCGAGAGTGTTAATGAGCAGAGCAATACCAATTCCCGTGAGAAGTCCTAAGACAAGCCCGATCATCACATTCTGCTCGGTCCTCGGCGCTACCGGTGACGTCGGCAAAGCGGGCGGGTTTACCACAGTGAGCTTGGCTAGTGCCGGTCCGCCCCCGTCCGGAACCTCGAGCTGGTTAATGGCGTCGGGGAGGACCTCGCCGTAGCCCTCTGCGATCCGCAGAGCACCCGCGGGGTCTGCGTCCATGACGGATACGGTGAGGAGAACGGTGTTGGCATCCGCGGTGGCGCTGGCGGCGTCGGCGACCTGTACCGCAGTGCGGTCGACCCCGGAAGACTGCACCACGTCTTCCGCGATTGTCGAGCTCTCAACCAGTTCAGCGTAGGAGCGCACTCGCTGTTGCGCTCCCATCGAGCCCTGATAGGCCGCCGCGCCTGAATCACCCGCCGAGGCGGTGACGTAAAACTGGATCCTCGCCTCGTAGGTGGGTGTGGTGAGAAGGCTCATCCCCAGCCCCAAGAGGCCTCCCACAAGAGTGGCAGCCACGATGACGATCCAGCGGGCACGGAGTACAGATAGCAGGTCCCGCAGGTCCACTCCAGGGTCCTTTCCTCGAGTCAAGTGCAGCAGTAACCCGTGCTAGGTGAAGCGATATCGGGCCGACCGCTGACACTACTTTGCTGAGGCGTACCTCAGAACCTATCGTTGACACGATAAACATGGATTCACCTAAAATCTGTTTTACTATGCCGTTTCCGGCGCGCTAGGGCTGTTGGGCTGACTCCGTAACCTAGTAGGGGTGAGACGCCGATCCCGCCCCAGCAGGTGGCCGCTTGTTGCCGTGACACTCCTTGTGCTGGTCGCAGCGGTGGCGGGATTGTCCGCTGGCAGCGCGGTACTCCATCCGCGAGTCGACTCGCCCGAGCGCGTAGATGCGATAGTGGTGGTAGCAGGCGCGAACGACGATAGATATACCTACGCTCGACATCTCGCTGCGGCAGAGATCACGGACCGGATCGTAGCCTCTCGGCCACCCAGGGCAAACGACAGATACGCGGCCGACTTGGACCCAGACTGCGGGGCCACAATCAGCCTAGAAACTCCGGGCCGCCGCATTCACGTTGAGTGTTTCACCCCTGATTTTGACACCACCGAGGGCGAGGCCACGGCGGCCACCCGAATCGCCCGCGAACGGGGGTGGGGCTCGATACTGGTCGTGACAAATTGGAGCCACGTGTCAAGGGCGCGGATCTACTTCGAGCAATGTTTCGAGGGAGCCGTCTACGTGACGGACACTCCCCGACCGCTGTCGAAGTCGCGGAAGGACGCCCTTCTGCATGAGACCGGAGGGTACGTGAAGGCACTCTTGAAGCCCGCCTGCTGAACCTGGCAAGCACGTGGGGCTTTCCTGATAAATGGCGAATCGCCAGCGGCCGCGGAGGGGGGTCCGTCGGCCGCCGGCGACTCTGTCGCACGGTGCACGTCCGCGACCGGGGGATGGTCAGCGTAAACCGCGCACCGAGGCGGAGTCGGCGACAACTTGAGGGGGTGTCAGTTTCGCCACCGACTGCCCCCACTATAGGAACCCCCCGCCGACTTCACAACCGTCAGCTACCCAGCGGGGGCCCCGGGGGCCTCAGGCGGGCTACTGAGCGATGCCTCATGCGCTCCGCCCGGTCATCCCATAGTGAGTGACTCCCCGACTGCCTGGACGTACGCGTACTCGTCTCCGAACAGAAGCTGATCGGCCTTTGCCCGCCGAAAGTAGTGGTGCAGAGAGTGCTCCCAGGTGAATCCGATCCCCCCGTGCACCTGGATCGCCTCCTCCGCCGCCGTCATCGCCGCTCGCGAGGCCAGCACCCGGGACGCCGCGGCAAAGTCGGCCACCTCCGCCGCGCTCGCCCCGTCAGAACCCCGCTCGGCGCCACCCGACGCGTCGAGCACCGTGGCCTCGGCCAACTCAATGGCGATGAGCAAGTCGACGAGCTTGTGCTTGATGCCCTGGAAGGAGCCGATGGTCCGCCCGAACTGCTGACGCGTCCCGGCGTACTCCACCGCCATCTCCAGGCACCTCCGCGCGAGGCCCACCTGCTCCGCTGCCAGAGCGATGAGGATGCGCGAGCGCACTCCCTCGAGACGCGACGCGAGATCCGGTCCCGAGATGCGGCGCGCCGTCGCCCCGTCGAACTCGACGGTCGCGAGCTGGCGCGTGCCGTCCAGCTGCTCGCCGACCGACCGCCGCACTCCGGGCGCCGAGCCCTCCACTAGGGCGAGGTCGGTGCCGTCGGGCCCCGTGGTGACGACGACGAGGAGTTCCGCGCTCTCACCGTCCACCACTGCATGTTGGACCCCTGACAACGTCAGCTCCCGCTCCCCCGCGACCTCGCCGCGGATCGCCGAGGTCACGATTCCCGCCCCGCAGACCAGGGCGGCGGTACGCGCGCCCGACACGATCCCGGGCAAGACCTCGTCGCGCGTGTCCCGGTCGGCAGCGTCGAGCAGTGCGAGGCCGGCCATTACGACGGAGGAGAGGTAGGGCGCCGAGCCGAGCACGCGGCCGAGGCCCGTCATGACCACGGTCAGGTCCCGGAACGTGCCGTCAGCGCCACCCGAGCCCCCCGGAAACGGGATCTCGGTCAGCCCGAGCTCACGGATCGACGGCCACACGTCGTCCCCGGGCGCGACTCCCGACCAGACGTCGTCGAGCGTCTCGGCCAGATCCTTCTGTTCTGTGCTGAGGTTGATGGGCATGCCCGCCTCCTAACGGGGCTCGCGCGGCAGGCCGAGCCCGCGCTCACCGATGATGTTTCGCTGGATCTCGTCCGAGCCGCCGGCGATCCGATAACCCGGGGCACCCAGCAGATGCTGGGTCCAGGCAAACGTGTCCGCCTCGCCGGTGTCGGCGAGGATCCGGTGACCGAGGAACGACGCCGCCGCGTCCCCCACCCGCTTGAGGTTCTGGGTCCACACCAGCTTCCCGATCGACCCCTCGACGCCCGGCACCGCGCCGGCCTGCTCCAGCTCGGAGTACCGGGCCACCATCAGGGCCTGCGCGCGCTCGTAGATGTGGCATTCGGCGATCCGGCCCCGGCCATCCGCAGACTCGGTGATCCCCAGCGAGGCCGCAAGCCGGATAAGGTCCGCGGTGTTGCCGCCGGCATCGACGATTCCTGCGCTGGACTGGCGCTCGAAGCCGAGGGTCGTGAGCGCGACCTTCCAGCCGTCGCCCACCTCACCCACCCGGTACTCGTCCGGCAGAAGGGCGTCGGTGAGGAACACCTCGTTGAACGTCGAACCGCCAGACATCTGACGGATCGGACGCACCTCGACGCCCTCAAGGTCCATCGGGACCATGAACGCCGTCATGCCCTTGTGTTTGGGCGCGGCCGGGTCCGACCGGGCGATGAGCAGGCCCCACTCGGAGAACTGCGCGCCCGAGCTCCACACCTTCTGCCCGGTGACCCGCCAGCCCTCCCCGTCGCGGACAGCCCTCGTGGACAGCCCCGCCAGGTCCGATCCCGCGCCCGGCTCGGAGAACAACTGGCAGCACAGCTCGTCCGTGCGGAGGAACGACCGGATGAACCGCTCCTTGTGCCAGTCGCTACCAAGCTCCAGGAGCGTCGGTGCCACCAGCTCGACAGTGACGAGGATGTTCTCGTGCCGCTCCGGAGTCAGGTACTCCCGCTCCACGCCTGCGTAGATCCGCTCGTGGCTCGCACTCAAGCCCCGGCCGCCCCACTCGTGGGCCCACGTCAGGGCGCCGAACCCGGCATCCACCCGCTCAGCCTGCCACGCGCGGCCGGCGTCGATCAACGCCTTCTCGTCGTCGTGGCCGAGGTTGTGGAAGATCGAATAGTTTGCGTCCTGCTCGGCCGTGTCCCTCCGGGGCAGCCGGGCCTCGAGCCAGGCGCGACTCGCCGCCTCGAACGCCCGCAGGTCCTCGGCGGCGTCCGGAGCCGTCTCGATGGGTATCTCTGGTGCCGTCATGTCGTCACTTCCTGTTCATCGCCGCGAGCCGCTGCTCGACGGCAGCCGTGGAATCCGGATGCTCGGACAGCCGGACGGTGAAGGACTGCTCGAGCTCGTACCCGCGCCGGATCTCCATCCCCTCGCAGCCGTTGAGCGACTGCTTGGCGAGCGTCAGCGCGTAGCGGCTCCTGCTCGCGATCAGTTCGGCGCGCTCCAGCGCCCTGCCCATCAGCTCGTCATGGGGCACGATCTCGATCGGCGCGCCCCAGCTCTGGAACGTCGCCGCGTCCACGGCCTCGGCTGTGAAGAACATCCTGCGCATGGCCTGCTCGGGGAGCATCCGCGCGGCGAAACGGCCTCCGCCGAGGACCCCGACCTGCATCTCCGGCAGCCCGAAGGTCGCCCGGTCCGAGGCCACGACCAGGTCGGCGCTCGCCGTGAGTCCCATCCCGCTGCCCAGCGCCGGCCCGTTCACCGCCACGATCACCGGCAGCCTGCACTCCAGCACCGCGAAGAACGCGCGGCGAGCGTCGCGCATGGCCGCGTCGCCGTTGCCGCCGTCCATCGTCCGGAACTCGTTCAGGTCGTTGCCCGCGCAGAAGACCTTGCCGCGGCCGGTGAGGATCACCGCGCGGTAGGACTGGTCAGTCGAGAGCTCGTCGAAGGTCTCGGCGATCCTGCGGTAGGCGTGACCGTCGAGCGCGTTGACCTTGCCGCGCGTCAGCTCGACCAGCGCGATGCCCTCGCGGACCTCGGTGACCGTCACCGGATCCGCGACCGCGGTCCTCGTCGTCGTTGTCGTCGTGGTCGGTGTCATCTCTCTCACCTCTCGTGGACGGCCACGACACTCGTGGCCGCCATCTGCTCGGGGGCGGCGGATCTGTCCCGCGCGTAGTCGCGGAGGGCGAACTTCTGGATCTTGCCGCTGGCCGTCTTGGGCAGGGCGTCCACCACGAACACGCTCTCGGGGACCTTCTGCACGGCGACTCCCCGTCCCACGAGGAACTGCCGCACCTCCTCCAGCGGCAGGTCGGCCCGGTCGCGGGTGACGACGAAGGCGCAGCCCCGCTCCCCCGTGACGGGATCCGGGCCGGCGACCACGGCCACCTCGACGACCAGCGGATGCTCGCTGAGCTGGTTCTCCACGTCATGCGTGCTGATCTTCTCGCCGGAGCGATTGATGATGTCTTTGATCCGCCCGACGATGTGGATGCCGCCCCGCTCGTCGAATCGGGCCAGGTCGCCGGTGCGGAAGAACCCGGACTCGGTGAACGCGCCGCTGTTGAGGGTGGCGTCGAGGTAGCCGAGGAAGGTGTCCGGGCCCCGCCACAGCACCTCGCCGACCTGGCCGACCTCCACGGCTCGGCCGGCCTCGTCGGCGATCACCACCTCCGTGGGCGCCAGCACCCGGCCGTCCGAGTACTTGCGCAGCTCCGGGCCGTCCGCCAGGTTGGCCGAGGTCACCGACGGCCCCTCGGTCGCGCCGTACATCCGGGTGATCGCCCCCAGCCGCTCGTCCGCCTCCGTGACGAGGGCGTCCGGGATGTCCGCGCCACCACAGATGATGCAGCGGATCGACGGCGTCTCGAGGCCGGAGTCCCGCGCGGCGTCCAGCAGCCCGCGCAGGAACGGCGTCGCGAAGATCATGAAGCTCGCCCGCTCGTTGCGGATCTGCCGCAGGGCCTTCTGCGAATCCCACACATCCTGGAGGACCACCGTCGCGCCGAGCAGGAACGGGAGCGTCAGGGCGCAGTTCACGCCGGTGATGTGGGTGACCGGTGAGGGGTTGAAGATGACGTCCTGATCGGTCAGCCCGAACGTGTCGATCATCGACTGGTTCTCGAAGACCAGGGTGTTGTGGCTGTGCAACGCGCCCTTGGGGTCGGCAGTGGTCCCCGAGGTGTACAGCAGGAGGCAGACGTCGTCCGGGTCGGGCGAGGGCAGATCGCGAACCCGGTCCACCTGGTCTTCGGTCACCGTGTCGAGCAGGGAGGCGAGGGTCTCGACGCCCTCGCGCGGGACGGAGTCGGTGGTGATGACCAGCTCGAGATCGGGCAGGTCCGGCGCGAGTGCGCGATACATCCCGGCGTAGTCGACGCCGCGGTGCACGCCCGGGATGATCACCACCCGAGACCGCGCCTGCGTGGCGATGAACGTCACCTCGCGCTCGCGGTAGATCGGGACGATCGGGTTGACCACCGCGCCGATCCGGTGCAGCGCGTGATAGACGATCACCGCCTCGGCGCAGTTGGGGAGCTGGAAGGAGACCACGTCCCCTGACCGCACCCCGCGCTCGAGAAGCGCCGCGGCCAGGCGCGACGCGTACCGGTACACCTCGGAGAACGTCAGCCGCCGGGCGCCGTCCACCACCGCGGTGCGGTCGCCCCAGAGGCGGGCCGCGCGTTCCAGGTAGTGGTCGAGTGACCGGTCCTGCCAGTGGCCCGCCGCGCGGAACCCGGCCACGCTGCGCTCATCCGGGAATCGAGTGGGTCGCATACTTCTTCCTTCGCAAAGTGCTTGCCGAATCGGATCGTCTCGCTCTACAGTAACCCACGTCTCCCTAAATATGCACATGTTTTACGAGGCGATGACTCCTCCAATTCCCCTCACCGAGAAGGTGATTCACTTGACACAAGCTCAGCCCAAACAGCGACGGTCCGTGGCGGCCGCAGGTATCGGAACCGTGGTCGAGTACTACGACCTGACGGTCTACGCGTACCTCGCCGTCGTCGTCAGCCCCTTGTTCTTCCCGAGCGACGACCCCACTGCGTCCCTCCTGGCCAGCCTGGCCGTGTTCGCCTCGGCATACCTGATGCGGCCGATCGGCGGACTGTTCTTCGGTCGCCTGGGCGACCGCTACGGCCGCAAGCGCGCCCTGCTCGTCTCCGTGATCCTCATGGGCGTCGCCACGCTGATCATGGCGTTCCTCCCCACGTACGCGGCGGTCGGCGTACTGGCCCCGACGCTGCTCGTCATCGCCCGCCTGGCCCAGGGATTCTCCGCGGGTGGAGAGCTCGGTGGCGCGCTCACCTACGTCTACGAGATCGTCGGGCCCCGCCGCCGCGGCCTGGGCGGATCGATCGTCGCGCTCGGCTCCAACACCGGCTTCGCCCTCGCCGCCATCGTCGTGGCGACCACCTCCGCCCTTACCTCCGACGTCCAGATGACCAGCTGGGGGTGGCGCATCCCCTTTATCGCCGGACTGCCGCTGCTCCTGCTGTGCCTCTGGCTCCGGTCGCGCATCGAGGACACCCCCGAGTTCGAGGAAGCCGCCGCCTCCGCCGACCTGGCCACGTCCCCGGTCCGGGAACTCCTGTCCAGTCAGTCCAAGCAGGTCCTCCAGGTCTTCGGCCTCGGCATCGCCCAGAACGCCACCGGCTACATGGTGCTCACCTACGTCGGAATCCACCTGGTCCGCGAGGGCGGGTTCAGCCAGACCGCGGTCACGTGGACCGCGGCCGGCGTGATCGTGTTCGTTGCCTGCCTGATGCCGATCGCGGGTCTGCTCGTCGACCGCTTCGGCAGCCGCACCATGCTCACCATCGGTCTGTTGTGGGCCGCGATTTTCGCCTACCCCGCGATGTCGCTCATGACCGGACACGGGTTGGCCGTCGCCGGTCTCGCGTTCGCCTTCTTCGCGGTGTGCACCCCGCTCATCCAGGTCAGCACGGCTCCCGTGTTCCCCGAACTGTTCGACTCGCGGGTGCGTCTGACCGGCGTGGCGCTCGGCTTCAACCTCGCCACCGTGGTGGCCGGCGGCACCGCGGCGTACATCGCCACCTGGCTCATCGACCGCACGGGCGATCCGCTCTCACCCGCCTACTTCCTCATCGGGGCGAGCCTCATCGGCGGGCTGACCCTTCTCACGATCCGAGGGTCGCTCTACCGGGGTTCCGACCTCCCCATGGCCGACGACGACAGCCCCGAGTTGGCTCCGGTCCGCTGACCAGCGCGATCCATCGCCGGGTCAGGACTCGGGGCCGATGAGTAGAGTCATCGACGATCCGCGCGCCCCGATATCTGGAGAGCAATGACCCCCCGAGAGTCCGAGACCCCCCGCCCGCGCGGACGCAAGATGTCCGCGCGGGTGGGGAACCTCATCGCCGAGAAGATCTTCTCCGGCGGCCTCGTGGAAGGGCATCGACTCCCCACCGAGAAGGAGATGGTCGAGGAGTACGACGTCGGGCGCACCACGGTCCGAGAGGCTCTCCGGCTACTCGAGAGCCGAGACCTCGTGACCGTGAAGGCCGGCATCGGCGGTGGCCCCATCGCCAAGATGCCGCAACTCGAATCGCTCGGTCAGACGATGAAGCTGTTCTTCCAGCTCAACGGCGCGACCATCAGCGACGTGATCGACGTCCGTCTCATGCTCGAGCCGATCGTCGCGCGCGCCGCCGCGGACACCGTCACCGATCACCAGATCGAGATCATGCAGGGCGCCCTCGACCGGATCCTCGAGGACCCCCACGACCACGACGCCTTCCAGCTCAACAACGCGCTCTTCCAGCGCACGATCTACGACGCGGTCGGCAACCCCGCACTGAAGATCGTCATGGAGACCCTGTGGCTCCTCGTGCGCGACGCCGAACCGAGTGAACACCCCCTCGCGACTAGGCTGGAGGCGGTGGAACTCCAATCCGTGCTGCTGGACGCGATGCGCAGCCGCGATCCGGAGGCGGCCGAGGCCGCGATGGAGGTGTTCGTCGAGCGTTCCGCCCGGTACTACCGTCGCTACCTGGCCGAGGTCATCTCGCAGCCCGTGAAGTGGGAGCTGTAGGGATTCTCGAGCGGCGCATGTCGACTCGACACGCGGTGAGGCATGCCGGCGACTACCCAAAGCGGCCTCTCTGAACGAGTCCTTTGTAATGCTTCGCCGATATAGCGATTCGGTGCCTATCATCGCGAGCAGATCACTCTCTCGCGCGCTATCCCACCTCGCTCAGATCGGACCTACCTTGACGTCTGCAGTCTCGAATATCGCCGCATGGACCTTCGTCTCAGAGTGCCCGATTCCCGAGGATATCGGGCCGTTGCTCGTTCAAGGCGAGCAGCCGATCGCTGCGTACAAGACATTCCGCGACTCGGCGGTCTTCACCACAAAGCGCCTCATCGTGCGGGACGCGCAGGGCCTGACAGGCAAGAAGGTCGAGATCTACTCCCTGCCGTACAACGCGATCAACATGTGGTCGTCCGAGAACGCGGGGCGAATGCTCGACTTCAACGCCGAACTCGAACTGTGGACGAGGGCCGGGCACATCAAGATCAACCTGAACAAGGGTGTCGACATCCGGAAACTCGACCACCTGATCGCACATGTCGTACTCAATGGGTGAAAACAGGGGCCTTCGCCTGGCGGATTAGGCCGGTTGATTCACCGCGCGACCGATCAGGCGGACTTCTTGGCCGGAGTCTTCTTGGTCGCCGTCTTCTTGGTGGTGGACTTCTTGGTGGTGGACGTGGACCCCGCCGACTTCTTGGCCGACTCCTTCTTCGCCGGCTCCTTTTTCGCTGCGGCCTTCTTGGCTGGAGTCTTCTTCGCCGCCGTCTTTTTGGCCGGCGTCTTCTTGGCCGAACTCGAGCCGCTCTTCCCGGCCGAGGACTTCCTCTTCGAGCCGGAGTCCTCGTCGTCGTCGTCACTTTCGGCCGCGTCTCCCCCGCGGTCCTTCACGCTCGCGCGCAGGGCGGCCAGCAGGTCGGCCACCTCGTCGTCACCGTCGTCGTCGCTGGCCTCCTCCCGCTCCTCCACGGTGAACGCCTCGCCGCCGGCGGCCTTGGCCTCGATGAGCTCCTTGAGCTGATTCTGGTAGTCGTCCTCGTACTTCTCGGGCTCGAAGTCCGCGGCCATGGTCTCGATCAACGAGGCCGCCATCTTGACCTCCTGCGGCCGGACCTTCGCCTCCTTGTCCAAACCCTCGAGGATCGCCGGGCGGATCTCATCCGGCCACAGCAACGTCTGCAGCATCAGGATGTCCTTGTACACCCGCATCGCACACAACCTGGTGCGATTGCGCAGCGTGAAGGTGCAGATCGCCAACCGATCCGTCGACTCCAACGCCTCGCGCATCAACACGTACGCCCGGTTGGAGCGCGACGCCGGCTCCAGGAAGTAGGCGTTGTCAAAGGCCACCGGATCCACCTGATCGGCCGGGACGAACTCGGTGACCTCGATCTCGTGGGACTGCTCCACCGGCAGCGACGCCAGGTCGTCCTTGGTGAGGATGACCGTCTCGCCGTCGTCGGACTCGTACGCCTTGGCGATGTCCGAGTACTCGACCTCCTCGCCGTCGTCATCCCGCACCCGCTTGTAGCGGATGCGTACCCCGTCCTTCTTGTCCACCTGCCGCGCGCGCAGATCGTGGTCCTCGGTTGCCGAATACACCTTGACCGGCACGTTCACCAGACCAAAGGAGACCTCGCCCTTCCAGATGGATCGCATGGGAGCAGTATGCGCCAGACGGGCGGGGAGCGCCGCCGGACGGGGAGCAGCCCGCCTGCGCGCGCCGGGGCAGCTCGCCGTCCTGCACCGAGTGCGGGGCGGCCCACCAACTGATGCGCAAAACCTTACATTTCTTATGAACGGCGTTAAGATCAGGCAACACCGCTGACCCCTCACGGGCACTCCGGCCCCTCCTCGGTGTGATGCACGCCCAGGGAGACCTCCATGCACCCCTCACCGCCCACCGCTACCCGTGTAGCTCGCCGCGGCCTCGCGCTCATCTCCGCGGTGCTGCTGAGCGCCACCGCACTCGCCCAGATCTCACCAGCGCACGCTGCCGCAGCACCCGCCACCATCGACGGTCTGACGTACGTCGCGACCCCGGGCAACCCCACTGCCGGAGCTACCCTCACGTCCTGCGGGACCGCCGGGCCCACCATCAGCGTGCCGGACACCGTCACCATCGAGGGCGTCGACTACGCCGTCACAGCTATCGGCGACTATGCGTGCGACAGAAGGCAAATCACCTCTGTGACTCTGCCCAACGCGCTCGCCTCGATCGGGTACGCGGCGTTCTACGGCAACCAATTGGCATCGCTCACCCAGCCCAACACTCTCACCACCGTCGGCGGGCACGCGTTCGCCCAGAACCACTTGACGTCGTTGACCATGTCCCACAGTCTCACCACCATCGGCTACCACACGTTCGCCGAGAACCGGCTCACGTCGGTCGCTCTCCCCGAGAGCCTCACCACCGTGGGTGCCGGTGCATTCCATCTCAACCATCTGGAATCGATAACACTTCACGATGGCATTACGGCCATCGGCGCCAACGCGTTCAGTGGGAATCGCCTGACATCAGTTGCCTTGCCCGAGTCTCTCGGCACCATCGGCAACTGGGCTTTCGAAGCGAACCGGTTGACGTCAGTCCTGCTGCCCGACAGCCTCACTTCTATCGGTGAAGGTGCGTTCGGCTTCAATCCCGAACTGACGCAGGTCCGCTTCACCGGACCGGCACCGGCCACGATCACGGGAGCCGACCAGCAATACCCCTCCTTGGGAACCGCCGCGGGACTCACCGTGGCATTCCACGCCCGGCACCAGGGGCAGACCCCTCAGCAGGGCTTCACCACCCCCGAGTGGCGCGGTTACACCGCGATGCCCGCTTACACGCTGACATTCGACACCGGTGTCAGCGGGTCGATCGTCGAACCCGAGATCGTCTGGCCGGGTGCCCCCCTGACCATGCCCGCCGATCCGGTTCGCCCGTCGCACGTCTTCACCGGGTGGTTCACGCAGCTCTACCCGAAGAGACCGTTCGATCCCCAGGCACCCCTCACCTCGGATCTCACCCTGCGGGCCGGCTGGAAGTACTCCCAGGACTCGACCAGTCCCCCGCTCGTGGGCTCGACCTCCATGAACCTGGGCAGCCTCGGCGCGCTGGAGGCCGCGCCCGGGAACTGACCTCCCACGGGGGCTCGACTCCCGGGTGACCGACGGCACGCGCCCGGGCGCACCTGGAATGCTGTTCCCCATGCCCGCCGACGTCGCTCCCCTGCTCCTGATCGTCGCGGCGGCGTCCGTCATCCTGGGCACGGTCCTGCAGCGGGTCAGCGGGATGGGGGTCGGGCTGGTGGTGGCACCCACCCTCACCCTGCTCCTCGGGCCCGTCTCCGGGGTGTTGCTCACCAACCTCACCACCACGGTCTCCGCCGTGCTCATCGGCATCACGCTCCGCCGCGACATCGACTGGCACCGGTACGTCCGCCTCGCGCCCCTGATCGTGGTGGGGTCCGTGCCCGGTGCGCTCCTGGTCGGCGCCGCCGACCGCAGCTGGCTCGAGGTGATCATCGGAGCCGCCCTGATAGGCACGCTGCTGATGACGGCCCTCGTGCGGATCCCGCCGGTCAGCGGTGCCGTGCCGGCCGCGGTGGCCGGCACGGCAGGGGGCTTCCTCAACACCGCCGTGGGCGTGGCCGCACCCGCGATGCTGGTCTACGCGCAGGCCACCAACTGGAACCAGCGGTCCTTCGCCGCGACCCTGCAGCCCATCTTCTTCACGATGGGCTTGACCTCGGTCATCACCAAGGTCGGCCTGGGCGCCGCGCCGATCTCCGGACTGCCGCCGCTGCCGGTGATCGGGCTCGTGGTGGCGATGGTGCCGATCGGTCTCCTCCTCGGCGGACTCGTGGCCCGGCGGGCTACCGCGGAGGCGGGACGAAAGGTCGCGGTGGTCGTTGTGACCGCCGGAGCCCTCGCGCTCCTGGTGCGCGGGGTCGGGAGCGTGGCCGGGGTGTTCTAGGCGGGCGCGTTCCAGGCGGGCGCGTTCTACTCCTGCGCGTCCAGGCGGCGGCTCGGCAGGTGATAGCCCAGCAGGTGATAACTCAGCGCCTTGCCGTGGCCGTCGAGCACCGGCGAGCCGGTGACACCGCCCCCCAGCGCACCGGGCAGGACGAACACCAGTGCGCGCAGGCCGGGCAGGAGCCGGCGGACGACGGGCCCGGTCAGGTCCAGCGCGTAGTGCGCTGCCACGACCTCGGCCGTCAGGGCCTCGCTGAGCAGCTCGTACGCGGCGTCGTCCCGGGCCAGGACGTCAAGGATGAGGGTGTCACCCTTGTCCCCGGTGCGGACATCGGCATAGTCGTCGACGGTTCTCATCAGGCCTCCTCGATGCTGACACTGGTGTGGACCAGCGCGCGGGGCAGAGTGCAGGACCGGATGGCCAGCACCTCCTGCACGTGCTTCCGGGCGCCGCCGCCCGCGGCAGGTCCGTTGGTGTACAGCGACTCGACCTCCCAGCCCACGGCCTCGGCCGCGATCCGGTCCGGGACGCGGGCCGCGACCCGAAGCCGGACCTCCACCGGGTCACCGGCGTCGGCCAGCCCCCGGAAGGCGGCCCCGGCTCCGATCAGCTCCACCAGCACGGCCTCCGGGTCCAGCCCGTGGACCCGGGCGAGCCGGGTGCGCACGATGTCCGCGGCCAGCTCTGCGCGTGCGAGGGCGCGGGGCCCGGCATAGCTGATCTGCCCCTCCCCCAACCAGCCACCGCGGAAGCCCAGGGTCACCTTGAGCTCGTCCGGGCGCACCGCTCCGGCGCCGCCGGTCACGCGCACGCGATCGGGGCCGAGCTGGTCCAGAGCGACGCCGGTGAAGCTCGCGACCACGTCCGGGGTGACGTACGCCGACGGGTCGCCCACCTCGTACAACAACTGTTCGGTGACCGTGCGGGTGTCGATCAATCCCCCGGAGCCGGGCAGCTTGGAGAACACCGCCTCGCCGTCGCCTGCCACGTCCGCGAACGGGAAGCCCAGACGATCCAGTCCCGGGACGGGCTTGGTGACGGGGTCGGCAAAGTACCCGCCAGTCAGCTGGCCAGCGCACTCCAGCAGATGCCCGACCACGGTCCCCTGCCCGAGCAGGTCGCGATCCCCGGTCAGGTCCCAGCCGTGCTCGTGGGCTAGGGCACCCAGGTACAGGGCGGGGTCGGCGAGACGGCCGGCGATCACCACGTCGGCGCCCTCGGCCAGGGCTTCGGCCACCGGCGCGGCGCCGAGGTAGGCGTTGGCCGAGACCAGCTCGTCGGATTCCGAGGAGAGCGGTCGGCCGGTCTCCCACAGGACGGGGTCGGCCCGGCGGACGGCGTCCAGGACGTCGTCGCCGCTCACCACTCCCACCCGCGTGCCGGCCAGACCGTGCTCACGAGCGACCTCCACGGCGAGCGCGCCCGCGGCGACCGGGTCGGCCGCGCCGCCATTGGTGATGATCGTGGTGCCGTGCCGACGACAGTCCGGCAGTGTGGCCTCCAGGCGGCGCCTGAGCAACGGGTCGTACCCGTGGCCCGCGCCCGAGAGCCGCTGCGCGTTGGCGGACGCGATGGTGCGTTCCCCCAGGACCTCGAAGACCAGGTAGTCGAGGTCGGCAGAGCGGGCGAGTTCAGCGGCCGGGTCGATGCGGTCCCCGGCGAAGCCAGCGCCCGCGCCCAACCGGACCGTGCGGCCCGAGCCGCGGCTCATGCGGTGGCCCCGAAGGCGATCACGCCGGTCAGCAAGGCCACCACAACCATGACGACGCTCACCAACCACGCCCAGCCGAACAGCGCCTTGATGTGCTTGCCGATGTCCACCCCGGCCAGACCCACGAGCAGGTAGAAGGAGCCGGTGAGGGGGCTGATCGGGAAGCCGACCGTCTCCTGGCCGAGCAGTGCGGCCTGCGTCATCTCGATGGAGGAGACGCCGTACTGCTCACCCAGGGCGTTGAGCACCGGAAGCACCCCGAAGTAGAAGGCGTCCGGACCGAACAGCAGGCTCAGCGGGACGCCCAGCACGCCGATGATCACCGGCAGCCCGGGCGCGGCGGAGGAGGGGATGACCGAGGTGGCCGCGTCGGCCATCGCCGTGATCATCCCGGAGCCCTCGAGGATCCCGAGGAACGATCCCGCGGCGAGCAGCGTGGTGGCCATGAGCATCGCGCCGGTGGCGTGGGCCTCGATGCGGGCGGTCTGGCTCTTCAGGCCCGGGTAGTTGACCACCAGGGCCACGACGACGCCGACCAGGAAGATCAGTTCCGGCGGGGCCACGCCGACGATGAGGGCGGCCAGCACCGCGATCGTCAGCGCCGCGTTGAACCACATCAGGCGGGGCCGGCGCAGGGCCCGCTCCTCGTCGGTCAGCTCGTCGGCGGCCGGGGGCTCGGCCTCATCCTCAGGGGTCGGCTCATCGGAACTCGGGGTGTCGCCCGTGCTCGGGGGGCCGGCGGGCGTTGTCGTCGTCGTCGCTGTGGTGGTCCTCTCGGTGGCCACAGTGGCCGGCGCGGTCTCGGCCGGCTCGGTCACCAGGGCCTTGATCCGTCGGGCCTCCCTGGCCCCCAGGAACCAGGCGATGGCCAGGGCCACGACCATCCCGGCGAGCTGGGCGGGGATGAGCGGCACCCACAGGTCGTTGGCGGGGACGCCGGCGGTCGCGGCCGCCCGCGCGGTCGGCCCGCCCCAGGGCAGCAGGTTCATGGTTCCCGCACCCAGGCCCACGCACACGCTGAGCGTCAACCGACTCATGCCCAGGCGGTCGAAGAGGGGGATCATGGCCGGGATGGTGATGAGGAACGTGGTGGCCCCGGCGCCGTCCAGGTGGGCGGCCATCGCGAGCGCGGTGGTGGCCACGCAGATGGTGACCGGCGCGTTACCCGCCCAGCGGACGATGCGACGGATCAGGGGGTCGAAGAGGCCGGCGTCCCGCATCACCCCGAAGTAGGTGATGGCAAAGACGAACATCACCGTCACCCCGACCACGCCGCCCAGGCCGTCGGCGACGAACTCGCCGATCTCCGCCGGGCCGAACCCGGCGATCAGGGCAAAGACGATCGGCACCCCGGCCAGCGCCACCACCGCCGCCACGCGGTTGGAGAGCAGCAGAGCCAGAATGACCCCGATGGTGAGAAAACCTGCCCATGCGAGCACGAGAGCCCCTTTCGTCGGCTCTCAACAGTGTGAGGTGACTCACGTTATGCAGTCCAACATCATTCAGCGATAGATTCATGCGCCATGACCATGAATCTGGGCGTGCACCACCTCCGGGCCATCGTCGCGGTTGCCCACCACCGCAGCTTCACGCTCGCCGCCGCCGAACTCGGGGTGGCGCAGTCCTCGCTGAGCCGCACCGTCCTCGAGGCCGAGCGACGGCTGCGCACTCCGCTGTTCCAGCGCAGCACCCGCCGAGTCCTGCTGACGAGCGACGGGGAGGCTGTGGTGGCCGTGGCACGGGGCGTGATCGAGCACGTCGACACCGGCCTAGCCCACATCGAGGGCTACCTGGCCGGCACCAGGGGGAGCATCACCATCGCCACGCTGCCGTCGCTCGCGGCCACCCTGTTGCCACCGATGATCCGCGTCTACCAGCGGCTCCACCCCGACGTGGCGGTCCACGTGGAGGACAACCTCAGCGACCAGGTGACCGAGCACCTGCACAGCGGCCGGGCCGACCTCGCGTTGACCACCCACCCGGGAGACGGCCACGAGTACGTGGTCCGGCCCGTCGCCGAGGACAGTTTCTTCCTGGCCGTGCACCCCGACCACCGGTACGCCGGGGCCGAGACCGTGGGATGGAGTGACCTGGAGTCCGAGCCCCTGATCGCCTTCGGCCCGGCCTCCAGCGTCCACAAGGCGGTCACCGCGGCTCTGGACGACGCCGCCGTCTCCCCCGCCACGATCGTGCGCGCCCAGAACGTGGCCGCCGTCGCGGGGTTGGCCGCCTCGGGCCTGGGCGTGGCGCCGGTCCCGGGATTCGTGCTGCCCCTGATGCGCTTCGCCGGATTGTCCTTCGTCCCCCTGGCTCCCGAGCGTTCCCGGACCATCACCCTCGTCCGGCACCGCGACCGCCCGCTCTCCCCCGCCGTCGGAGCGTGGATGGACGTGGTGGACCGGCATCTCGGCTCCGGCCCGGAGGGGATGCTCGGCGTGCGGTGGGTGCAGCCCGGTGCCGGGTCGGGGGGTTCGACGCGTCCGTGATGGTGGCGGGGCGGTGAGGTGAGAAGACCCCGGGCCGCGGGTGCGGTCCGGGGTCTTCCTGGTATTCCAGCTGGCGCCTCGGTCGGCGCGCGTGCTGGTGCGTCAGCTGATCAGGAAATGCCGCCGAGAAGATCGGTCGGCAGCATCCCGGTCAGAGAGTCGGTTCCGCTGCCGTTGCCGCTGCTTGCCCCCTGGAGTAGCGAGCCGAGGCCGAGCGATCCCAGGATGGGGGCCGCCAGCGATCCGATAGCGAGCGAGCCGAGCGAACCGAGTGCATCTGAACCCATGGTGGACGTCCTTTCGGGCGGATGAGGGTGGTGAAGTGGCGCCGTTCGCGCCTGCCCGGCCGATGATAGCAGCGGTGTGGTGTGCGCCACACCGGTGAACAGGGCGGTGAGGTAGGGCTGGGGTGGGGACCCGAGGTGACGGGCGAGATCTGATGTGACGGCGCCACGGTCGCCCGCCGTCGTCCAGAATCGTCTCGTGAGAGAAATCGACCTTCCCCGCCCCGACACGATGGCCCCCAGGTGGTCCGCCCTGGCCGCGGTGCTCGCCGCGTACGGGCCGCGCTGGGCGGAGTCCGCCTACTCGGACGGCTCCACCTGGCACTACGACGACGGCGGCGGCAACTGGGCCGACATCCGCTTTGTCGGTAATGAGCGAGCAGTGCTTCTTGGCCACGATCACGAGTACTCAGAGACGTACTTCCGCGGCGCTGCGGAGTACTTCAGGGAGCCCGAGACCGACCTCCTGGCCGGCTGTCCCCCGTGGTGGGCGGAGGCGATCGGTGACTACCTCGAGCGGATCGACACCCACGGCATGTGGATCGGCTTCATCTACGGGTACGACGGAGGTACGTGGACGCGCGCCGACTACAGCGCCGACGACGGCTTCAGCTCCCTGAACCTGCCGGTGCTCGACGACCGGCCCGTACTCAAGCAGATCTTCGACCAGCTCACGATGTCGATCGGGGGCCGCCCTGCCGCGGCAGACCCCGACCCACGGGACCTCGACCGGATGCTCGCCGAATGCCCCGACCTCAGCGCCGACACCGCACAGGCGCTGCTGGGCGGGCGGGAGCTCGATGTGGACGCGGCCCTCCGCGCAGCGCACCAGTTCCGGCGGAAGGGCTGACCTACTGCCAGCTTCGGTCAGGCCGCACTACGACTGTCCGGTGTGTCGCAACGAGGCGATCGAGATGGCGAGGCACGCGAGGCTGTGGCTGCCTGTCGCTCTAGTCCTGTCCGAACTCGAACCCGGACGACATCCTCAGCGCGAAAGGCCAAGGCGCGGTCCGTTTCCCTTGAGCCATTGTGTCGACGAACCTGGCGGTGGCCGAACGCTGTCCTGATAGCCGAGTGTCGAGCGATGCGCCAACCTGGGGCCCGCCCGTCCAGCGGTGCTGTTGATTCGGAAGTACTCGCTGGCCTGCGATTATGTGAGGGATCGTTCAGGTGTGACCTCCTGCACAGCGATGCTGTAGCTTGCGTCACAGCATCCGTTGAGGGGAGAAATAGATGTTGTTCAGGGGGAGTTCAGTTGCCGCGTCATGCGCGGCTCTGGCCTTGGGTCTTGTCGCGCCGATGGCGTCTGCGCAGAGCTCGCAAACAGAGATCGTGAGTGGAATCTGGGAAGGGGCGCGACCAGCCCTCGCTCACGCGGCGCCGCACGATGACCAGATGTTCTACGAAGTACCGGCAGAGCTCGAATTGCGAACTGTAACGCCAGGGACGATTCTGCGGGAACGTGAGATCAGCTACCACGTGGCGACATTGCCGACGCCCGTGCGGGTCACGCAGATCCTTTACGCCACGACCAATGTGCGTGGTGAGATCGAGGAAAACGTCACCAGTGTCCTGCACCCACCGGGGGCTGCGTCGGGAAATGTGGTGTCGTACCAGTCTTTCTACGACTCGTTGAACCCACTGGACAACCCGTCGCGGATAATCGCCGGGAACCAGTCGCTCGGCGGTCTGGTGACAACTGGCGAGACCGCCCTCATCGCGCCGGCTCTTCTGGCGGGCCACGCGGTGGTGATTGCAGACATCCAGGGCAAGGACGCAAACTTCGCCTCAGGGCCCGGCTATGGCACAGCAACCTTGGATTCGTTGCGCGCGGCCATCGCCTCAGCGTCGGCACCGGTGCGCCAGGACTCCCGTATCGGTCTCCTCGGCTACTCCGGGGGCGCGATCGGTACCAACTGGGCGGCCATCCTGGTCTCTGAGTACGCCCCAGAACTGCAGTCCCACATTGTCGGAGCCGCTCAGGGCGGGTTGCTCGTCAATCCGGTCAACAACCTCGGGTATGCCGGAGAAGGACCGCTGTGGAGCGGTGTGGTGGGCATGGCGCTGGCGGGCCTGACCCGCGCCTACGACGTCGACACCTCCCAGTACCTCAACGAACACGGACAGCGCGTGGTGGAGGATGTGCGAAACCTGTCGATCATTGAGGCACTCGGCCGCTACCCCAGCCTGCGATGGGCGGACATCGCGCGTCCCGAGTTCCCGACCCCGCAGGACGCGCCAGAATTGATGGACGTGATCCACCAGATCAACATGGGTACCAGGTCACAATCGACGATCCCGATGTTCGTGTTCGAGGGAGCCGGCGGGTTCCTCGAAGGCACACCTCCGGGCGGAGACGGCGTCGGCCCGGGCGACGGGGTGATGGTCGCGGGAGATGTCCGCACACTGATGCGTGACTACTGCGCTGTAGGCGCCCAAATCGAGTACCGCGAGTACCCCTGGCTCAGCCACGGCATGACCGCTGTTCCGTGGCTGATCGAGGGGTACCACTGGCTGGAGGGACGACTTCGCGGCGTCCCGGCGACCAACAACTGCCACACCATTCCTCCCGGCAACGACCTAACCGGGGGTTGAGCCGAGGCGATCGAGTTCGTTCCGGCGCCTGTCACTCTGCAGCAACAATGTGTCGATGGGATGTGTGGCGCTAGACCCGTTGCGCCATTCGTCCCAGTCCCTCGACGCGCGTCATCATGCCGATGTAGCCCAGTTCACGACGGGCGGCGTCGTCGTTGGTCGTAAATTCCCGTCCGATCAACCGCACCATCGTGCGAGTCAGCGGCGGGTCGCCCTTGTCGGTACTCAGCGCCGCGAAGGCTTCCATGAGGCGCCCGAAGGTGAATGCGACTCGGTAGGGCACGGAGCGCACACCATCGATCGAGTGTCCTTCTAGTGTGGCGAGCCCATCGACGAATTCTCGGAAAGTGACCAGGTCGCGGTCGTTGATGAAATAGGGGCGCCCGCCGGTGCCACGTTCCAGCGCGCACTGCACCGCCTCCACGACGTTCTCGACATGGATGGTGGACGCCGGGTATTCGCCGCGGCCGATGAATGCGAAGTGACCGGACTCGATGGCGTGGGGAAGCTGCGTGCTGAACGGCCCCCCGGGACCCCAGAGCGCTGGCGGGCGAAGGGCGATAGTGCGGAAGCCGGGGACGTTGGCCGCCAACACCGCCGCCTCACCCTGAGACTTGCTGGCAATGTAACCCGAAAAGCTATGCGGGTAGGTGGGCGCTGATTCATCGATGTTGCTGGTCGGCGTGCCTCGATCGTCCATGGCCACCGCGGCGGCACTGATGTAGACAAATGTTGAAGCCCCGGCACGCCGGGCTGCGTTCAACGCGGCCTCAGTGCCCACGACATTCGCGCTGAAGTACGGGGCGCGCGGCCCGGCAAAGCGGAACAGCGCCGCGGCATGAACAACCGCGTCGACCGCGGGCAGCGATAGTTCGTCGGGTGTGTCGAGGTCCCCCGGCACTGGTGTCGCGCCCAAGGCGCGCACTACCTCAGAAGACGACGCCGAGCGCGCGAGGGCGAAGACGGTATGACCGTCATGGACGAGCCGGGGAATCAGGTGGGCGCCGAGGAATCCGGAGCCGCCGGTGACGACAATCTTCATGTTGGTTTCTCACTTTCAATGGGGTTGCAGATGGATTGCACTGCGCGTTCGCGCAAGGTCGTCACGACGGTCGGATCTGGCTGCCGCTCCGGTGCCAACACGTAGAGAGTCGACGCTGCGTGCGCCGAGGACCAGATGAGGTCCGCTGCCGCTTCCACGTCCATAGCGAGGTGACCGTCGGCCTCAATGGCCGCGAGGCGCTCCACGAGAAGCGCGCGTCCCGCATCAGCGGCGGGAATTGTGGCCCCTTGCAAGACGCGGACCGCCATCGCGGCGTACAGCCGTGGTCGTTCCGCGGCAAAGCGGACGTAGTTGTCCCAGCCCTGCCGTAGCGCTACTACCGGATCGGCCGAGAAGGGTTCGGCCTTCTTGCTCATGAGGAACTGCGCGAACGCTTCGGTGATCGCGGCACTGAGAAGGCCGTCGGCACTGCCGAAATGGTGATACAGAGTCGGGGCAGTGACGTTGGCGATCGCACACACCGCACGCGTCGAGAACCCTGTCTCTCCCTGTTGTTCCACAACCTGCAACGCCGCGGCCACCAGTAGCGATTTCTTATCCATGAATCGAATATAGCACTGTTATAGGACGCGCGCTATAGCGGTGCTACATTTTCTCGGCACCGGAGGGGCGCGCTGTGGGCGGGGTCTCGCAGGGTTGACAGAAGAGACTGAGCGTTCAGTGCGTCCAACTCGACCCGAAGCGCACTCCGGCTCCCTCGCCGGTCGCCTATGTCCGACTCGGGTGCCAGAGTGGACCCATGGCGAGCAAGGGCGGCAAGGAGTCGGTCGAGGTCGACGGGCGGACCGTGCGGTTCACCCACCCCGACAAGGTGCTCTACGACGCGACCGGCACCACCAAGGCAGATGTCCTGGAGTACTACCTCGCAGTGGCGCCGCACCTGATGACGTACGCCGGCCAGCGTCCCGTGACGCGCAAGCGCTGGCCCGACGGCACCGAGGACAAGTCGTTCTTCGAGAAGAACCTGCCCTCCCACGCGCCCGACTGGGTGTCGCGGGTGGCGATCGAGCACTCCTCGCGCACCGTCACCTACCCGGTGCTCGACTCCCCCGCCACGCTGGCGTGGTTCGCCCAGCAGGCCGCGCTCGAACTACACGTGCCGCAGTGGACCCTGTCCGACGGCGAGCCGGGGCGGACACGACGGATCGTCATCGACCTGGACCCCGGCCAGGACGTCGACCTGGATACGACGGCAAAGGTCGCACTGCGCGTCCGCGACCTCCTCTCCGAGGCCGGACTGGACGCCTTCGCCGTGACCAGCGGATCCAAGGGCATCCACCTCTACGCCCGCCTGGACAAGGCCGTCTCCTCCAAGGGCGCCTCCGCGGTGGCCAAGCAGATCGCCCAGTCGCTGGCCAAGCAGACCCCGGACCTGGTCACCGCCACCATGAAGCGCTCTATCCGCGACGGCAAAGTCTTCGTGGACTGGAGCCAGAACAGCGGCGCCAAGACCACCGTGGCGCCCTACTCACTTCGCGGCCGCGCCGAGCCGTGGGTCGCGGCCCCGCGCTCGTGGGAGGAACTCGGCGACGGCGGGCTCAAGCACCTGCATTGGGACGAGATGCTCAAGCGACTCGAGTCCGAGGGCGACCTACTCGAAGGCCTGGAGGGACCCGCGAAGAAGGGCGGCGCGTCAAAGAAGGGTGCCGCCAAGAAGTCGTCGGCATCGCGGGAGAAGAAGTCGGGGGGCAGCAAGAAGAGCTCGTCGTCGTCATCGGATGACGGGGACCCCGAGCGCGCCGGTTCCGATTCATCCGGTGCCGATTCAGGTGGCTCCGATTCCGAGGACACCGACTCCACCCGCGCCGCGGCCGAAGAGGGCTGCGACGCCGGCCCCACCGACGCCGACGCCGTCGTGACCAGCCTCGAGGAGTACCGCCGTAAGCGCGATCGCCGCAAGACCCCGGAGCCGTTCGACGGCGAGGTCGACACCGATCGCTCCGACGGCGACGGCCCGATCTTCGTAATCCAGGAGCACCACGCCCGCCGCCTGCACTTTGACCTGCGGCTGGAGCATCACGGCGTGCTGGCCTCGTGGGCGGTGCCCAAGAACCTGCCCACCGAGCCCAAGGATCGGCGACTGGCCGTCAACACCGAGGACCACCCGCTGGGTTACGAGACGTTCGAGGGCACCATCCCCAAGGGCGAATACGGCGCCGGGACCATGACCGTCTGGGACCGCGGCACCTACGAGTGCGAGAAGTGGCGCGAGGACGAGATCATCGTGTGGCTGAACGGCGACAAGGTCTCAGGCCGGTACGTGTTGGTTCGCACGAGCGCCGAGAAGAACCAGTGGATCGTGCAGTACATGAAGGACCAATCGCCGGACTCTTTCTACGGCGGGCGTGACAACCCGAAGTCGTCGTATCCCACGGACGATGATCGTTCCGGAGGGTCCGACAAGTCACCTCCCCGCGGCTCGGGCAAGGCGACTGCCCGCGACTCGGACAAGCCGGGTGACCGGAGTTCGGACGATGACCCGACCAGCGATTCGGACACGGCCAGCCGACCCGACGCTCCCCCACTGCCGATGATCCCCACCTCGGGGTCGGTGACATCCCTGCCCGAGGACAAGTGGGCCTTCGAGGGCAAGTGGGACGGCTACCGCGTGACCGTGTCGACCGATGGCAGGCAGAGTCGGCTGATGAGCCGCAACGGCAACTCGATGGACTGGCTGGCCGACGGCTTTCCCGGGCTGGCACAGGCGATCGGGAAACCCGCGGTGCTCGACGGCGAACTGGTGGTGCCAGGTCCGGACGGCGTGCCCGAGTTCTCCGCACTGGCCAAGCAGGCCGCCGCGGAAGGAGACGACTCGTCGATCGGCCCGGTGCACCTGTTCGTCTTTGACGTGCTTGGACTCGACGGTGTGGACCTGCGCCGCGAGCGGTGGGACCGGCGTCGCGAGGTGCTCGACCTGCTGACGCCGGCGCTGGAGGAGGTCGAGCGAGTGCACGTGCCGGGGGTTCTCGACGGCCCCGGCGAGCGCGCACTGGACGAGGCCGAGGAGTTCGGCTGGGAGGGCATCGTGGCCAAGCGCCGGGACTCGCACTACCAGTCGGGCAAGCGGGCCAAGACCTGGCTCAAGGAGAAGCTGCTCACCACGACCGAGGCCGTGATCGGTGGCTGGCGACCGGGCAAGGGCGGGCGCTCAGGCTCACTCGGCTCGCTGCTGCTCGGGCTGCCCGCGCAGACCGGGCTCACCTACATCGGCCGCGTGGGCACCGGCTTCAGCGACCGGCAGGGCAAGGCGCTCCTCGAGGAGCTTGAACCCCTGCGCCGCCGCTCGAGCCCGTTCCTCGAGGACCTGCCGTCCGACGCCCGCCGCGACGCTATCTGGGTGCTACCCAAGCTCGTGGTGGAGGTCCGCCACCAGGGGTTCACCGAGGACGGGGTGCTGCGGCAGTCGTCGTGGCGGGACATCCGACGCGACAAGCTGCCGGGGGATCTCTAGCTCAGCTGGTCGCAGCTTTCCCCGGGGCCTCGCGCACGTCGCACTCGCGGCGCGCAGCCCCTCGCGCAAGTTGCTCACCGCGCGGGTGCCTCTCGCGCTCCCCTCGCGCACGCTTTCGTACTGGTCGCAGCTACCGAGCTTTTGGTCGTGGCTACCGCGGCAAATGGGACGTTTCACCGCGCTGAGTACGACCACAATGCGGGGGCTACCCGGCTCACCTGGTGGTGACCACGCGGGAGTTACCCGCGTCCTGAACCGAGCAACACCGAGCCGCGAGAGCAGCGCACAGCCGCGACCCACGTCAGTGTTCGGCCCGCGCGAAGCGCTACTACTACCGACCCTGCGGGAAGAAGCGCCCAAACCCGCGCCTTCCGGCGGAGTCGTACTGATTCACCAGGTGCCTGAGCCGCAAGTTCAGCTCATCCATCCGGGCGGTGCGCACCAGAAGGTCGTCGATCGTGTCCGCTTCCGGCCGGGCGTCGTTGAGCAGCGCATCGGCGTCCTCGAGCACGTCCAGGAACTCCGGATCCCTCGCGGCCCTGTCCTCGATTCTCGGGAACCTCTCGACCAGCGCGGTCCCCACTGCCCGGCTCTCCCGCAGGTCGTACCAGGCCTCCACCGTCAGCGAGAGTGCTCTGTGGGCCGAGTCGTGTGCTGCCTCGGCGGACGCGAGCGCCTTCTTCGCCGTCACCTGCAGTGGGTCCACCCCGGCCAGCAGCCTGCGTCGGTGGCCGAGTTCGTCGATGGCGGACCGCACCAGCCAGGTGGTGTACCAGAACCAGCCCGCGATCACCGCCAGGAACAGCAGGCCTATGACCACGGGAACGAGGAGCCTCAGCACGACGTCCCCCGCCCGGTCGCAAGAACCCGGAGCGATCTCATGACCCCGCCACCAGCGCGATGACGATCGAGAGCGGGACCGCCAGGGCCACCGCGGCGCCGACGAGCTTGGCGATGGCCGACCACAACAGCCGGGACGCCTCCGTGCGCGCGCCCTGTTCGTCGATCACGCAGGCCTCCCGGGCCGCCACCTCCACTCGAGTGGCCGTCCCCTCCGGCCAGCCTCGCGGCACCCGGCGCATTGGGTTGCGTCCGAGATCGTCGGCGATGAGGGCGGCACGCTGGCTTGACCACTCCCGCAGGCCTGCGTCCAGTCGGGTGCGGGCCTGCTCGGCGGCAGCGTTCTGTTGCCGGTCAACGGAACCGGAGTACATCTCCATCGATGCCATCGGGAACGGCCACCTCCCCCTGCGCGGTTGCGGGCCGAGTCAGAGCCCATTGTCCCACTCGCGGGAGCAGGCGCCGTGTCGTTCCGGACACACCCACAGCTCAGTCGGCGACGTACGGGTTGGTCGCGTGGCGATGGCGGACCCGGGCGGGCAGCACGAAGAGCATGACCGCCACCAGGACCGCCATCGCCGCTCCGGCCGCGAGCCCGGGCAGTGTCCCGGCCACCAGCGAGAACACCAGCGTGGCCAGCCCCACTAACGCGATCGACAGCATGGCCAGGCCCACGCGCGCGAGCGTTGCGGACAGTCGCAGCACCCGGTCCTTGCGATGGGAGCGGAACACGGCGCGGTGGATCATCACCGGAGCCAGCAGGACGACCGTCGAGGCCAGGGCGAGTGACAGGACCACCAGGTAGAGGGCGCGGCCGCCACCACCGATGTCGGCGAAACGGTCTTGGAACGGCACCACCAGCAGAAAGCCGGTGAGCACCTGCCCGCCGGTCTGGACGATGCGCAGCTCTTGGAGCAGCTCGATCCAGTTGCGGTCGATGCGCTGCGCCTCGGACTCATTCCGTTCCGCGGACGCGTCGTCCTGCTCTCGTTCTGCGGGAACGTCCTCGTCTCGCTCGCCGACTCCGTCGACCTGCATGTCGCTCCCTTCGCCGCGTGTCCTCCCATCGTCGTCCGACCAACGCGGCGACGGAAGTCCTCCCTGAAATCCGCAGGGCCCGCCCACACCAGGGCGGGCCCTTCGGCTTCGGGATTGCGGCAGCCGCGACGCTCAGGCCGCCGAAGCCAGCCGCTTCTCGTCGATCGTGCGGTCGAAGACCAGCGCGTAGAGCAGTCCCGCGCCCACGGCGGTGTAGGGCCAGATGAAGTAAAAGATCACTCCCATCGACATCGGCAGGCCCCAGAGCACGGCGTCTCCGGATGCGGTGAGGATCGACCACAGCACCAGCACGCCCAGCCCTGAGCAGTAGGCGACGATCGCGAGGGTCGACACCCTCTCCCAGGAGCCGTCGGAGTGCAGGGACCCGAGCAGCATCATGATCACCGCGAAGAGCGGAACGGCGATGAACACCATCTGCCAGGTGTCGGTGAACATCCCGAGCAGCGCGAAGGCCGCCACTGCCACGAAGGCATGGATCAGCATGCCGGCGCGCTTGTGGTCGGGCTCCGGAGCGTGCGCCGGGTCCAGTGCACTGTCGAGACCGCCGTCGAGCGCGCGACCGCGCGCGGCCGGATCAGAGGAGTGATCAGAGGTGTGATCAGACATGGTCGTTCCTTTCGGTGGAGGCGGTCGAAGTCGACGCTGCGGCGGAGGACGCTGCAGTCGGGGCAGAAGCCCCACCGCTGAGCCGCGGATCGGTCACGGCACTCCGGCCGCCGTAGAGGAACTCCAGGGTGGCGTCGGGGTGACGGTTGGTGGTCATCAGCGAGACCACGTAGAACAGCACGATCGACACGAGCAGCGAGATGCCGCCGACCTGCATGAACGCCGGGACGGAGATGATGTCCCGCGCGGCCAGCGAGGTGATGATCATGTTGCCGAGGATCGCGAACGCCACGGTCACGGTCGCTGCGGTGGCCGTTGCGCGATGCCAGTAGATGGACATGACCACCGGGCCGACGATCGCGGCGGCGAAGGCGGCCCAGCCCAGCGCGCCGAGCAGGAACACCACCTGGGAGAGGAACAGGGTGAGCAGGACCGACAGGACCACCAGGGTCAGGCTCGCGATCCGGCTCCACAGCAGTTCGCGGACCACCTTGATGCCAAAGGCGCCGGGCAGGTCGCGCATCATCGACGAGGCGCCGATGGTGATGAAGCTCGAGGCCGAGGACATGATCGCGGCAAGCAGGCCCGTCAGCGCGATGCCGCCGACGATCGGGTTGGTCACCGAATCGAGGAACCAGATGGCGGTGTCGTCGATGTTCTCGAGTTCCGGGGCGTCCCCGGTGAGGGTCATGGACCGGGTGGCCAGACCGATACCCACCGAGAACAGGGTGGTCACCGCGTAGGCGATGCCCGCGACGGCGGCACCCCACTTGAGCTGCGTCATGTCGCGGAGCATGAGGAACTTGGTGAGCAGCTGCGGCTGACCCACGGCGCCCACGAAGATCAGCAGGCCAAAGGCGAAGATGTAGGTCGGCGCCTGGACGCCGTCGATCGAGAGCATCTCCGCGCTCCCGGCCGAGATGGTGTCGAGCATGGGGAGCCAGCCGCCGGCCACCTGGACGGCAAAGAAGAACAGGCCCACGGACATGACCACCATGAGCACGCCCTGCACCAGGTCGGTCCACACGGCGGCGAGCATGCCGCCGGCCATCGTGTACGCGGCCACGACCATGGAGCCGATCCACACGCTAGTGGGGATCGAGGTGCCCAGCAGCAGGGAGATGATCACGCCGATCGAGGTGACCTGCGCGGTCATGTACGCGATCGAGGCGATGAACACGGCCACCGACATGGTGGCGTGGGAGGTGCGGTCCTGGAAGCGGACGCGGATGAGGTCGGGCACCGAGTAGACGCGGTGCTTCTTGCCGATCCAGTTGAGCCGGCTCCCCAGCAGGAACCAGGCGGCGGCGAAGCCGAATGGCGCGAACAGCCCCACGGCGATGAGCGCCTGCAGGCCCCAGGCGTAAGTCTGGCCGGTGCCGCCGACCATGCCCCAGCCGGACTGGATGGAGGAGAAGCTGGCGATGGCCATGACGAAGAAGCCCAGGGACTGCCCCGCGACGAGGAACTCCTTGGCCGACTTCATCTTGGTGTTGGCCCACGCGCCGATGGCGAACATGAGCACGAAATAGGCGAGCACGACGCCTATGACGACGGGATTGTTCATGAGGGGTCCTCAGGGTTCGGTCGGGCGTGGTCGGTCGGTGGTCGGTGGTCGGAGGTCGGTCGGCCGTGGTCGGCACGGAGCTTGGCGCGGCGGATCTTGCCCGTGTTGGTGGTGGGCAGCTCGTCGAGGAAGAGCACCTCCCGCGGGTACTGGTAGAACGCCAGGCGCTCCTTGACCAGGGCCTGGATCTCGCGGGCCAGCTCGTCGGTGCCGCTCGCACCCTCGGCGGGGACGACGTAGGCGACGATCGCCTCTCCGCGCAGCTCGTCCGGCACGCCGATCACGGCCACCATCTCGACGCCACTGTGCCGCAGGATCTGGTCCTCGATCTCGCCGGGGCCCACCCGGTAGCCGGCGGACGAGATCAGGTCGTCGTTGCGGCCGGAGAACCAGAAGTTCCCCCTCTCGTCGACCTTCGCCAGATCCCCGGTGTGCAGGACTCCGTCGGCGGTCTTCTCCGCGGTCTTGTCGGGCGCGTTCCAGTAGCCCAGGAACGCATTCGGGCTGGGCAGGCGCACGCAGAGCTCGCCGACCTCGCCCGTGGCGACCGGTCGTGCGGTCTCGTCCAGCAGGACCAGGTCGAAACCGGGCGTCGGGCGGCCCATCGAACCGGGCGGGGTCGCGAACTCGGAGTGGCAGGTGCCCACGATCAGGTTGAGCTCGGTCTGGCCGTAGATCTCGTTGACCTGCACGCCCAGCGCCTCGCGCGCCCACTCGGCCACGGCCTCACCCAGCGCCTCGCCCCCGGAGAACGCGGCCCGCAGCCCGGTGTGCGAGTAGTCCACCTCGGACGCGCGCATCATTTTGAGGATGGTCGGCGGCAGGAACGAGCAGGTCACCCCGTGCCGCCGCAGGATGTGCTCCACGGTCTCCGGGCTGGGCCGCCGGGCGGACGCCACCACGGGCACACCGCTGTAGAGGCTCGGTAGCAGCACGTCGAGCAGCCCGCCCGCCCAGGCCCAGTCGGCCGGGGTCCAGAACACGTCGCCCCGCTCGGGGAACCCGTCGAGCGCGCGGACCACTCCGGGCATGTGCCCCAGCACCACGCGGTGGCCGTGCAGAGCCCCCTTGGGCTGGCCGGTGGTTCCGGAGGTGTAGATGAGCAGGGCCGGGTCGTCGGGTCCGGTATCGGCGACGACGACGGCGAGGTCGGCCGAGTCCGTCACCGACAGCGGCAGCACGGTGAGCGCACCGGCCGTGGCAGCGGACGACGCCGTCTCGGGCACCGCATCGCCGCTGACCAGCACGGCGCGCAGCTCGGGCAACCCGGCGAGTTCGCCGGCCAGGCGCGCGTGGCAGTCGGCGTCGAACACCGCCGCCACGGCGCCGGAGTCGCCCATCCGGAACAGGGCGGCCTCGGGTCCGAACTTCACCGACAGCGGGACCGCGATTGCGCCCATGAGATAGGCGGCCACGTGGGCCACGGCGGTCTCGGCGGACTGCGCGCACATCACGGCGATCCGGTCACCTTCGCCGACCCCGCGTTCGCGGAGGACGGTGATGAGGCGGCGGGCGCGGTCGCCGAGCTCACCGAACGTGGTGACCTCCGGCGGATCGTCGCCGCGGTCCACCACGATCGCGGGGGATCCCGGCGGATGGGCGTCCGTGCACGCGGCGCCGATGTTGAATCGGTCCGGGACCTCCCACCGGAAGCCCTCGGGCCCCAGCGGCGGACGCCAGGGGCGGGCCTGGGCGGTCGATGGCATGGGTTCAACTCCTCAGTCTCTGTGAGCCCCCTCACTCGGGGACGCTCGCCCCACGACGGTATGAGTGGCCTGGTTCACATACAATGGAGATTCCCCCTACGTTCGGAGCCCCCACATGTATGAATTCCTATCCCTCGACGTCACCGACGGCCTCGCGGTGGTCACTCTCGACCGGCCGCCGGTCAACGCACTGTCCCGCGGCATGCAGGAGGAACTGCGGACTGTGGCGCAGGAGGTCTCGGGGCGCAGCGACGTCGACGCGGTGGTCTTCACCGGCAGCGAGCGCGTCTTCGCCGGCGGCGCGGACATCAAGGAGATGCGGCAGATGCCGTACGCGCAGATGCTCACCGAGGCCCGCGAGCTGCAGTCGGCGTTCACCGCCGTCGCGGAGATCCCCCAGCCCACCGTCGCCGCGATCACCGGTGCCGCGCTCGGCGGCGGCATGGAGCTGGCGCTGTGCTGCGACCGGCGGATCGCCGCCGAGAGGGCCAAGCTCGGCCAGCCCGAGATCCTGCTGGGCATCATCCCCGGCGCCGGCGGCACCCAGCGGCTCACGCGCCTCGTCGGCCCGGCGGTGGCCAAGGACCTGTGCCTGACCGGCCGCACGCTCACCGCCGCCGAGGCGCTCGAGCTGCGCGCGGTGGAAGAGGTGGTCCCGGACGGCCAGGCCACAGGCCGCGCGATCGAGTGGGCCCGGCAGTTCGTGGGCGGTCCCCGGATGGCGCTCCGCGCGGTCAAGGAGGCCGTCGACCGCGGCATCGAGGTGGATCTGACCACCGGCCTGAGCATCGAGCGCGCCCTGTTCGCGGCCCTGTTCGCCACCGAGGACCGCGAAGTGGGCATGCAGTCGTTCATCGACTCCGGGCCCGGCAAGGCCGAGTTCCTCGGCCGCTGAACCCCCTTCAGCCATGGCCGTCGACCTCGCCCTGGGACTGCGGGATGTCCTCGACGCGGCCGCCGAGCTGGCGGCCGCTCAGGACGAGGACGCCGTCCTGCACATCGCCATCCGTAGAGCCCGCCAACTCGTGGGCACCGACCTGGCGTATGTGATGTTGCTGGACCCTGAGCGCGGCGACACCTACATGCGCATGGCCGAGGGCGCCACCAGCCCCAGGTTCGACACCATCCGGCTCGGCATGGGACTCGGCCTGGGCGGGCAGGTCGCCGAGGCCATGGCACCCCGCTGGACCCGCAACTACCTGGCCGACGAGCAGTACACGCACGTCATCGACCCGATCATCCGCGACGAGGGCGTCAAGGCGATCCTCGGCGTGCCCGTCCGCACCCACGGCCGACTCACCGGGACGCTGTTCACCTCCGACCGCGGCGAGCGCGACTTCACCCAGGACGAGATCACCCTGGTCGCGCTGCTGGCCGACCAGGTGTCCGCGGCCCTCACCGCGGCCGAACGAGCCTCCCGGCGCAGGCGCGAACTGGACGAGACCCGCGACGCCCTCGACGCCGAGCGCGCGCAGTCCGCTCGACTGGCCGCGACCGTCGACCTGCACGAGCGGCTCACCCGGCTGGTCGTGGCCGGAGCCACTGTCCCGGAGATCGTGGACCTGCTCATCGACATCGAGGGGGGCACCGCCGCCGTCTTCGACCTGGCCCACCGGGAGATCGGCTCAGCCCGGTCCGCCGAGGGGCCGCCGGCGGAGCTGCTCCGGCGGGTCCTGGACGAGGTCGCCGCGGACACCGAGCGGATGGTCACACGGCAGTCCGGCGGCCACCTCGTCGTCGTCAATCCCGTCGTCACCGGCTCCGACCACCTGGGGTACGTCACCTACGCCAGCCGGGGCTCCGTCCCGGCCATCGGGCGGGTGCTGGAGCGGGTGAGCTCGGTGATCGCGCTGATTCTGCTGGGCCACCGCGCGCGGGACGAGGCCGACAACCGCGTCCGCGGCGAGCTCCTGGCCGAGCTGCTCTCCCCCGGCGAGCACGACCTCGAGGCGATCGGCCGCAGGGCCACACTGCTGGGCGTCGACGTCCACGCCGACCTGATCGCGCTGGTCATCACCCCCGCCGAGACGCGGATGACCCGGGCTCTACAGACCGAGTGCCGGTCGCTCGCCCGTGCCGACGGCGGGCTGGTGACCACCTACGGCGACCGCGCGGTGATGCTCCTGCCCGGCTCGGACGCCGGCGAGACCGCACGCGATGTGGCGACCCGGCTCAGCCCGCACTCGGCGACCGTGGGCGCATCCGGCCCGACCGGAGACCTGGTGGCCGTGACCGACCACGTCGAGCGGGCCCGGCGCGCCGCGCAGCTGCTCGTCGCGCTGGGCCGCGCCGGCGAAGGGGCCGCGACCGAGGAGCTGGGCCTGTACGGACTGCTGTTCAGTGAGGTCGACCGCGAGTACGTCACGCAGTTCATCGAGCGCAACCTCGGACCGATCCGCCGCTACGACCGCGACCGCGGGACCGCCCTGCTGGAGACCCTCGGCGCCTGGTTCGCCGCCGACGCCAGCCCCTCGGGCACCGCCGACCGGCTCTACATCCACGTCAACACCGTGTACCAACGGCTCGACCGCCTCGACTCGGTCCTCGGCACCGGGTGGCGCCGCGGCGATCGCGCGATGGAGCTGCGCCTGGCTCTACGGATGTGGGAGCTCCGCGGCTCCTGAACGCGACCTTCTTCACTACCGCACATCGCTCCCCTGTTACGCCGCTTGCCCTGCAGCGCTGGATTCTCACCGCACCGTGCCCGACGGACCGTCGCGTGCGTGCTATCTGATCTCCGAGATGAGCACCGCGGTGGTCCCCTCGTGCTGGGCGTCGAAGATGTGCGGGGCGTCGCCCGGATAGCAGAGGTAGTCGCCGGGCAGCAGTGCGACCGGGTCCGATTCTGGTCCGACGAGCGCGGAACCGGACACCAGGATCACGTGCTCGACGGTGCCGCGGGCGTGAGGGGCGGATACCTTCGCGACGCTGGGGTCTGCCTGGACCAGGTACACGTCCCGGCGCGCGTGGGGTGGACTGGCGGAAAGGAGCGCGGCCACGTAGTTCGCGCTGGCCGAACGGACGTGCGGGGCGCTGCCGGCGCGGATCAGTGTGACGGGCTCGGCGTCCTCATCCACCAGACGGGCAAATGGCACGCCGAGCGCATCTCCCAACGCCCACAGCGTCTCCACGCTGGGGTTTCCCCCGCCCGATTCGAGTTGGGACACGGTTGCCTTGGAGACGCCCGATCGCCGGGCGAGCTCGGACACCGACAGGCCTGCCGACGTGCGCTCCCGTTTAATCGCGGCACCGATCCTGGCCCCGAGCTGTTCCGTCATTCGTTCACCATAACGAACGCGCGGCCAGTTTGACAGGTGACCGTGGCGCGTTCACCATACTGTCCATGCGTTCATCTCATCGAACCTCCTCGCGTGGCTCGCCCGCTGCACCCCTTGCCTCCGCCGTGGCTATCGCGGCCGCGATAGCCGTGGTCGGGGTGGCCTACGGCTCGACGGCCTCAGCTGCAGGTCTGCCCCCATGGCTGGTCATCCTCGCCGCCGCCCTTGTGCTCAGCGCGTCGTCTGAACTGGTGTTCATCGGCGTGATCGCGTCGGGCGGCCTGCTCTGGGTCGCGGTCTGCGCAGGGCTCCTGGTGAATCTCCGGAACGTTGTCTATGGCTTCTCCGCGTCCGGGTTTCTACCCCACCAGCGCGCGCCCCGGCTCTTCTCAACTCACCTGGTGAACGACGAAAGCGTCGCCTTTGCGATGGCCCAACCGCACCCGACCCGACGCCTCACCGCGTTCCACACGGTCGGCGTCGCCATCCTGATCGCGTGGCCACTCGGCGCAGCGATCGGCGTCCTTGTCGGATACGTCCTGCCCGACCCCAGTCGTCTCGGACTCGACGCGGCGTTCCCCGCAGTCTTTGTCGCGATACTCCTCGGCAGCGTCACCCGTCGCACCGCCGTTCCGGCCGCTGCCGGCGCGACCCTCGCCGCGGCCGCCACCCCGTTCGTGGCCGCCGGGGTGGCCCCCATCCTGGGTCTGGTCGGCCTGCTCACCGCTGCGCGGAGGCGGGGACACCGTGCCTGATGTGAGCCTCATCCTCGCAGTTCTCGCCCTTGCTGCCGGCACCTACGCCGTCAGACTGGGTGGGGTCCACGTCGGAGGGTCGCGCCTCTCCCTGCGCCTCCAGCACTGGGGCGATCCCGCGGTGATCGTGCTGATCGCCGGTGTCGCCGCTACCGCGACCCTCTTCGACGGGCAGGCGTTCGCCGGGTGGGCTCGCGTCGCCGGCGTGTCCGCGGCTGCCGTCCTGGCGGCGATACGGGTGCCGCTGGTCGTGGTGGTCGTCGCAGCCGCCGGGGTGGCCGCCTCCGCGAGAGCGCTGGGTATCGACTAGACCGGCAGACCTCGTCGTCGTCGTCCTCTCGCTAGGACTCGCCGCCGGCGAGCACTGTCGATCCGGCGCCTTCCGATCCGCCCCCGCCGAACCGACCCCGTGGCGCCAGCCGCGCCCTAGGGTTCGAGTACCCCTCGCACACTCCCCTCCAGAGAGACTCCGCCATGACAACGCAGACCATCGACATCCCCCACCTGGGCGGATCGACCATCGGTTACAAGTTCGCCCGCCAGTACGACCCCGCCCTGCCCACGCTGGTGATGATCAACTCGTTCACCACCTCGGTCGAGCTGTACCGGCCGCAATTCGCCAACGAGGAACTCGCCTCGCGCATGAACCTGCTGGCGATCGAGCCCTACGGCCATGGGGAGACCCGCGCCCGGTACCGGCACTTCACCTACTGGGACAGCGCGATCGCCAACCTGCAGGTGCTCGACGCCCTGGGGATCTCCAAGGCGTTCGCCCTCGGCACCTCGCAGGGCGGGTGGATCGCCACCCGCATGGCGCTACTCAATCCCGGCGCCGTCGAGGGCATCATCATCTGCGGCACCTCCATGGACTACGAGAGCCCGGCCAGCATGGAACGCGGCTGCTGGAACGGCTCCGAGTTCTGCAGCCCCGCCATCGAGGCGCTCGCCGAGCCCGTAGGTGAGGACTGGGTGGTGGACGACGACTTTGTGGTGGCCGTGCTCGGTGCCGGCCTCGGGGAGGACGTCTCCGAGGCCGAGCGTGACTTCTGGATCCAGACCTACCGCACCAACTATCGCGGCGACGAGGGCCGTCGGCGCCTGCGCACCAGCTCCATCAACCTCCGCGACCGCGACGGCCTGGAGGCACGGCTGAGCGACGTGCACTGCCCGGCGCTCTGGCTGCAGGGCACCGCCGACCAGGTGTACTCGGTGGCCAACGCCGAGGACGGGATCGCCCGGTTCACCGGCTCACTGTCCGCCACGCTGCAGATCGTCGAGGGCGGCCAGCATTTCCTCACCGCCTCCGACCCCGAGGTCGCCGACGCGGCCACCCTCGCCTTTGTCGAGAAGTGGTCCTGAGGCTCGACCAACCGGCCCGACATGATGCGTGACCCGGGAGGCACTTCGCCTCGTCTCTCGCGGACTTGGTCGTTACTACTGCGAGGGTCGGCCGAAATCCCCGCAGTGGCAACGACCTTTCTGCCGGAATCCAGGCCTACCAGTACCGCGCGGCCCGTGGTCGCAGGGTGATCTGGGGCCGCGGCGCCTCGTCGTCGTCCCTCAGACCTGCACCCGCGGCACCAGCACCCGGAACGTAGCGCCCTGCCCGGCGGCGGTCTCCACCTCCACCGAGCCCCCGTGGGCCTCGACCAGCGATCGTACGATCGCCAGCCCGAGCCCGCTCCCCCCGGTCGCGCTGGTGCGGGAGGTGTCCGCCCGGTAGAAGCGCTCGAAGGCGCGCGCGGCCTGCTCGGGCGTCATCCCCGGCCCGCGGTCGGCCACCTCGAGCACCGCGTCATCACCGCGCGTGCCCACCCGCACCGTCACGTCGGCGTCCGGCGGGGTGTGGGCCAGGGCGTTGTCGACCAGGTTGCCCAGGACCTGCCGCAGGCGCGTGTCGTCGCCCACCACCTCCGGCGTTCCGGGGCCGTCGACGACCTCCAGCCCGATGCGCCGGCCCGGGGCGAGCAGCCGCGCGTCGTGGACGGCGTCGGCGGCCAGCCCCAGCAGGTCCACCTGGTCGCGGGCCAGCGGCCGCTGCTCGTCGAGCCTCGCCAGGGTCAGCAGGTCCTCGACCATCACACCCATGCGCCGGGCCTCGGCCTCGATCCGCCGCATCAGCCTGTCGGTGTCGTCCGAGGCGCCCTGCCGGTGGAGTTCGGCGAACCCGCGGATCGTCGTCAGGGGGGTGCGGAGGTCGTGGCCGGCGTCGGCGACGAACCGGCGCATCGCCGCCTCGGACCGCACCGCGGCAGCCTCTGATTCCCGGGCCGCCTCGGCGGAGGAACGGGCGGCCTCCTCGGCCTCGGCGGCGTCGGCCATCGAGGTCTGGATCCGGGAGAGCATCGCGTTGACCGCGGCGGCCAGCGTCCCGACCTCCGTGCGCGGGTCGCGCTCCGGCACCCGCCGGGACAGGTCCCCGCCCGCGATCGCCGCCGCCGTCCGCTCGACCTCACGAAGCGGCCGCAGACTCCGGTGCACGGTCGCGTAGGCGGCCAGCGCGAGCAGCGCGAGGACCGCGATCCCGATGCCCACCTGCAGGTAGACCAGGCGTTGGACCACGGCCCGGTTCTCGGTCAGCGGGATCGCGACCGTCACGCTCTCGCCTCCGGGGCCGTCGAACCGCAGCGCGCGCCAGGAGGTCGAGTCGCCCGCCGTCGACGGGACCGTCGTGGGCGTGTCCGGGTCCAGCGACTCGAGGTCGGGGGCGGAGTCCTCGTCGTTGATCGCCACCACGATCGCGCCGTCGGCATCCCTGACCTGCACGAAGTACCGGCTCGGCGGACTCTCCGGACCGGGCGCGCGCGGCGGCGGGGGCGGGGCCTCGGCGGGCAGGTCACCCATCGGCCGGGCCCACCCGCGCTCGGCCTGAAGCAGCGCGGCGTCGGTCCGCTCGAGCATCGAGGCCTCCAGCGCTCGCGTGACGGCGACCCCCGAGAACACCAGCGCCAGCGCGGTCAGGACCACGGCGAGCAGGACCAGACTCACCCGCAGCGGGACCGCGCGACGCCGCGGGGTGGGCAGGCCCGGGGAACCGGGCATCAGCGTGGTTCGCGCAACACGTAGCCGACGCCGCGGATGGTGTGGATCAGCCGCGGCTCCTCGGTGTCGATCTTCTTGCGCAGGTACGACACGTACGACTCGACCACACCGCCGTCGCCGCCGAAGTCGTAGTCCCACACGTGGTCCAGGATGCGCGCCTTGGACAGCACCGTCCCTGCATTGACCATCAGGTAGCGCAGCAGGGTGAACTCCGTGGGCGAGAGCGCGACGGCGCGGCCCGCCTTGTGGACCTCGTGGCTGTCCTCGTCCAGCTCGAGGTCCGCGAAGGTGAGCCGCGAGCTGCGCTCGGCCCCGGACAGCGTGCCCGCGCGGCGCAGGATCGTCCGCAACCGGGCCACCACCTCCTCGAGGCTGAACGGCTTGGTCACGTAGTCGTCTGCCCCCAGGGTCAGCCCGGCGACCCGGTCGGCCACGGCGTCCCGCGCGGTGAGGAACAGCACCGGGGCGTCGCAGCCGTCCGCGCGCAACCGCTTGACCGCGTCGAAACCGTCCATGACCGGCATCATCACATCCAGGATCACCGCGTCGGGCCGGAAGCTGCGGGCCCTGTCGATCGCCTCGGCACCGGTGCGGGCGGTCTCGACCTCGAAGCCCTGGAATCGCAGTGAGACCGTCAGCAGCTCGACGATGTTCTCCTCGTCGTCGACCACCAGGACCCGGGCCTCGGGCCGGGCGTCGGGGGCGTTGCTCGCTGCGGCGTTCACGTGCTCAGTATGCCCAGAGGTCCTGCCTGCTCCCCGGCAGTTTGCTGGCAATCAGCTGGGAGCCGCGTTGCGCACCGGGCTGGTCGGCTCAGCGGGCGGGCGACCGGGTCTCGCATCAGCGCAGCTCGTCGTCGTTGTCGTCGGCCTTGTCGTCGTCGGCCTTGTCGTCGTTGGCGTCGCTGCGCCCCGCCACACTCCGCAGAACCAGCCTGACCTGGGGTGCCCTGACAGGCGGTCGCAGGGCACCCCAGGTCAGGACTTGTTCTGGAGCGGCTGCGGGAGGAACCGATGGCCGCGCTCACCGGGACGGGGCATCATTGGCGGCATGACCAAGCCGTCCAACACCCCTGCCATCGCCTCCGCCACCGGCCGGTCGTGGGGCGAATGGGTCGAGATGCTCGAGCAGGCCGGAGCGCGGGAGATGGCGCATTCGGCGATCGCGAAGGCGGCCCTGGAGATGATGCCGGAGTCGGTCGAGCGGGCCGAGTGGTGGGCCCAGGGCACGGCCATCGCCTACGAGCAGCACGCCGGACTGCGGGTTCCGGGCCAGTCCTGCACCGGCGACTTCCAGCTGTCGACCTCGCGAACAGTCGCCGGGGATATGGACTCGGCGCTGCAGGCGTGGGTGGAGCTCGCCGGGGACCGGGAGGAATTCGGAGGCGTCGAGGTCGACGCCCCCGCGGCCACGTCGAGCAGCGAGAAGTGGCGTTACTGGCGGGTCCCGCTGGCCGACGGCACGCGCGTCGCCCTGAACTTCAGCGACAAGAAGAACGGCAAGGCATCGGTGGGGCTGACGCACACCAAGCTCGACTCGGCCGAGGCGATCGACTACTGGAAGCCCGTCTGGAAGGACCTGCTCGCGCAGCTCTAGGGTCTTCCCGCGAACGTGGTGCTACCGAGCTGCCAGTCCCCCTATATAGAGGCCGGCGACTCGCGCGGCAAGCTCCTCCACCTCACCGAGTGACTGATCAGGACGGGTACGGAACCACGAATCGATCGAGTTGAGACCACTCAGTAGAGCCCGTGCCACCAGTTTCGGTTCCTCCGACAGGAGGCTGCCGTCGGCCATGCCCTCCTCCACCACCTGTCTGAACATGATCTCGTAGCTCTCGCGAAGGGTGTTGAGTTCCGCGAGCTGCTCGGTCTGTCGGGCCTTGAGCGCCAGCGCCGAACGTCGGTGGATTCCCTGATGGATGGTGTCGTGATAGCTCAGGTTGGTCATCAGGTTCACGGCGTGCGCGACGGACATCGCTGTCAGCCTGTCCCTACCGGAACCCGGGCCGTCCACGTGTGGCTCCACGGCCTCCCGGACGAGACGCATCCCGTATTCGTACACCGAGAGATAGATGTCGAACTTCGACCGGAAGTAGTAGTAGACCCGCCCCTTGGTGGCGCCTATCCTCCGGGCGATGTCGTCGATAGTCGTACCGTTGAACCCCTGGCTCTGAAAGACGTCGGCCGCTGCGTCGAGGATCACGGTGCGCGCAGCATCGTGCGCGGCCTCATCTACTCCGAAGGTTTCCGTCATATCGGACTCAGCATAGCCGCGGCAGCTCGCCACCAGACCGCCTCGACGGAGCCCACCCCGCGCGGTGCGATCACAGCTCGAACAGGCCGGCCGCGCCCATCCCTCCGCCCACGCACATCGCGACCACCGCGTAGCGAGCCGACCGACGCCGCCCCTCCCTCAGCGCGTGGCCGACCATCCGGGCGCCACTCATGCCGTAGGGGTGCCCGATCGAAATGGCTCCGCCGTTGACGTTGTACTTGTCAGGATCGATTCCCAGTTGGTCGCGGCAGTACACGGCCTGGGAGGCGAACGCCTCGTTGAGCTCCCACAGATCGATGTCGTCCACTTCCAGGCCGTGCTGCGCGAGCAACGCGGGAATCGCGTACACGGGCCCGATGCCCATCTCATCCGGCTCGCACCCGACAACGGCCGTGCCCCGGAACGTCCCGAGCGGCTCGAGACCACGGCGCTCCGCCTCGGTCCGTTCCATCAGCACGACTGCGGCCGCACCGTCGGACAGTTGCGAGGAGTTGCCCGCGGACACTGTGGCCGCGTAGCCGTCCCGGTCCGGGAGCACCGACCGCAGCCCGGCCAGTCCCTCCAGCGTCGTGGACGGCCGATTGCCCTCGTCACCGACCAACGTGAACTCCTCGGGTGCCGGCCCGTCGGCACCTGCCGCCAGCCTCGTGCCTGAGAAAGGCGCGATCTCGTCGTCGAACAGCCCGGCCCCCTGGGCGGCGGCGGTGCGCTGCTGCGAGGCCAACGCGTAGACGTCCTGCATCTCGCGGGTGACGCCGTACCTCTGCGCCACGTTCTCCGCGGTCTCCAGCATAGGGACGTAGACGTCATGCCCGTGTTCGGTCAGCCATGGATCCATGGTGCGGTGGTCATTGCGGTGCTCGTTCTGAACGAGGCTTATCGACTCCACGCCACCGCCAACGGCGACCCGGATGCCGTCCACCACGATCCCCTTCGCCGCAGCCGCGACGGCCATGAGACCGGAGGCGCACTGTCTGTCCACTGACATCCCCGGGACCGTCACGGGCAGGCCCGCGCGGAGCGCCGCCTGCCGCGCCACGTTGTACCCGGTGGTGCCCTCCTGCATGGCACACCCGAGGACCACGTCCTCGATCTCACCCGGATCGGCTCCGGCACGGGCCACCGCGTGGGCGATCGCATGACCGGCCAGTGCCTGGCCAGGGGTGTCGTTGAAAGAGCCCCTGTAGGCACGACCGATCGGCGTGCGGGCGGTGGACACTATGACTGCTTCACGCATGACTTCAGGACTCCTCGACGAACAGCGCGGCGGATGCGGTGGCGGTGAGTCCCCCGTCGAGGGGGATCACGGTGCCGGTGATGTACGAACTGGCGTCCGAGAGCAGGAAGGTGACCAGGCCGTCCACGTCGTCGGCGCGCCCGAGCCGCTTCAGTGGATTGGAACCGGAGATCTCGTCGCCCCGCTCGTCGAGGACCCACTCCATCATCTTGGTGGGGAACGGCCCCGGGGCGATCGCGTTGACCAGGATCGACGGCGCCAAAGTGGACGCCATGTGCCTGGTCAGATGATGAATCGCCGCCTTCGCGGCAGAATACGAGTAGTTCTCGTAGTTGGGCACCAGCAGACCGTCGATGGACCCGATGTTGATGATCCGGGCCGGCCCGCCACCGTCGCTCCCCAGCGCGGCGGCCTCCAGCAGCGACCGCGCCGCCTTGGCCAGGGTGAACGGCGCCTTGACGTTCACCCCGAGCACCTTGTCCCAGGCGGCATCCGGGAATTCATCGAAGGTCGCACCCCAGGTGGCACCGGCATTGTTGATCAGTCCGTGCAGGCGGTCGGTGTGCGAGCTAACCCTGTCGACCAGCTCGTGGCATCCGTCCTCCGTACCGATGTCCACGGCAAAGGAGTGCACCTCGCCGAGCTCGCCCAGTTCGCGGGCCGCCTGGGTCGCCGCCTCCTCCTTCCGCGTGGACAGGTAGACCGTCACACCCCGGCGCAGCAGGCTCTCGACGATCATCCGTCCGATCCCGCGGGCACCGCCCGTCACCAGGACATGCCCACCGCTGATGTCGAACATCCCGGTGCTCATCGTGTTCTCCCTTCCAGTCGCTCCGTGCGCAGGGCGGAGCGTCGGATCTTGCCCGCGTCGTCGCGCAGGGAATGGGTGACCACCTCGATGGTCCTGGGACGTTTCTGCGTGGAGAGTCGTTCTGCGAGAAATCGGTGCAACTCACCCGGGTCCACGATCGAGTTGTCCCGTGGCTGGACGATCGCGTGGAGTCGGTTCCCCACGTCGTCGTCGGGCAACCCGATCACCGCGGTGGTCTGCACGTCCGCATGCTCGATCAGCGCCGCCTCGATCTCCGCCGGGTACACGTTCACCCCGCCGACTGTCACCATGTCGCCGCGACGGTCGTGGAGGTAGAGGTACCCGTCGGCGTCGAATCTGCCCATGTCCCCGAGCGAGGACCAGCCGTCCATCACAGTGGGCTCGGCGCCGATGTAGCGGTACGTCGGCGGATTACCCTGCGGCACGCGGGTGAAGATCTCGCCGGTGCCGCCGGGTTCGGTCACTTCCGCGCCGTCCAGGTCGACCAGGCGGATCTCACCCCACGTCACCCGGCCCACCGAGCCGGGGTGTTCGAGCCACTCATCGCCGCGGATCGTGCAGCCGGCCTCGGCCTCGGTTCCTGCGTAGAGTTCCCAGATGCGTTCGGCTCCCAGCCACTCGATCCATCTCCGCTTGAGCCATGCCGGGCACGGTTCGGCGCAGTGCCAGAACGAGGCCACCGACGCCAGGGAGTACCTCGAGCGCACGTCGTCGGACAGGGCCCAGATGCGCCGCATCATCGTGGGCACCAGGTACACCCAGGTCGCGCCCACGGCATCGATCTCGGAGAGTGTGCGTTCTGCGTCGAACCTGCGCATCATCGTCACCGTGCCGCCGGCGAAGATCGCACTCAACGCGGTCGAGTACGGGGCGTTGTGGTGCATGGGCGCGGTGATCAGGACCTGCTCGCCGGGGTTGATCCGCCAGAAGGACGGGTCGAACGCCGAGGTGACGCCCGGTCGGCCCGAGAGGATGACCTTGGGTCGGCCGGTCGAACCGCCGGAGGTCGGAGCCTTCCACGACGTCGGGATGCGCGTCTCGTCCAGATCCGACTCCGAGTGCCCCGCCGCGAGCGCGGCCAGGGTGACGGCGCTGGTACCGCCACCGGGAGTCGAGCCAGCCTGCGCGCGGTGAGAGGGCTGGCCCTCATCACCTTCGCCGACGACGACCACGGGGTTGGCGAGTTCGATGATCGCCTCCAGCTCCGAGGGGGTCATCCTGGGCGAGAGCACCTGGGGCGTGGCGCCGGCCTTGTAGCAGGCGAACGTCGCCACGATCAGGTCAGTGGAGTTGGGGATCAGCAGCGTGACGATCCGCCCGACCTCGGCGCCGCGGTCGATCAGTCCCCGCGCCACGGAATTGCTGCGCTGGTGCAGCTCTCTCCAGGTCAGGGTGTCACCGTCGGCGCGGGCGACGATGTCATCACCCCTGTCCTTCGCGTAGTGACCCGGGATCCCGGCGAGCGGAAAGCCCTCGGCCGGCGTGGGGGTTGTCGTACTCATGCCCCGCCGCCCTTGGCCGCGGAGGCGATCTGGACGTAGTGGCTCGTCTGCTCGAAGGCGGAGTCGTGCGAGCGCAGGCCACCGAAGTCGTCGAGTTCGGCCCAGCGCGCGGCGATCTCCTCGGCCGAACGCACCTGTTCGGGAATGTGGATGGCGGGCCCCTCCACCATCTTCGAGAGGGCGAAGACCCCGGCGCCCGCACCCAGGATGACCCCGTTGGGTGCGTCGTCGGCGACGAGGAAGACCGCGCCCGGCGCGATCGTCTCCGGGCCCAGTTCGGCCGCGTCCTCGGCAGCGAGGAGTCCGTCCGTCATCTGCGTCGCGGCGGTGGGCGCGAGCGCGTTGACGCGGATGCCCTTTCGCTCCCCCTCGATCGCCAACACGTTGGTCAGGCCGACCAGCGCGGACTTGGCCGCGCCGTAGTTGGCCTGGCCGAAGTTCCCGTAGATCCCCGACGCCGACGTGGTCATGAGGATGCGGCCGTAACCCTGCTCGACCATGTGGGGCCACACGGAGTTGGTGCAGTGCACCGAGCCCATGAGGTGCACGTCCATCACCGCACGGAAGTCCGTGAGCTCCATCTTCGCGAAGCTCTTGTCGCGGAGGATGCCGGCGTTGTTCACCAGGATGTCGACCCGGTCCCACCGCGTGATCGCCGCCGAGACCATGGCTTCCACGGCTTTCTGGTCGGTGATGTCCGTGGTGTCCGCGGTCGCCGTGCCACCTGCCGCCGTGATCTCGTCGACCACCGCCTGCGCTCCGGCGGCCCCGACATCGTTGACCACCACCCTCACACCACGGGCGGCCAGTGCAATGGCGTGCGCACGCCCCAGACCGCCACCTGCACCGGTGACGATCGCGACTCGGTTCTCGGGCTTCTTCATGGTTTCTCCGTTCTGAACAGCAATACTACTGAGTATGATGTGATCCGAGCCACGCAAAGTCAAGCCCCGGCCCACGGGCCGCCCCTCGCCCGGGCGCCGCCCCATGGCCGGCGCGAGTCGGTGGCCCACATCTCGCCCCGTCGCCACCCGAACACCCCTCTTGACGGTCGAGAATCGTGCGCTATAGTGTGGCGCGTCCCACATTAATGGGCGAGATACTCGGTAGTATGGCTGTTCAGAGGCCTTCTTAGCCGGTGCTCACTCACCTTCTTCAGGCCAACTCACCTCGGTGCGGGCCACCTACCCATCCAGATTGGGGATCGGACAATGACAACAGTCCTGGCGATCGTGATCGTCTACTTCATCGCGATGTTCGCGATCGGCTACTGGGCCAACAGGCGGGTCAAGAGTTCGAAGGACTTCCTGGTCGCGGGCCAGACGCTCGGCTTCTTCGTCATGGCCATCGCCTCGTTCTCGTCGATCCAGAGCGGTTTCGGCATGATCGGCCACACGTCGAACACCAATGCCTGGGGGATCCAGGCCATCGTCGCCGCCGCACTTCTCGTCCCCCTCGCGTTCGCGCTCGCCTGGTTCCTTCTCGGCGCACGCCTCTACAAAATCGCCAGGGTGCACGACGTGCACTCGATCCCGGACATCATCCGGATCAGGTACAAGAGTCGCGGGGCGCACTTCGCGATGTCCATCGCGATCTTCGTGGGTTCCGTCGCCTACATGACCTCCCAGATCACGGCGATGGGCGTCATCATGGCGCTGATCTTCGACATCGAGATCGCGACCGGCGCGATGATCGGCGCCGCGGTCGTCGCCGCCTACACCATCGCCGGCGGCATGCTCGCGGCGATCTGGACAGACCTCATCCAGGGGCTGCTCATGATCGGCATGTCACTCATCGCGTTCTTCGTGGCGACGAGCACGGTGGGTGGTTGGAGCTCCATGCTCAACACGATCGCTCAGAGCGACCCCTCGTTCCTGCAGGTCGACGGGACTCAGAGCATGGGCTGGATCTTCGGGTTCGTTTATCTGGCCATCCTCGGTGGCGCTGCACAGCCACAGCTGGCGACCAAGTTCCTCATGCTCCGGAACGCCTCCGAGCTGCGCTGGGGAGCACTCGTCGCCGCAGTCGGGTACTCGATCACCGCACTGTTCGCCCTCGGTATCGGCCTGGCAACACGCGCGCTCACGATCGAGGGTCGCGCCCCGGGGTTCGACAACTACGACAACACCACCACATGGTTCCTCGACAACATGACCAACACGACCTTCGCGGGCTTCGCCCTTGCAGGACTGCTCGCCGCGATCATGTCCAGTGCGAGCTCGTTCATCACCATCGGCGCCTCCGCTCTCACGCGGGATCTGATGGGGTCGCTCGGCAAGATCCTGCGGCGCGAGCTCCTCTGGTATCGCCTGGCCAGCGCCTTCGTCGTGGCCTGCTCCCTCGTGTTCGCCCTCTACCTCACCCAGGTCGTGTTCCTCCTCGGGGCGATCGGTTGGGCGGCGTTCGCCTCGGCGATCTTCGCCCCGGTGGTGATCGGGATCTTCTGGAAGCGGGCGACGGGCCTCGCCACGATCATCGCGGTCACCTTCGGCATCCTCGGCAACCTCGCCCTGACCGTTCTCGCGCGCGAGGAACTCATTACCGTCCCGGAGTACATGCAGGACGGAGCGACCATCATCTCGCTCTCCGTGGTGCTGTTCCTGGTCATCTCCGTGGTGGCACCCTCCAAGCGGGACCAGGAATTGTTCGTTCTCGCCTACACCCCCGACCCCGGCGGAACCGCGAGCACCTCCGAACCCGCCGCGTCCCCAGCGGCCCACTGACTCCGACGAGAAGAATCACGAGGTATCGATATGAAGCTCGACAGAACTGACGTCCTGGTGCTCGTCATCGGCATCGCGTCGCTGGGGACCGCTCTCGGCTCCCTCTTCGACATCTGGCATGCGGTCTACTACGCGGTCCCGCTACTCACGGTCGCGTTCATGCTCATGGGCTCGCTCAGTCTCGACGGAGCCTGGCACCCGGCGAACCTGACGATGATCGTCGCCTTCTGTGCCGTCCTGGCAGGACTGTTCGTCGCCGCCCAGTTCGCGCTCGGCTCCGACGGAATGCTGGGCGGACTCCCGGTGTCGACCGCGATCTTCGTCTACATGATCTGGCCGCTCACGGCAGTCGGTGCTCCACTGTTGTACGCGGCCGTGCACAAGTCATGGCTGATGCACGATCTCACGCGGGACGCACCGACCCTCGCGAGCTGAGGTCGGCGACAGCTACTGCTCGACCCCCGGGTGCGAGCCCCGGTGACTCGGGGACCGCCGGAATGCGAGTGCCCCACCTCGACAGAGGTGGGGCACTCGTCGTTCGACGACCGGAGGGCGACACCGCTCGCGCAGATGCCCGGCGGAGCGAGACGGGGTCAGTTCAGGCCGGCGTAGGAGTGCAGGCCCGAGACCACGATGTTGATGAAGAAGAGGTTGAACGCCAGCACCGCGAAGCCCGCGATGTTGATCCACGCCGCCTTCTTGGGGCCCCAGCCGCTGGTCGCGCGTGCGTGGAGGTACCCGGCGTAGAGCACCCAGGAGATGAACGACGCGGTCTCCTTGGGATCCCAGCCCCAGAAGCGGCCCCACGCGCTCTCGGCCCAGACCGCCCCGAGCAGGATGCCCACGCTGAAGATCGGGAAGCCGATCACCGTGGTGCGGTACGCCAACCGGTCCAGGGTCTCGGCGGCGGGCAGCGGCCGGGTCAGTCGCGTGGCCCACCCCTTCTCCTGCCCCTGCGGCTGCCACACGCGCAACAGATACATGATCGACACGACGCCCGGGATGAGCAGGATGCCCGAGCCCAACGAGATGATCGTCACGTGGATCGGCAGCCAGTACGAGCGCAGTGCGGGCACCACCGGAGCGGCCTCGGAGTACAGGTGCGTCCCACCGAAGAACAGCAGCAGCAACACCGGGACCAGGACGAACGGCCACGCCACCTGCAACGCGGGCTTGCGCAGGAACACCAGTCCCGTGCCCACCGCGAGCACGGTGGTGGCCAGGATGAACTCGTACATGTTGCCCAGGGGGAACCGGTCGGTCGCCAGCCCGCGGAGCACCAGCGAGGACGCGCTGAACACGAAGGCGATCGTGACGAACAGCTGGGCGATCCGCGCCCAGCGCACGTTGCCCGCGGACGCGCGGTCCTCGTCGCCGGTGTCGGTGAGAGACGTGGACTCGGTGAGCCCCGGCCCGCCGGCCCCGGCGAGCTGCCTCGGCGAGACCTTCTCCACCCGGAAGCCGGCGTAGTAGATCAGCGAGGCGATCAGCGCCAGGACATAGATGGCGAACGACGTGCGAAACGCCAGGTCGCTGTACGTCGAGAGGGTCTCGTCGATGGGCAGGCCCTGGGCGAGTATCAGAGAGTTCACCGGGTGTCGTCCTTCCGCGGAGCGTCGCCGGCGGTGCCGCGACTGGTTGCAGTGTGTCCCGAGTCGGGTTCCTCGGGCAAGACGGGTGTGACGGCCGCCGCGGCGACCAGCCGGTCCCGGAGGTCGTCGAACTCCGAACCCCAGCCCATCCGGTCCGTCCGGGCAAGTCCCCCCAGGTCGACGCGGGTCACGCCTGCGTCGTCGACAGACACCCGCGCCCAGATCCTCCGGCGCCGCACCATCAGGCTCAGGATCAACCCGGCCATCATCACCGCTGCGGAGACACCCACCCAGAGCTGAGTGGGGTCTTCGGAGACCTGGATGTTGATGAACTCCTCGGCGCCGTCGAAACGGACCTCAGTGCCGTCGGGCAGGGTGGTGGATTCGCCGGGGAAGAGGTTGACGCGCGCCTGGCGTTCGAGGGCGCCGGACTCGATGAGGTCCGAGTCCAGCGAGAAGACCGACTGCGGACGGCCGGTGTCGAGGCCGGCGTCGCCCTGGTAGACGTCGATCGCCACGGCCGGGTCGTCCATGTTCGGGAAGCGCGAGCTCAGGAGGGTTCCGTCGAACGACGCCGTGGGCGCGAACAGGCCCTGCACCGCGATCTGCTGCGTACGCCGCTCCATCAGATCCGGGTACATGCCGGCCGGCGGGTCGAAGCGCATGATGCCCGACGACAAGAACGTCTGGAGCTCGGTGGGCTGCCAGTGCTGGGTGTCCGTCCGGGTCTCGCCGTTCGGGAACGTGACCGTGAAGGTGGGCGCGAAACCGTGGCCCTGCAGGTAGACACGGGTCGAGCCCACGCGCAGCGGGTGGTTGACACGCATCTCGTACGGCTCCCACGTCTGCGGATCGGTCGTCTCGACCTCCTCGGTGAACCGCACGTTGGAGGTGAACATCTCGGCCTGGCCGTTGGGCAGGTAGTCGGCGCGGAAGTCCTCGATCTTGATGCAGAACTGCTCGAGATCGGTGCCGTCGACCAGGATTCCCGCGCGGAACGTGTCATAGGCGCTGGGGGTGGTGTTGCAGAAGGCGGGCGATTCGGCGTTGGCGATGATCACCCGCATGCCCTCGGCGTAGACGAACTTCCCCGCCGCGAACATGATGAGCAGGGCCAGGAGGCCGAAGTGGAAGACGATGTTGCCCACCTCGCGCGTGTATCCGCGCTCGGAGGAGAGCTCGATGGTGCCGGGGACGCGGCCGTCGCCGTCATTGCGCCGCACCCGCCAGCCCTTGAGCTGGGACTGCACCTGGTCGGCGGCCTGCTCGGGCGAGGCCGTGGTGCGGTACGCGGCGTGGTGGGGCAGACGCGAGAGGTTGCGGGGCGTGAGCGGTGGGGGCGTGCGCAACTGCCTGACCAGCTCGAAGCAGCGTGGGGTGAGGCAGCCGATCAGCGAGACGAACAGCAGGACGTAGATGGCGGTGAACCACCAGCTGGAGAACACGTCGAACAGCTGCAGGCGGTCGTAGAACTCGCCCAGCCAGCCGCTCTCGGCGATGTAGTCGTTGACGTTGCCCTCGTTGAGGCTGCGCTGGGGCAGGAGCGCGCCCGGGATCGCCGCCACCGCGAGCAGGAACAACAGGATCAACGCCGTGCGCATGGCGGTGAGGGTGCGCCATGAGTTGCGGAGGAAAGCGGTGACGGTGCCCAGCGTGGAGCGGGCGGCGGCGGTTCTGGGCTCTGGCATGGGGTCCATCTGCGGTTCGCGACGCGCCGTTCTGTCGCGGCGCCGGTTTGGACCCAGGCTAGTCGGGGGCTCCTGAGCGGTTTCTGTGAGGGCTCGCTCCCCTGACGGACCCGCCGGGCGAGAACGTGTCCTACCCTCGGGGCCACGGATCTCCGGGGCCAGACGAGAGGAGCGGCGATGCCGACCATGCACCCCTGCGAACCGGTGGACGTCGACTACACCGACACCGCCCGGTTCCGCTTCACCAACAGCGTGGCGATCCCCGCCTCGCCGCAGCAGCTGTTCGAGATCTTTGTCGACGCCGACTCGTGGCCGCGCTGGGCGGGCGTGATCACCAAGGTGGTCTGGACCAGCGAGCCCCCGTTCGGCGTGGGCACCACCCGCACCGTCCACATGCTCGGCGGCATGGTCGGCGAGGAGGAGTTCCTGGCGTGGGAGCCGGGGCGCCGGATGGCATTCCGGTTCAATGCCAGCTCCACCAAGGGGATCCACGCCTTCGCCGAGGCCTACGACATCGTGCCCACCGAGGGTGGCTGCCGACTCACGTGGACGCTGGCGATGCACGGCAACGCGGTGACCACCCTGTCGATCGCCGCGGTCCGGCCGGTGATGAACCTGCTATTCCGCCGCTTCCTGAAGCGGCTCAGCGCCCTGGCGGCCGAGAGGTATCCGGGCTAGTCAACAGCAGGCGCAGCCGCCGCGTCATGTCGTCGACGAGCACCTCCGGATCCTCGGCGCGCGCCGACGCCACCCACTCGGACAGCCAGACCTGGAGGGCGGAGATCGCCATCCCCGCGGCGATGCGGGGATCGAGGCCGGCGAGCTCCCCCCGGTCCGCCGCGGCCTGCATCCCGGCGGCGATCACCTCGAGCCCCGAGCTCCACACCGTGCGCTGGATCCCGTGGCCGCCCTCCACGCTGCTCGCCCATCCCCCACCGGCCCGGAGGTTCATCTCGAGGTAGGCGGGGTGCGCCGCCAGGAAGAGGAAGACCCGACGCAGCCCGGTGAGCAGGCGCTCAAGCCCCGGCTCCCCGGAGTCGGCCTCGCGCACGGCCTCCAGCAGGGCGTCCATCCGCGTGCGGTGCAGGGCGTCCCAGATCTCTGCCTTGCCGGAGAAGGACTTGTACACGGTGGCCAGCGAGAGTCCGGCGGTGGCCGCGATCGCGTTCATCGGGGTGGCGGTGAACCCGGCCTTGCCGAACTCGCGCTCCGCGGCGCGGAGGATCTGCTGGCGGTAGCCGTGGAGCCTCTCCTCACGGTCGCCGGTCCTCGTCGTCGTCGTCGTCGTAATCCCTGTGGCCTCCACGGCTCGATGCTACCTTCGCAGAATCGCCATTCTGTTTCCGTGGACGGCGGTTGCCGCACCCGGCTGATTCGACAGAGATCGGCGTTCGAGCAGAGTGCGCCGTTCGACCAGAGTTCGACCGAAGGATGGAGTCCGCCGATGCCCAAGCCCCCGCTCCCCATGACGCCGACGGGCTGGTTCCAGGTGGCGTGGTCCGCAGAGGTCCCGGTCGGGCACGTCCACCGGGTCACCGCGTTCGGGGAGGACCTGGTGGCGTGGCGGAGCCGATCCGGCCGGGTCACCGTCATGGACGCGTACTGCAAACACCTCGGCGCCCATCTCGGCCACGGTGGCACCGTCGTCGACGAGACCATCCAGTGCCCCTTCCACGGCTGGCAGTGGAACCCGGACGGGCGCAACACCGCCATTCCCTACGCGGACCGCCCGAACCTCGGCCGCAAAATCAGGACCTACCCGGTGGTCGAGCGGAACGAATCGATCTACATCTGGCACGACCTCGAGGGCCGCGAGCCGTATTTCGACGTTCCCGACGTCTTCACCAGCTGGGACGACGGCACGCGCGCCGAGGACTACCACCCGTGCCATCCGCGGACCATGCTCTTCGAGGAGCGGCTGCAGCTCCATCCGCAGTACGTCCTGGAGAACGGGGTCGACTTCGCGCACTTCGAGTTCGTCCACAAGGTGCCGATCATCCCGGTCTTCACCAGGCAGGACTTCGACGAGCCGGTCTCCTACGTCGATTTCACGATCGCGTTCGAGGGTTCACCGGGGTCGATCGAGGAGGTCGACAGCGGGGTCGAGGCCATCAACGGCGGGCTGGGGGTCGCCGTCACCCGGAGCCACGGCATGGTCGACAACCGCACCGCGACCTGCGTCACCCCCGTCGACGACGAGACCTGTGACGTGCGGTTCTCCGTCTGGATCCGCCGGCGACCGGACCTGGACGACGACGAGTCCGCCGATCGCGCGGCCAGGCACGGCCGTGGCGTGATCGAGCAGTTCGAGGCCGACCTCGCCATCTGGAAGCACCAGAAGTACTCCGACCCCGCCGCGCTCGCTCCCGGCGAGTACGAGGGGTTCACCGCGCTGCGCCAGTGGGCCACCCAGTTCTATCCCGATCATCCACTCCCCGAAAGGTGACACCTCAGATGACCAGCAGCACCAGCGAGCCCGCCCGCGTGTTCCAGGTCGCCACCGGCAACGTCGGCAGCGAGATGATCAAGCGGATCGGCGCCCACCCGGACCTCGAACTCGTGGGCGTCCACTGCTACACGCCCGAGAAGGTCGGCCGGGACGTGGGCGAGCTCGCCGGCATCGCGCCCATCGGAGTGGTCGCGACCGGCACCGTCGAGGAGATCGTCGCGGCCCGGCCGGACGTGGTGACGTTCCACGGCGTCTTTCCCGACGAGGACCTCTACCTGCAGGTCCTCGAGGCGGGGATCAACATCGTCACGACCGCCGACTGGATCACCGGCCACCACCGCGACCTCAACCACCCGCACCCGTCCGGCCGGTCGTGGCGGGCGATCCTGGACGAGGCCGCGAAGTCCGGCGGCGCGACCTTCTACGGAACCGGCATGAACCCGGGCCTCAACCAGATCCTCGGCATCGTCGCCTCGGCCGACGTGGCGGACATCGAGAACGTCACCACGATCGAGTCCGTGGATGTGTCCTGCCACCACTCCGCCGACACGTGGAAGGAGGTCGGCTACGGCAGGCCCGTCGACGATCCCGCACTGCCGGGGATGCTGCGGAAGTACACCGAGGTGTTCGCGGACTCGGTGTACATGATGGCCGACGCGTTCGACCTCGAACTGGACGAGGTGGTGTTCGACTGCGAGCTGGGCGCCTGCACCGAGGACGTCGACCTGGGCTGGTACCAGCTGCCCAAGGGCTCTCTCGGCGGGAGCTACATCAAGTACCTGGGGATGGTCGACGGGGTGTCGCGGATCGAGACCCACCTCGAGTGGCAGATGACGCCACTGACCGACCCCAAGTGGGACATCAAGGGGTGCTACATCACGATGATCAAGGGCGACCCGCAGATCTACAACAAGCACATGATCTTCCCCGCTCCCGGCGTCGACCTCTCCGATCCAGAGAATTTCGCGTCCATCGGCATGACAGTGACCGGGCTGCCCGCGCTCAACTCCATCAGGTCGGTCATCGCCGCGCCCGCCGGGGTCGTCACCAGCGCGGATCTGCCGCTGCGGACGTTCGCCGGCAGGTTTGCGAGGTAGCGGTCCCGGGGCTGGCCGTCACCAGCGGTAGTCGAGGAACTTTCCGTCCAGGGTGATCACCACGCGGTCGCCGTCGGGGTCCGGGCGCCTGGAGAAGTCCACCGTGAAATTGATGGCGCTCATGATCCCGTCGCCGAACTCCTCATGGATCAGTGCCTTGAGCGCCGGCCCGTACACCGACAGCGCCTCGGTGAACCGGTAGATCGTCGGGTCGGCCATCACCTCCGGCGGAGTTCCGCGGCTCGGCTGCAGAGCCAGGCTCTCCGCCACGGCCTCGTCCAGACCGAGGAGTTCGCACACCGACCGCGCCTGCTCGGCGGACATCGGGTGTTGGCCCAGCAGAGCCGCCGTGGTCCACACCAGCGGTGCGCCCAGGTGATCGGCCAATTCTGCCCAGGTGCGTCCCTGACGGATGCGGGCGGAGTCCACGTGTGCCGCGGCGTCCTGCTTGGCCATGATGGGGGTCATCGGGGTTCCTCTCGGATGGGGTCGTATGGGTCTCGGCAGATCATTCAGACCGAGGCGGGCTCGCGGTCTGCCTTTGGGTCGCGCTCGGCCGGCTCTTCCGGCAGCGGCCGCTGCGCCTTGGTGCGCGCGTGGGTGACGTAGAGGGTCAGCCCCACAAAGCAGAGCCCGCCGACGAGGTTGCCGATGACGGTGGGGATCTCGTTCCACACCAGGTAGTCGGCCAGCGAGAACTCGCCGCCGAGCATCAGGCCGGTCGGGAACAGGAACATGTTGACCACCGAGTGCTCGAATCCCATGTAGAAGAACAGCATCACGGGCATCCACATGGTCAGCGCCTTGCCGCTCACGCTGGTGGACATCATCGCCGCCACTACGCCCGTCGAGACCATCCAGTTGCACAGCACGCCGCGGAAGAACAGCGTCAGCATCCCGGCCGCCCCGTGCTCGGCATACCCCAGGGTCCGTGACTCACCGATCTCGCCGAGTCGCTGTCCGACCTCGTCCGGGGCGATGTTGAACCCGTAGGTGGTGATGAAGGCGATGAGGAACGCCACGGTGAGGGCGCCGGCGAAGTTGCCCAGGAAGACCAGGCCCCAGTTCCGGAGCATGCCCCGGACCGTGACCCCCTTGCGCTTGTCCAGCAGGGCCAGTGGGACGAGCGTGAACACCCCGGTCAGCAGGTCGAAACCCAGCAGGTACAGCAGGATGAAGCCGACGGGGAAGAGAACCGCCCCGAGGAGCGCGCTGCCGGTCTGGACCGTGACGGTGATGGCGAACGCGGCGGCCAGGCCCAGGATGGCTCCCGCCATGAAGCTCCGGATGAGTGTGTCACGCGTGGACATGCGGACCTTGCTCGCTCCGGCGTCGATCATCGCGCGGGTGAAATCCGAGGGTTGGACGTAAGACACTTCGTTGCCTCCAGCTGTGCGGCGGGCGTGCGGGCGTACCGGGGTGAGTGTGGCCGAGCTTTGTGACGCGGTCGTTACCCCGGACCGCGCACCGGTAACCGAGCCCTCACCTCGCACCATCCGCACGGTGAGGTGCGAGTTCGGCCCGCGGTGGAACCGAACGTGCCGTCGGACCGTCAGACACTGTGACGGCGCGGGAGAGAGGACCGGTGTGGGGTACACGATCGGCCGGGTCAGACGGTGGGATGCCGGGGGCGTGACGACGGCGAGGTCTGCCGTCGCGGAGCGGGAGGCACTGACTGCCGAGGCCCGGACGGCTCTGGCCGCCGGGCGCTCAGCGCTGGACGTGGGCTGGGACGGCGTGGCAGCCGATGCGGTCCTGGACGCCGCGGAGGGCGAGAAGGTGCACGTCACCAAGCTCGCGGACGGGCTCGGGGAACTGGCCGACGCCCTCTCCCGGGCCGCCGCCGCGGTGGGGCCGGCGGTGCAGGCGGTTCGTGACCGGATCATCGAGGCCGAGGCCGCCGGGCTCGTGGTGGGCGAGGACTCCGTGGGACCGGCTCCAGGCCGCGACGAGGTCACCCAGGAGGTCGTCGACGGGCATGTCGAGGCGCTCGGCCAGGCGTTGGCCACCGTCGGGTCGTTGGATCAGCACTACGGCCGGGAGATCGACGCCATCGCCGGGATGATGCATCGGGCGATACCGCCGGAGGTGGACAGGGCGCCTATCCCGGGGCCGGATGCTGGGGCTCTGGGAACCGCCATCACTGCGGGTAGCGGGGCCGTGAGGGAAGGGGCGTCTGCTCTCGCGGACGAGCACGACCCCGAGACCAGGGGCAGACACAAACTCAATCCGATGCCGGATGAGGCGGGGCGTCGGGCCGCCGGGCTGCTTCGGGGAGCCGGCCGGCTCGCCGGGCCCGTGGGCGGGGGGTTCACCGCGTACGAGGGGGTTACGGGGTATGCCAGCGGAGAGACCACTGCCCTCGAGGCTGCTGCGGAAACTGCCGGGGCTTTCGGTGGCGGGTTGGCTGGCGGGGCGATGGCGGGAGCAGCCGCGGGATCGTTTCTCGGGCCAGTAGGGACATTCGTCGGGGCCGGGATTGGAGCCGGGGTCGGCGCGTGGCTCGGAGAGGAGGCCGTGGACAGGGCCTACGACGCGGTGGTGCGGAGGGATTCCGCGGATACAGCGGACCACAGCCACCCAGACGACACGACAGGAGAGGGGGGAAACTGATGACCCGGAACGACAGCATGAGCGCTGGAAGCGACCACGATCCGACGAACGACGAGGTGCCTTTTTCCCGGTGGGCAGACATCAAGCAGCGATTAATCACCAGTTGGCGACGCGACGACTTCGGACGACACGGTGTGTACTGGAGCGTCATCGTCATAGTCGGAGTGTTGGGATACGAGCTGGTCATGCGCCTCTGTGAGGCGTGGGGTTTCGCCGGATGAGCAGTCCACCTCACTCCTGAGCCGAAACGGATCGTCGCCTCTCGGCCGGCCCCGCCACCCCTCTCCCTGCGATCATCGGGGAGTCAGCACACCTGGGCCCTGCTATCCGCGATCGGTGCTGCCCGGGAACTGGCGCCGCCCGGGCTCTGTACTTCGCCGCCCGGGCTCGGCACTACTCGGGCTCGGCGCGACCCGCGGTGAGCTTTCGGCCAATCACCTGGGGCGAATAGGCCTCCTGCAGCTCCGCCGGCTGTGCACCGAGGTCAGCTTGCTTCAGAGGCTTCCGCCCCAGGACTGCTGGAGCGACCTTGACCGGTTCCCCGGTGATCTCCGAGGTGTTGGTGGCGTTGGTCAGGTACCCGGCCGGCGTGTGGCCGCGCCGACCTTCGTTCTGGCCGGTCCCCGCCGCGCCCATCATGCCCATCGGCATCATCCCTGCACGGCTGGCCTGGGAACCACCGTTCGACGACGACGAGAACGCCCCCGCCGGTGTTCCCGCAGCCCCCGGGCCTGCCGACATGGCGCCGGCCCCCGGCGCTCCTGAAGTCGGTCCGCCGGCTCCGAAACCGCCCGGGCTCCCGAAGCCCGCCAGGGTTCCTGCGCCACCCATCCTGGCCGCCCCGGCTCCTGCTCCGGCCGTCCCGGCACCGCCGCCGAGCATTCCGGCAGCGGCACCGAAGCCGCGATCGCGCTGGGTTCCGTTGCGGATCCCCCGCGCTCCCGCGGTGCCCCCGCCTGCTCCTATCGGCTGCCCGTTCGGTCCCGTGATCGGGGCGAACGGTGTGGCAGCAGCATGGGTCGATGCGTTCACGCCAGCTGCAGGTGTAGTGCCCGCGTTCGCACCGCCCGCACCTGTCTGTCCGGCGGCGCCGGCCATTGCTCCCCCGCCGTCGACTGCGCCGTTCCGCGAGGCCAGAAGCGCCTGCTCGGTGGGGGCGTCGACTGCGGCGGGCAGGCTCGTCGTCGTCGCCCCCGTGACAGCGCCTCCGCCCACCGCGACGTTTCCTGCCGGGTTCTCCCCTCCCCCGGCGGCGGCGAGGGCGGCTTGGCCGGGCGCGGCCGGACCAGCGGGTCGCACCACTCCGTCCACGTTCCACGCCGAGACCAGGTCGAGCCCACTCGCGCCACCCAGCGCCGACGTCGCGATGACGCGGTACGGGCTGGGTATGTCCAGGTCGGCGAGGTTGGCGTCCATCACGGCGGGACTGTAGACCGTGTTGACGATCGCTCGTGCCTGTTCTTCGGCGGCTTCCTGTGCTGCGGCCATCGCGGCGGCGGATTCGAGGGTCGGAGGGCCGTGGACGTAGCCGTAGCCCGGGGTGTTGACCTGGGCGGCCTGGAGCGTTGCGGACTCCTCGCCGATCCGAGACTTGGTGGTGCTGAAACCGTCTTCGGCGGTGCTCGCCTTGCTGGCCACTTCTTCGAGGACCGTAGCCAGTCTGTCTACCGATTCGGTGAACGATCCCACCGAGGTGCTGGCTTGAGTAGCGAACTCACCCTGCCACTGGCTGCCCAGTGCGTTGCCCAGGCCGCTTCGCAGGTTGGCTGCCGCTGTGTGGAGGCTTGTCGCGACGGTGCTGACCCGATCCCGAACCTGCTGGAACTGCGCGGGATCCAGAGCCTGCGCCCCGGAGACCATCTTCGCCAGCGGCGCTCCCGATACCTCCTCGGGCCCGACGCGGTCATACCCGCGCGGCGCACTTAGCCCCTCGGCGGCGTCCAGCATCATGAGGGTCGACCCGAGGGAGCCCATCAATCCCAGGCTCTGCAGCCCGGCCGGCTCCTGCGCCGCCTTCCCCAGCGCCGCGGCGACCGCCTCGTCCTGCGCCTCGATCAGCCCGCCGGCCGCGGCGAAGAGCATGGCCATGGCCTTGGCCTGATCGACGTAGCCGTTCAGCAGCGTTCGTAGGTCTTCCCCCACGAATAGCGAATACACGGTGCCGATCTGGCGGGCGGTGTCGAAGGCGCCTGGGGTTGACGTTTGCAATCCGAACTCATCGCTTCGCAATAGTGTCGCGAGACTTCCGACGAATGTCCCGCAAAAACCGACACACTCGTCTGCGACGTCTGATTCAAGATGGACAGTCACTAAGAGTCCCCTCCTGGGATTCGCGGCAAGATAGGCTCAAGCACCCGATCGAGAATGTCGCATGAGTCGGAAAAGTACTCTCCCTTAAAAGAACTCAATCCCCCTATTAAGTCCAAGCTGACAAATATGACCCCGCTCGGAGTGATAAAGAGCTGGCGGCAGACGTGTGACTCAGTGTCAGTCGTACTGAGAACTCGAAACCCAGACCTATTTTCCACCACATTTTTTTCCAGAACATAAGTGCTGTCTGCCATATAGTCGTCAAGCGATTTCCAGCTGGTGAGCGCACCAAAGAGGACCTCGTCGTTCTTCCAACCGCAAGACAACAACTCCCCCGGCCGGTGGTTGTGCAGCTGCTCGGACGGTTCAACCGGCCCGCCGACCCCCTGCTCCACCGCCTCGATGGGAATCTCGACGCATGGATCGAATAGCGCTGGTCGTTGCTCGATCGGCAGATCCCAGGGGTTGATCGTCTGTTCGGCGGCCGCTGGGCTCGTCGTCGTCGTCTGGTCGTTGTCTTGGCTCACTCCGCACGCGGACATCACCGCGCAGGCCGCGAGCGCGGCGGCTGGTCCTCTTAATGTCCCCACGATCTGTTTGACGCCCCGACTAGCCAGATGGTTCCACCCGCTTCGCAACGGCTCCTTGGACGGGTTTGTTCAGGGATGGAACCGGCCGCTGACTTGCACCGTCGCACCTGGTGACGGGACACGAGTCACAGAAAGGTAATCGAGTGAGCTACTCGGTGGGCGCGGTGCGACGGTGGGACGCCCGCGGAGTGACGACGGCGTGTGCGGCAAGCGCCGGTCGTCATCACATCGCTGAGGAAGCGCGCGGGGCCCTCTCCGAGGGGCGCCATGGCCTCGCCATGGGCTGGGAGGGCGTCGCCGCTGACGCGGTGCTGGATGCCGCCGACTGCGAGCACCGTCATATCGATGCGCTTGCCGGATACCTCGACGACCTGACTCAGACCATCGAACAGGCGGGAAACGCGCTCGGGCCTGCGGTGAAGGTGGTTCGCGACCGAATCGCCGAAGCTCAGGCGCGTGGTCTGGTCGTCCTCGACGATTCGCTCGCACCCGCCGCCGGCCGCGACGACATCACCCAAGCCGAGGTCGACGGGCGCGCCGAGGCAAGCGAAGAGGCTCTGGACGTCGTGGCCGCACTCGACCAACACTATGGACGCACACTCGACGGGATCGCCGCCCGCTTGAACGACGCGATCCCACCGGAGCCCAACAGGGGCTCGATACCTGGCCCGGATATTCCTTGGCCCGGCGTCGCCGTCGCCGCACTTACCCGCGCCATGTCCGCGGGGCTCCCCAGGCGGGCCGACGAACTCGACCCCCTCACCCGCGGTCGGCATGTTCTCAACCCCGCCCCCGACGACTACGGACGGCAGGCCAGCGCCGGACTCCGCTTCGTCGGGAAGCTCGCGGGCCCCCTGGGCACCGGGATGACGGTGTACGACGGCGTGAATCGGTTCACCCGTGGCGAAGGGGGCGCCTTCGAGGTCGCGACGGAAACCGGTGCCGCACTCGGCGGCGGAATGACGGGCGGGGCGCTCCTCGGAGCGAGTGGCGGCTCCTACGCCGGCCCCTACGGCGCACTCCTCGGGGCCGGAGTAGGGGCAGCGGCAGGCTCCCCCGTGGGCAAGAAGTTCGGCGAACTGGCCTACAAATCCGTGACCGAACATCATGACCTGCTGCTCCGGCAGTACCTCTACGCGATCTAGAAAGGACCCCGGATGGACCACACCGAGGACGAAAGACAACCTGCAGACGACGGCGAGGGGGCCGAGGCGGGCACGGACATCGACGCTCAGTTGCAGCGCTGGGAGGAACTGGACCGCCGCGTTGCCTATCGCAGACAGCAGCTCAAGTCGGTGATCCAACCGTCCGACATCGTGACCCTTATCGCGGCAGTCGTGATCTTCTACTTGGCGCTGGCCTGGCTGTTCATCTCGCCGATGATCAAGGCGTTCTGGCCCTGGTAAGAGATTCCGGATCGATCGATACGTCGCCTGAACTGCGTCGACGGACAGTGTCGTACCCGGGTGATCTAATCGAACACATGAGCGAGAACGGGATCGGCGACGGCGCGGGTGGAGAGTCGAGGGCGATCCTCGCCGCACTCGATCAACACCTCCAACGCGACTGGACCCACGCCCCACCGACACAGCTCCATGCCGAGCTCGTCGCGCTCGAACAAGCGCAACGCCGGATCCGCGCGACCCAGGCCCGGGTCATGGCTGCGGCCCGGGAATCGGGCACCGCCCGCCAGGTGGGCTTTGTCAACGACCGCCAGATGCTCACCGGTGGCCTGGGCCTGGCGCCGGGGGATGCCCGCGAACGACTCGATGATGCCGGGATCGCCGACTCCGCCCGCATGCGTGCCAGCGGTGCCGGCAGGGTCTCGGCCGGGCAGCTGCGGATCATCGGCAAGGCTCTGGCCGCACTGTCGGATGAGTGTGACGACGAGGTGCGCGATCGCCTGGAACAGCAGCTGCTCGAGGCTGCCGAGAAGTCCACCACCCGGCAACTGCAGGAGCACGCGCATCGGCTGCTCGACACCCTGGACCCGGGCCGCACCGAACGAGGCGCCGACGAGCGGGCACGCCGCAGGTCGGTCTCCTGCGGAGGTCAGGGACTGGACCTGATGGCCAGCGCCAGCATGACCATGGACCCGCAGCTGGCAGCCCTGATGCGCGAGGTGCACGCCTGCTGGGGCCAGCCCGGCCGGTTGTGGCCTGATCCGGACGCGCCAGACACCCGCACCGACGGCCAACGCATGCACGACGCGATGGTTCACGCCCTGCACCTGGCCCTGTCCGCCGACGCCCGCAAGACCGGAGCGCCGGCGGCGATCGTGGTGCGCATGGACCTCGACCAGCTCACCACGCTGGCCGGCTGTGGCCAGACCGACGGCGGGATCCGCGTTCCTGTGCCCCAGGCGCTGGCGATGGCGCGCGGCAACCACTGGTTCCTCGCACTGTGCGACCAGGAAATGGACCTCAGGCTCTACCGCAGCCGCAGAACCGCCTCCCGATACCAACGGCTCGCGCTGTTCGCGGCGTACGGAGGCTGCACCCATCCGGATTGCGACCAGGATGCCAGGCACTGCGAAGCGCACCACAGCGGAACACCCTGGTCAGCCGGAGGACTGACGAACATCGATGAGCTCGCCCTGGCCAGCGGCGATTGCCATGCCATGATCCACGACACCGGTTGGAGTACGATCCCAGACCGCAGTGCACCCCAGGGAGTCAGGTGGATCCCGCCCGCCGGCACACCGCGGGCAGCCGACCCACCACCGGTCAAGGCGGGACCGAAACCACTGACGTCACTCGAGGCGCCGATTCTGCCCTTCGCGCTACTCCGCGACCTCGACCACGCCATACACGCACGCCTTCGCGCGGCCGGCATCGTCGAGGAGGCCGCGTGACCGCGGGGACTGTCGGGCGCCGCTCAGATGGGCAGGGTGGTGTCCGAGATGGCGAAGTCGCGGAGCCAGTCGATGAACAGGGCCCACGCGCCGGAGAGCAGCAGCAGGCCCACGATGATCAGCATGACGCCACCGAACACCTGGATGGCGCGGGTGTGCTTCTGCAGCCACCCGACTGTCCGCATCGCCCAGGTGGAACCGAACGCGACCAACACGAACGGCAGCCCCAGGCCCAGGCAGTAGGCCACGATCAGCAGCACTCCCCGGGCGGCGTCGACACCAGTTCCCGCGGCCACGGAGAGCGCCGCGGCCAACGTCGGGCCGAGGCACGGCGTCCAGCCCAGCGCAAAGACGGCGCCCAGCATCGGGGCGCCGACCCACGTCGAGATCGACTTGGGCTGCATGCGCGTATCCCGCTGCAGGGTGGGCACGAGGCCGATGAAGACGAGGCCCATCAGTATCGTCACCACGCCGCCGAGGCGCTGCAGCAGCTCCTGCTGCGGCGCCAGGTACTGCACGGTCCCCAGCACCATGGCGCTGAGCGACACGAAGACCACGGTGAACCCGCCCACGAACAGCAGCGATGCCACCACCACCCGCCTGCGCGAGGAACGGCGGGTGCGGCGTTCGTCCAGGGTCATCGTCGCCGTGGCGGCTCGCTGGCGTTCCACGGCGGCCACGGTGACCGGGGGACGGTCGGCGCCCACGACACTGGCCAGGTACGCCACGTAACCGGGCACCAGTGGGATCACGCACGGCGAGGCAAAAGACACGAGCCCCGCCAGGACGCACGCGCCCAGCGCCAGCAGAATCGGTCCGCTGGCGACGGTCTGCTGGAAAGTCTCACCCACGCTCTGCGCGACCAGGATCATCTCCGGGTTCACACCGGCTCGACCTCCTCGGCCAGGATCGCGGACACGGTGTCCCGCAGCTTGTCGTCAGTGATCTCGGCCAGGTACACGGCGGCCACCCGGTGCTGCTTGTCCAGGATGATCGTCGCCGGCACCACGGACGTCGGGAAGCCGCGCAGCGCAGCCACCGCGGCATTGCTCGGATCCCAGATCGAGGGGAACGTGATGCCATTGTCCTCCACGAAGTCGACGGGCTTCTGCCGGTTGGGGTCGCGCAGGTTGATGCCGAACACGGTCGCGCCCTGCGGTTCGAACTCGTCCTGCAACCGCTGTAGGTCGTCGGACTCGGCGCGGCACGGGCCACACCACTGGCCCCAGAGGTTGAGGATCACGACCTGCCCCTCGAAATCCTCCTGGACGTTGAGCGTGCGATCAGGGTCCAGCAGATCCGGGCCGGTGAGAGTGGCGACGGGTTTGCGCTCGGACGGGGGGTCGTAGTGGATCTCCAGCTGGCCGTCCGGGCTGACGAACTCGAACGTCTCCGGGCCCGTCACCACCGCGTCGGTGCCGGTCGCGCACGCACCGGTGGCGAGAGCGCCCGCGAGGAGCAGGGCGCCGAGGGCGGCCTTGGGGCGTCGCATGGTTCAGGCTCCTGTCTGCGACGGGTCGGACGCACCCGCCGGTTCGGAGTAGACGACATCGCGCAACGTCGTGCCCTCGAACACCAGAGAGGTGATCGAGGCCAGCGAGCACTGCCGCGAACGGGGGTCGTGCCACAGCCGCCGACCCTCGAGGAACCGCCGCGTGGTGTACACGGGCAGCTGGTGGCTCACCAGTACGGCCTCGTGGCCGCGGGCGGAGTCGAGGGTGGAGTACACGGCCCCGATCATCCGGTGCGCGATCTGCAGGTACGGCTCGCCCCACGACGGCCGCAGCGGGTTGATCAGGATCGGCCAGTACTTCGGGTTGCGCAGCGCCCCGCCCCGGCCACCGACCTTGTTGCCCTCGAAGCGGTTGTCGGCCTCGATGATGTCTGCGTCGATCCCCACCGGCAGGCCCAGCGCCTCGGCCAACGGGGCGGCGGTCTCCTGGGCACGCTGCAGCGGGGAGGCCACGATCGACACGATGTCGTGCCCCTGCCCGAGCGTGCGGGCCACGGTCTCGGCCTGACTGCGCCCCAGCTCGGAGAGTCGGAAGCCCGGCAGTCGGCCGTACAGCACTCCGTCGGGGTTGTGCACCTCCCCGTGGCGGACCAGGTGGACGATGGTCTGTGTCTCGGTCCCACGGGCCGACGAGTCTCGCGGTGCCGACGACGACGAGACCGGCTCGCCCGGAGCGGAAATCGTACCCGGCGCGGCCCCGTACGCCTCGGCGCCCTCCTGCTGCTGCGGGGCGGAGGCCTCCACGGGGCGCGCTGTGGCCGCGGACCCGCCCAACGAGGGCGGCGCCTCGGCGGGCGCCGGGTGCTCCCCGCGAAGGGGGATCGGCAATGAGGTGGGGCCGGTCGACGGGACGTCGAGGCGCCCGCGAAGCCCCCGACCGCGCACGGACCGGCTCATCGGGTGGCCTTGGGGTCGGACGCCGCGGCAGCGGCCTCGGCCGCCACGGGCAGGGCGTCGGAGATGTGCTGGAAGTCGTCGTCGGTGAGCGCGGTGGAGACGAACCAGGTCTCGAAGGCGCTCGGCGGGGCGTAGATGCCCCGGTCCAGCAGGGTGTTGAAGAACGGCGCGTACCTGAACGTCTCGGCGGCCTTGGCCCCGGCGTAGTCGGTGACCTGCTGGTCGGTGAAGAACACGCTGAGCATGGTCCCGGCGCGCTGAACGGTGTGGGCCACACCCGCGGCCTGCAGGGCATTGCTCAGCAGTGCCTCGAGGCGGTCCGCATTGGTCTGCAGCGTGTAATAGCAGGAGTGGTCGGCGAGGCGCAGCGAGGCGAGACCCGCCGCCACCGCGACCGGGTTCCCCGACAGCGTGCCGGCCTGGTAGACGGGGCCGGAGGGGGCGAGCGCGGACATCACGTCGGCGCGGCCACCGAACGCGGCGGCGGGCAGCCCGCCGGACATGACCTTGCCGAAGGTGGTCAGATCGCCGGCCACGCCGTCGATCCCCCACCAGCCGCGGTCACCGGCCCGGAAGCCGGTCATGACCTCGTCCATCACCAACAGCGCGCCGTTCTCGGAGCACAGTGTGCGCAGCTCCTCGTTGAAGCCGGGCAGCGGCGGGACCGTGCCCATGTTGCCGGCGGCGGCCTCGGTGATCACGCAGGCGATCTCGCTACCGTGGTTGGCGAACACCAGGCGGGTCGCCTCGACGTCGTTGTACGGCAGCACGATCGTGTCGTGGGCGGTCGCTCCTGTCACGCCGGGCGAGTCCGGCAGGGCGAAAGTCGCGAGACCCGACCCCGCGTCGGCCAGCAGCGCGTCCACGTGACCGTGGTAGCAGCCGGAGAACTTGACCACCTTGGACCGACCGGTGAAACCGCGCGCCAGCCGCACCGCGGACATGGTGGCCTCGGTGCCGGAGTTGACCAGGCGCACCTCCTCGACGGAGGTCCGCCCCACGATCTCGCGGGCCAGGTCGACCTCGCCCTCGGTGGGGGTGCCGAAGCTCAGACCGCGGGTGGCGGTCTCCCGCACGGCGTCGACGATCGCGGGGTGGGCGTGACCGTGGATCATCGGGCCCCAGGAGCACACCAGGTCGATGTAGGTGTTGCCGTCGACGTCCGTCATGCGGGAACCCCGCGCTTCACGCATGAAACGCGGGGTTCCGCCGACGGAGTTGAAGGCACGGACCGGGGAGTTGACCCCGCCCGGGATCAGCTCGCGGGCCTCGGCGAACAGCTCGGCCGATCGGGTGGTGCCGGACAGGCCGGACGGGGTCGGGAAGGCATCGCTCGCAGACGTCACCTGTCCAGTGTCTCAAAGACTGCCCGCGAGTACCCCCTCGCGGTGTCAGCCCTGCGGCGGGGCGGGTTGGCCGTGCGGTGCGAACAACGCCTTGACGGCGGTATCGACCTGTCCGGCCACGTCCTGCAGGGCCTGCTCGGCCTGCTGGTGCAGCTCCTGCGGGGTGGGCAGCGGAGCCGGGGCCGGGACCACCGGAGCGGGCACAGCCGGCTCGGCCACAGGGGCTGCCGGGGCGGCCACAGAGCCCATCACCGGCGCGGCGGCCGCGCCGGCGTCGCGGTGGGTGCCGTACCAGTCGTCGGCACCGGCGACGGGCGCGGACATGCCCTGCTGGGCGGCGGCCGCGCGCTCGGCCTGACCCCACCTCGGCAGAGGCTCCGGCGAGGGCTTGCCCTCGACGCGCCCCGGAATCGCGACGCCGGTCTCGAGGAACTCCATCACCACGGCGTCGACGGCAGCGTTTCCGGTACGGAAGGTCCCGTGCTCGCCGCCTCCGACGACGACCAACGTCCCATCGAGCGTCTCGACGACCCTGTGGGCGCCGGCGATCGGGGTGACGGCGTCCTTCTCCGAGTGCAGGACGAGCGGCTTCTGGTCGAGGGCGTCGCCGTTCGGCTGAATGGTGCGTGCGACCGGCGCCCAGCCCACGCAGTCGTCACCGGCGGCCTCGGCCGCGGCGCGGGTGGTGAGCTTGTTGCCGCCCGTGTACCGATCAGCCTTGGCGGCCATGACACCCAGCTCGTTGGGCGGCGAGGCGGTCTCGTTGCACGTGATGATCGCGTTCATCTCGATGTCGGTGCGGAAGACCGGCGAGCGGCTCTCCTGCGCGGCGACGATCCGGGCGGCCGTCGGGTAGTCGACCCGGGCGATGTTGCCGCCGTCGTTGTAGTACTTGAGCATGTGCGCCAGCATCGGCCACGCCTGCTCGGAGTAGGTCGCGCCCACCGTGGCGTCGTACAAGCCGGTGGTGGCGTTGTTGGTCAGACCCTGCAGCGCGACGGCGCGGCCGAGACCCTCGACGCGGGCGAGGGCGGGCGCGGTGCCGTTGATGGTGTCCAGCGCGGGCCGCTCGAGCGCGGTGCCCCGCAGCTCGACGGGCAGGTCACGGGTCTCGGCCGGCGGCGGGGTGAGGTTGGCGGGTCCCCCCACCTCCTGGTCGGTGACCCACTTCCAGGAGTGGAACACCTTGCGTGGGGTGTCGCCGAGGCCGTAATAGTCGTCGCGCTCGGCGATCCACGTGAAGATGTCGTTCAATCGCCGTTCCTGGGCGAGCGCGCCCTGCTCGGCCTGGGTGGACCACCGCCAGTCGGGGTGCGTGTTGGAGTCCAGCACCATGCGGCCGGTGTGCTCGGGGAACAGGGTCGCGAAGTCGGTGCCGATCGCGGTGCCGTAGGACACGCCCACGTAGTCGATCTCCGCGAGCCCGAGCGATTCGCGGACGGAGTTCATGTCGCGGGCCGCGTTCTCGGTCGTGAACGAGGCCATGTAGGCCGGGTCGGTCCCGAAGCAGGCGTCGTGCAACGCATTGGCGGTGGTGGGGCCGACGAAGGCGACGTCACAGGTCATCGGGTTGGAACCGTAGAGGCCGCGCGGCTGGACGGCCACGAGGTCGTGGTTCTCGTACAGGCCGGCGGGCGCGGTGCCGTCGAACGCGGGGCTCCAGAAGTTGAGGGCATAGTTGCCGGGGCCGCCGGGATTGCCGAAGACGGCCGACCGGGCCTGCCCGGAGGACGCCTTGATGCGCGTCAGCGCGACCTCGGTCCGGGCGCCGTCGGGCTGGCTGTAGTCGACCGGGACCTCCACGGTCCCGCACTCGAGACCGGCCGGCACGTACTCGGCCTCGATCCCGAGCATCTCGGTACAGTCCTGCCACTTGACCGGGGCGGCGGCGGCCACTCCGGTACCAAGAAGTGCGATCGCCCCAACGACCGCGGTGGTGCCAACGAAAGTGCTAGACGGCTGCACCGGTCCCCGATTCCATGTTCTGTAGATGACTGCCAGACGAATCGGACGCCGCGACCGCTCAAGTTCACGAGCGTCACAAGCGTCCGAACCGCTCCAAATGTAGCCTGTGGCCGGTGCCACGCCGCACCAACTGGCACCGACTCAGGGAACCGTCATCCGATCGTTACCGCGAGCGGGGTGCGTGCCGGAAAAGTGCAGGCAGAAGTAGATATATCACTGTTCATACCGGCTGCCTCGGGTCAGCAACGCGAGCGTGGTGGAGACCATCGCGACGCCGGCCGACAGTGTGGCCGCCAGCAGCAGCCAGGGCTCGGTGTAGGTCCGCAGGATGACACCCTCGACCGGCGGGTCGACCTGGGGCGGCCGGACGGCCACGAGGTCGCGCGACAACCACCACAGCACCACCGCCAGGACCGCCGCGACGACGGCGAGCACGGCGTGGCGCCGGGCGGTCACGCCGGATCCGAGGCGGCGCCCGAGCCGGTGCCGGTGCCCGTTCCGACGGAGCGGACCGCGGCCTCGAGGGCGGCGTGCAACCCGACCGGGTCGCGGGTCCAGGCCCGGACCTCGGCACCGGTGTCCAGGCGCAGTCCGACGGACCGCCGTCGGCGGGGAACCTCGCGGAGTTCTCCGAGCGTGCGGGCGGTCTCCCACGAGGCCTCGGGGATGCCGTCACCGGGCAGCGGGAGCACCTCCTGCACGCGGTCCAGTTCGAGTTCCTCGGTTCCCTGGATGTACGTGGTCGGGGTGAGCCGGACGCGACCGTGGACGCGGGTGGCGGCGATCATCACCCCGTGGCACATCGCCGAGGCGATCGCGCAGACCGTGAGCATGAGCCAGTGGACTGGCGCGCCGGCGATCAACTCGAACACCGCGGCGCTCGCGCAGAACAGCGGCGCGGCGAAGATCCAGGCCCAGCTCCACCCGTCTTCGGCGAAGAGGATGGGGCCCTGCGGTTCCGGGCCTGTCCCCGGTTCCGACTGGTCGGGCTCACTCGCCGGCACGCGCACCACCGCCGGTCGTGAACTTCATGGCCTCGGCGGTGTGCTGACGCCACACGGCGGTCGCGGCGCACAGCCCCGCGAGGATCTGCAGGGAGATCACGATGAAGGTGACGATCTCGCCACGCTCCCCCGCCTCGGCGACACCGCCGAACACGCCGATCACGACGGAGACCGCGTCCACCACGAGGAAGATGGCGACAATGTCGAGCATCGTCCGGGCCCAGCCCTTTCCCGCTCGCAGCCGGAATGCCAGCCACACGGTCACCACGCTGACGAGTATTGCCAGGATCGCCCCCACGATCCGCGCCATGCCGAACAGCGCCTCGATGGAGATGTCAGCGGCCCCGGCGGTCTCGACGGCGTCGCGGAAGGCGTCACGGGTGGCCGGGGGCAGATCGCCGAACCGGGAGGTCGCGGCGTTGAGCAGCATCCCGATCAGCGCGAACCCGGTGGCGGCGAGCCACAGACCCCAGGCGGAGTGGACGTCGTCGGGAAGGGGGCCCGCCGGTTCCACCGGCCGGCCGTCGGCGCGCTCGGAGGGGACGTCGGTCCGCTCGGGTGGGCGCCACGGGCCGGTGCCGGTCACCGGGTGCCCCACCCGTCGGTGAGGAGGCGGGCGGCGTGCAAGGCCCAGTAGGTCAGGACGATGTCCGCGCCGGCGCGGCGGATGGAGGTCAGCGACTCCATCACCGCCGGGTCGTGGTCGATCCATCCGCGCTCGGCGGCGGCGGAGATCATCGCGTACTCCCCGGAGACCTGGTAGGCGGCCACGGGCACGTCCGAGATCTCAGCGGTCTGGCGCAGCACGTCGAGGTAGCTCATCGCCGGCTTGACCATGACTATGTCGGCGCCCTCGTCCAGGTCCAACCGCACCTCGCGAAGCGACTCGCGCAGGTTGGCGGGGTCCTGCTGGTAGGTACGCCGGTCGCCGCGAAGCGAGGACCCGACGGCCTCGCGGAACGGCCCGTAGAAGGCGCTGGCGTACTTGGCGCTGTACGCGAGTACGGCCACGTCCTGGTAGCCCTCGCGGTCCAGCGCCTCGCGGATGGCGGCGATCTGGCCGTCCATCATCCCGCTCGGCCCCACCACGTGGGCTCCGGCGGCGGCCTGGGCCACGGCGAGGTCGTTGTAGGCGGCCAGGGTGGCGTCGTTGTCGACGATCTGCTCGCCACGTGGGTCGGTGCCGAGGACACCGCAGTGCCCGTGGTCGGTGAACTCGTCCAGGCAGGTGTCGGCCATCACCACGAGGTCGTCGCCGACCTCCTCGCGGACGGCGGTCAGCGCCCGGTTGAGGATGCCGTCGGCTGCGGCGCCGCAGCTACCCGAGGCGTCCTTGTGCTCGTCGAGCGGGACGCCGAACAGCATGATCCCGCCGAGTCCCGCCTCGGCGGCGGCGGCGGCCTCACGGCGGAGGGAGTCGACGGTGTGTTGCACGACCCCGGGCAGGGAGGAGATGGCGTGCGGCGCGTCGAGACCGTCGGCGACGAACGCCGGCAGGACCAGCTGCCGGGGTGCGAGCGTGGTCTCGGCGACGAGCCTGCGCATCGCCGGCGTCGAGCGCAGCCGTCGCGGACGCACCAGTGGTGCCGGAACGGATGCGGTGTCGGTCTCACGCGGTGTGGTCACGGGCTCCACTGTACGAAAGTCGCCGGTGACGCGGTGCGGCGCCGGTCGGGATCAGCGACGGCGTGCGCGGCGACGAGGGGGCGGCAGCTCCCCGGCCTCACGCAGCTGGTCCGCGTGGGCGGCGAGCGCGTCCACCAGGTCGAGCACCGACGCGTTGTCCGGCTGCACGTCCACGCGCAGTCCGAACTCGGCAGCGGTCTCGGCGGTGCGCGGGCCGATGCACGCGATCAGGGTCCGGGTGTGCGGCTTACCGGCGATCCCCACGAGGTTGCGGACCGTGGAGGAACTGGTGAAGCACACGGCGTCGAACCCGCCGCTCTTGATCATCTCGCGGATCTCGGCGGCCGGCGGGGCCGCGCGGACTGTGCGGTAGGCGGTGACGTCCTCGATCTCCCAGCCGCGGCCGGTCAGGCCCTCGGCGAGGGTCTCGGTGGCGATGTCGGCGCGCGGCAGCAGGACCCGGTTGACGGGGTCCAGGATGTCGTCGTACGGCGGGAAGACCTCGAGCAGGCCCTGGCTGGACTGCTCGCCGGAGGGCAGCAGCTCGGGCTGGATGCCCAGTTCGCGGACGCGCTCCGCGGTGCCCTCTCCCACGCAGGCGATCTTGACGCCGGAGAACGCGCGGGCGTCCAGGCCGAACTCGCAGAACTTCTCCCACACCGCGCGGACCGCGTTGGAGGAGGTGAACACGACCCACTGGTACCGGCCGTCGACCAGACCCTTGACCGCCCGCTCCATCTGGGCCGGGCTGCGGGGCGGCTCGACGGCGATGGTGGGCACCTCGACCGGCACGGCGCCGTGCTCGGCGATCCGCTCGCTCATCTCGGCGGACTGTGCCTTGGTGCGGGGCACGAGCACGTTCCAACCGAACATGGCCCGCGACTCCCACCACTGGTGGCGGTGGCGCTCACCGGCGGACTTGCCGATGGTCACCACGAGGTCACCGTCCATCTCGCGCCCGACCTCGGCCATGGTGGCCAGGGTACCGTCGGCGGACTTCTGGGCACAGAGCGAACCGGCGCAGGTCACGGTGACGGGCGTCCCGGCCGCGAGGCCCTGCTCGGCGAGGTTGGAGGCGGCCTCGGCGAGGTGCCGTCCGGTGGTGCGCAGGACGATCGGGCCGGGCGAGTTGACGAGGGAGGCCCAGTCGACCTTGCCGCGGCCGTCGGCGAACACGTACCCGGACCCCAGGGCGATGCCGGCGAACGCGGGGACGGCGGTGGCCTCGGCGACGCCCGGCACGACCTCGAACGGCACCACGGTGCGGCCGACGGCCGCGATCTCGGTGACGGTGGCGTCGGTGGTCATCGGGTCACCGGTGACCAGCCGCACCACGTCGTGGCCCTTCTTGGCCTCGGCGACGAGCTGCTTGGCCACGGCGGCCGGTTCTCCCAGGACGGGACGCACGTCCGCGGCGGTGGGAGCCGGGAGCGTCTTCAGCCTCTTGATCTCCGCCTTGTCCTCGGCGGCGACGGCGGCGTCCATCTCGGCGCGGCGCGCGTCGAGCAGGTCCTCCGGGACCGGGACGTCGCCTGCGACGAGCGCGAGCACCTCGGCGGAGACGTCGGCGTCGGCGAAGACCAGCGCGTTACCCGCGAGGACCTCCCGGGCCCTGCAGGTGAGCATCCCCGCGTTGCCTGGACCGCCGCCGACGAAGCGGACGGTTCCGGGGCGGGTGGTACGTGCTCGAGTCATTGTTCGTCTCTCCGTGGGGTGGGTGTCGCGCGCTGGCTGCGCGCGACGGGGAGCTTCAGGGGACATGGATCAGGTCTCGGTGACGGTCGGGGGCGCCGTCGTCGACTCCCTCGGGACGAGCGGGGCCCGTTCCTCGGGGGACTTCTCGGACATCAGGTCTCGTGCGCCCCGGCCGAGCAGGTCCGCCGCGAGCCGGCGACCCAGCTCGTCGGCAGCGGTGACGGGACCGTCGGGGTGGTCCGCGGTGACGGTGGTGCCCTCGGTGCGCAGGACGGTCGTGCCGTCGTGCGACGCGGCGACGGCGTGCAGTGTGAGCACTCCCCCGTCGAGTTCGGCGCGCGCCCCGACCGGGGCGGTGCACCCGGCCTCGAGTTCGGCGAGGAGGCGTCGCTCGGCGGTCACCCGGATCCTGGAGGGGAGGTGGTCCAGCAGTGCGATCGCCTCGGCGGCGCCGGCGTCGTCGGCGCGGCATTCGACGGCGAGGGCACCCTGCGCGGGGGCGGGGAGCATCACGTCGATGCCGAACCGCTGGGTGGCCCGTTCGCCCACGCCGACGCGGTCGAGCCCGGCGGCGGCCAACACGACCGCGTCCAGGTCCCCGCTGGTCACGTAGGACATGCGCGTGTCGATGTTGCCGCGCAGCGGGTGCAGGTCCAGGTCCGGCCGGAGCGCGGCGAGCTGGGACCGCCGGCGGGGTGCCGAGGTCCCGACGCGCGCACCCTCGGGGAGCGTCGTCAGGGTCAGCCCGTCGCGGGCGATGAGCACGTCCGAGGGGTCGACCCGCGGCGGCACGGCGATCGGGGCGAACCGGTCGTCGGGCGCGGTCGGGAGGTCCTTGTACGAGTGGACGGCGACGTCACAGTCGCCGCGCTCGAGCGCGGAGCGCAGCTCCATCGTGAACACGCCCACGCCGATCCGCTCGACGGGTGCCATCACCACGTCGCCCCGGGTCCGGACGATCACCAGCTCTGCCGGGTAGCCGGCGGCGATGAGCGCGTCCCGCACGTGCCCGGCCTGCGTGGTCGCGAGGTTGCTCCCGCGCGTCCCCACCTTCAGGGTCCTGCTCATGACGCCTCCTCGTCCACACTGCTGGCGTCCACACTGCTCGCGTCCAGACGATCCGCGCTGTCCAGGTCGAACAGCGTCCTCACGACCGCCGCCAGGTTCTCGCCGTCCGGCTGCGCGGCGAGCTCCTTAAACCTCACCGTCGGCGGGTGCAGCAGCTTGTCCACCACCCGTCGCACGGTGTTGGCCACCTCGTCGCGGACCCTGTCGTCCAACTCCGGCAGTCGCGAATCCAGCCGTCGCATCTCGGCGGCGACCACCTGTCCGCCGCGGCCGCGGAGCTGGCCGATCAGCGGCCCGACCCCGGCCATGCGCTCGGCCTGCGTGTACGCGGCGAGCTCGGTGTCGACAATCGTCCGGGCGGCGTCGGCGTCGGCGGCCGCGGCCGAGGTGGCCGGGTCGGCGTTGAGCTCCTCGATGCCGAGCACGGTCACGCCCGGCAGGCCCGAGACCGAGGGGTCGACATCGCGAGGCATGCCCAGGTCGCAGATCACCAACGGACGCCCCGGTCCGCGCCGGGCGATCGCCGTGTGCACGTCGCCCAGGGTCACGACCGCGCCGACCGCGCCGGTACAGGTGAAGAGGATGTCCGCGGCGGCGATCCCGTCGGCCAGGTCCTCCATGGGGAACGCCGAGGCCGGGGTGCCGGCGTCGCGGGCGATCTCGGAGAGACGATCGGCGCGCTCCGGGGTGCGGTTGGTGACGTCGATATGAGCGATCCCCGCTCGGCCCAGGTGCGCGACGGCCAGCCCGCCCATCGCACCCGCTCCGAGCACGACCGCGCGGCGCCCGTCGAGACGGCGGGACTGGGACCCGGAGGTCTCGGGGGTCGCCCCCTCGGCGAGGATCTCCGCGGCGCGGTCGAGCGCCACCGACACCACCGACGAGCCCGCCGAGTCGATGCCCGTCTCGGTGTGGACGCGTTTGCCCACGTGGAGGGCCTGCTGGGCGAGTCGGTGCAGCGTGGTGCCGGCCGCGCCGATGTCGGACGCGGACTGGTAGGCCGTGCGGATCTGTCCGATGATCTGCTGCTCGCCCACGACCATCGAGTCCAGGCCCGAGGCCACCGAGAACAGGTGCTCGGCGGCCGACTCGGAATAGCGGACATAGAGGTGGCGGCTGAGTTCGTCGGCCGAGAGACCGGAGTGCCGCGAGAGGAGACCCACCACGTCGTCGAGCGCCGGGTGGAACGCCTCCACCGCCGCGTAGACCTCAACGCGGTTACAGGTGGTGACGATCATCGCCTCGTCGACGTGGCTGCCGCTGATCAGGTTCTCGGTGAGGGTGTCCCGATCGGCTTCCGCGACGGCCACCGACTCCAACAGGGCGACCGGGGCGCTGTGATGGGACAGACCCACCAGGAGGATGCTCACGGCCGACCCCCGGACGCGAGTGCCGATGGGGCCCATGCCAGAATGGGCACCGATGCGTCAACTCGGGACACCGGGAACGACGGGACGACACTCGACGCACACGCGGAACGGTGATCCACAGTCGGTCGTCTCCTGTCGGTGTGCACGGCTGCGTACAGGGCGAATCCCAGTGGATTCCCCTGCCGGGACGGCCGTGGCCTGAGCCTGCGATCGACCCGCAACGAACTCCACCGTAACCCGCTTGGCACCCCGGGACAAAACCGTCGCCGGGGCGGATGCTATGCCCGGGGGACGCCGTGCGGCCGCCATGAGCAGCGCCGACCCTCGGCGGCCCGGGCCCGCGGCGACACGCGCGCGGACAGCGCTCCACCGGGCGCACGCGAGCGACGTACGGTTGCGCCGTGCCACCACGCCGCAGGTCCACCACCACAAGGTCCTCCACCACCGTGTCCGCGGCGACACGCGCGCGGTACGCGAAGCGACGGAAGCGGCGACTGGCTAGGGTCGACAACGACCTCACCACCCCGCAGTGGGTCGACCTCCTCCGCGCCTGGGGCGGGTGCGCCTACTGCCGGGCGCAGGGCCCCGCACTGCAGCGCGACTGCGTCATGCCCGTCTCCCGCGGCGGGCGCTACACCCTGGAGAACGTGGTCCCCGCCTGCGCCTCCTGCAACGCGAGCAAGCACAACAGCGAGGTCACCGGCTGGCTCCGGCGCAAGAAGCTCGACGAGCGCGCCTTCCTGCTCCGGCACGCGACGATCCTGCAGGGCCTGCTCGCCGAGGAGTAGCGGGCTCACCCCCAGCCACGGAACGGCTCGGGGGCCGCGAGGTCGGCACTCAGCTCGTCGTCGTCGACCTCCCAACACGAGTGCTCCGCGCCGTCCACCAGCACCACCGGCAGGCGGTCGCCGTACTCCACCGCGAGTTCGGGGTCGGCAGCACGGTCCACGTCCACCACCTCGAGCCGCGCGTGCGCCGTCGCGCACAACGGGACCAACTGCCCGTGGACCCGGACGCAACTTCCACAGCCCTCGCGGGTAAGCAGGGTCACCGTGTGCACCATGCCCTGATAGTGCCCCACCCCCTCTGGGCTCCCCTAGGATGGGGTCCCACCCCCACTAGGAGGTCCACCCGGTGAACGACCACACCGACGCCACCGACGATCCCGATTCCGACACCGGGGGCAACAGTCTCCGGCTGCCCGGACGAGCGGACGTCACCAGTGCGATCGGGCGGCTGGTCTGGCGCCGGCGCAACGCCCGCGACCAGCGCGTCGCCGGCGAGGCCTCGGCCAGGAACGCGGTCAAGCTCGAGCCCGGCGCCGAGCCCGGTCCCCCGCTCGCCGACGCCACGCCCACCGAGGACCACGACGACCACGCCGCCACGCGGTTCGTCCCCGACCCGCAGGCCGCGGCGTTCTTCGACGTGGACAACACCCTGATCCAGGGCGCCTCGATCATCCTGCTGGCGCGTGGCCTGGCCAAGCACAAGTTCTTCACGGCGCAGGACGTGGCGTCGATGGCGTGGTCGCAGGTCAAGTTCCGGGTCTCCGGCAAGGAGAACGCCGACGACGTGGCCGCGGGCCGCGACAAGGCGCTGAGCTTCGTCAAGGGCCACACCGTCGCCGAGCTGACCGCGTTGAGCGAGGAGGTCGTGGACACCTCGATGCTCGACCGCGTCTGGCCGGGCACGCGCTCGCTTGTGCAGATGCACCTCGACGCCGGCCAGCAGGTCTGGCTGGTCACCGCCACGCCGGTGATGCTCGCGCGGGTGATCGCGGCGCGGCTCGGGCTCTCGGGTGCGCTCGGGACCGTGGCCGAGGAGGAGGACGGTGTGTACACCGGCCGCCTGGTGGGCGACATCCTGCACGGGCCCGGCAAGGCGCACGCCATCTCCAACCTCGCCGAGGCCGAGGGTTTCGACCTGTCCAAGTGCTACGCGTACTCGGACAGCTTCAACGACATGCCGATGCTCACCATGGTCGGCAACCCGGTGGCCATCAACCCGGACGGGCGGCTGCGCAAGTACGCCTCCGAGAACGGCTGGGACATCAAGGACTTCCGCACCGTGCGCAAGGCCGCCAAGAAGGCGGTCCCGGGCGTGCTCGCGGTGGGCGGGCTCGCCGGAGCCCGGGCGGCCGTCAAATCCTCGTACGGTGCGCGGACGATCGGCCAGATCCGACGGATGTTCTGAGCCGACGCGCGGCCGGGCCCGGAACGCGCCGGCCCGGCACGACCGCCACGCGGGTCAGCCGAAGAAGACGCTCCCGCGGCGCGCGAGGTTCCGGAACAGCGTGTTCTGGATGGTCTCGCGGACCTGGTCGGTGATCTCGAAGACGATCATCGGGTCGTCGCCGGCGTCCGGACCCAGATGTGAGGTCTCGATGGGCTCGCCGAACTCGATGGTCCACTTGGTGGGCAGCGGGATGCCGCCCAGGCCGCCGAGCAGGGGGAACGTCGGCGTGATGGGCAGGTACGGGACGCCCAGCAGCCGCGCCAGCGGGGAGAACTCGCCGATCTTGGGGTAGATCTCCTCCGAGCCCACCACCGAGCACGGGATGATCGGCGCGCCGGCGTCCAGCGCCGTGGACACGAATCCACCGCGGCCGAAGCGCTGCAGCCGGTACCGGTCAGAGAACGGCTTGCCCAGCCCCTTGTAGCCCTCGGGCCACACCGCCACCACGTGTCCGCTCTCGAGCAGGCGTTCGGCGTCGGCAGCGCAGGCGAGGGTCGCCCCGGCCCGCCGCGCCAGCGGGGCGGAGACCGGCAGCGTCATCGCCAGGTCGGCCGCCAGCAGCCGGAGGGCGCGGCCCGAGTGGTCGTGGACGGCGACCGTGGTCATCATCGCGTCCAACGGCAGGACCCCGGCGTGGTTGGAGACGATCAGCCCCGCGCCCTCGGCGGGGATGTTCTCGGCGCCGATCACCTCGACCCGGAACCAGTGCTCGAACAGCGGCCGCCACATCGGTAGCCAGATGGTGCTGTGGAAGTGCTCGTCGAAGCCGAACTCGTCGACCTCGTAGCCACCGGTGACGCGTGTGGCGATCAGCTCGCCGACACCGTTGATGGCGTCGACGAGCCCGGACAGCGCGCTGACGTCGCCGGTCGCGAGCATCACGTCGACTCCCCTCGCGACGTCGCGGACGGGACCCAGCATCTCGGCGTCGACCGGCAGCGCCTCCATCACCTGGCCCAGGGTGTCCCGCACCGAGGTGAGGAACCGGTCGACGATCCGGCCGATCTCGGTGGCGGCGGCGTCGCTGTGGCTGGTGGCGCCGAGGAAACCCTCGCCCACGATGCGGTCGCTCCGCGAGTCGCGGCGGCCCTCCCCCCAGCGCGGCCCACCGAGTGGCTGGCTCAGGTCGAATTCGGGGCCCCTCACAGCGCCTCCTCCATGCTCGGATCGTGCTCGTTCGGATCGGGCAGTGCGCCGATCGCCTCGAGCTCGCACAGGGTGGTGTCCACTCCCGCGCGCAGCCGGTCGGCCACGGGCGCGGGGAGCATGGCGGCGACCTTGGCGGTCTTGCGCTCGAGCGTGGCGCGGGTGATGAGCGGCTCGGTGCCGGAGTCCACAAGGTAGGCGTGCAGTGCCTCCTCGGTGGAGTACCGGGGCGTGAAGCCGAACTCCTCGCGCATGCGCGTGGTGTCCACGGCGCGCCCGAAGCGCAGGTAGCGCAACTGCGAGGCCCCGATGTCGCGCAGCCCCTGACTCGACAGCAGGCGCACGGCGAGCTTGAACGTCTGCGGGGGCACCGGCAGCGGGACGTGCCCGGCCCGCCGGATGGCCTGGGTGAGCGTGAGGATCCCCTCGCCGGCGATGTTGAACGTCCCCGGTGCGGCTCCCATCGTGGCGTGCAGGAGGGCGTCGAGCGCGTCCTGCGGGTGCAGCAACTGGATGCGGGGGTCATAGCCCGCCAGCACCGGGGCGATCGAGGGCGCCAGCAACTCCCCGAACACCGTGGGTTCGGGCAGACCGAGGATCGCGGGGATCCGCAGGATCGTCACGTCGATGTCCGGCCGCTTGCGGGACATCCCCCGCACGTAGCCCTCGACCGACAGGTGATCCAGGGGGATGCCGCCGCTGGGCTGGCGGCGAGCCGCCATGTCCTCGGTGAACATGGCCGGGTCCACGCCCGAGGAGCCGTAGACGGTGGTCGAGGAGATCAACACGAACCGCGTGACGGTCGCGGCCCGCCCACAGGCCGCGATCACGTGCATCGAGCCCATGATGTTGGCTTCCTTGACGGCCGCGCGGCCGCCCGGGGCGAAGTCGGTGTGGTGCAGTCCGGCGTGGACCACGGTGTCGATGCCGGCGTCGCGCAGGATGCCCTGGAGGCGCGGCGACTGCGGGTCGAGGCGGACGAACTCGGCGTCCCTCATCCGACGGCGGTGTTGCGGCGAGGGTTTGACGGAGTCGATGGCCAGGACGCGCTCGACGGATTCGGTCCGGAGCAGCATCCCCACGAGGTGGGCGCCGAGGTACCGGCTCCCGCCCACGACGGCGACAGCCCGGGCGGGCCGACGGGTTGGTGCTTCGGGGTTCACCCAGACCACTGTAGCGGTGGACCCCCCTGCTCCGTTGCCCGGTCCGCGTACCCCGGACGTGCTGCTACACACACTCCGGGACACCACCCCGGGACACACCGATGCCCGCCACCGTTTCCGGGTGACGGGCATCTGCTACAGGCGTGAGTCCGGGCGCTATCGAGGCGCCGCCGGACTCACTTACCGAGCTTGCGACGCTGCACGCGCGTCCGGCGGAGCATCTTGCGGTGCTTCTTCTTGGACATACGCTTGCGGCGCTTCTTGATCACAGAACCCATATCGGGGGTCACCTACCTGTCGACTACTGGTCTGGGGCCTTACAGCGGGCTTACTGCGTTCCGGCATCTAAGCGGGCTCGGAAGCCGGTACGGAACCCGTCCAGACTACCCGCAGGTGGGGCCGCGACGAAAACGGGCCCGGGGGCCGACCCGGAGCGGGTCAGCCGGCGGAGAAGTACGACGTGTCCAGGTACTCGTGGACCGCCTTGGAATGCACGCGGAACGACCGCCCCACCCGCACCGCGGGCAGTTCGCCCGAGTGGACGAGCCGGTAGACCGTCATCTTGGACACGCGCATGAGCGCTGCGACCTCGGCAACGGTCAGGAACTGGGAACCCCCCGCCGCCTGTGCGCCGCCTTCGGTCTTGTCGGTAGTCGCCATCTCACAACCCTTCGTGGCACGCGTCGTGCCGCAGGCTTCCCCTCCTGCGGTACGGACACGCACGTGCTGGGTATGAGCCTAGCGTGAAGGGTGTGATCAATGCGACGGGAGTGGGCAAATAACTTTGACGACACGCCGTCCGACCGCGACCTCACCCGCCCTGAACAGGGCTTGTGCTAAATGCGACGTCCCGCCAGGTGGCCGTTCTCTCACCTGGCGGGACGTGTGGGGCGTGTGGAGCGCGATGGGCCGCGATGGGCGATGGGCGATGCCCTGGAGTCGGGTCAGTCGTCCCGCTCGTCGTCCTCGGCCGTCTGCGCTGCGCGGGCCAGTTCCATCGACCTGGTCGCCGACGCCTCCACGGCGTCCGCGACCGCGGACCTGAAGCCCCCGGCCTCGAGCCGCCGGATCGCCGCCGCCGTGGTGCCTCCCGGGGAGCAGACCGCCGCGCGCAGGTCGGCGGGACCGTCACCGCCGGCGGTGAGCATGGCACCGGCGCCCATGGCGGTCCCGGCCGCGAGTCGCAGCGCGACGTCACGGGGAAGGCCCTGCTCGACCGCCGAGTCCACCATGGCCTCGGCCAGGAGGAAGAAGTAGGCGGGGCCCGAGCCGGACACGGCCGTCACGGCGTCCATCTTGGACTCCTCGACGACGACAACGGCGCCCACGCTCTCCATGATCCGGACCACCTGCTCCAGGTGCTCGTCGCGCGCGTAGCGACCCTTGCACGCCGCCGAGACGCCCTGCCCCACGAGCATCGCCGTGTTGGGCATCACCCGCACAACGGGAGATCCCGCGCTGAGCTTGTTCTCCAGCACCGACGTGGGCACGCCGGCCGCCAACGACACCACGATCGACTCGTGGACGCTGTCGGAGATCGCGTCGCCGACCCGGTCGACGACCGCGGGGACGTCGCCGGGCTTGACGGCCACCACGATCACATCCGCCCCCTCGCAGCCGATGTCCAGGCTGGTGGAGAGGATGCAGTACTTCTTGGCCAGTTCGGCGGCGCGGGACTCGACGGCCTCGATCACCACGATGTCCGAGGGCTCCGTGCCCGATTTCCGGAGTCCTGCGATGAGGGCCTCGCCGATGCGTCCGCCACCGACCACTGCGATTCTCGTCATGCCCACAACAGTGCCACACACCCCCGGTGGTCCTGCACGGCTGATCCCGCGCGATCAGCCCCGCGCGGTTCGTGCGGTCGGCCTCGACGCGGCCGACGGTCGCACGGGGTTCGGCGGGCGGGTGTGCAGACGACTCCGCCCGCACCGTGAGAGGTGCGGGCGGAGTGGTGACGGATCGGGTGGGCCGGTCAGGTGACCACTCTGAGCAACAGGGGCCCGCAGGTCACGCCCAGACCGACGATCACCGCGAGCGCGATGCTCACCATGTCGTTCGACCTACGCAGGACGCGGACCATGGCGACCAGCCCGACGATCACCACGAGCGCCAGGGCCATGGCCACCCACGGCAGATCGCGCCACAGCAGCTGGAAGCCGATGAACAGCGCTGCGCCCGCGACGCCCGAGGCCAGCACCTGCGCCACGAGGACCAGCCATTCCGTGGTGGAGGAGCGCACGGCCGGCTCGGCGCCCTCTGGCGCGTGATCCGGGTCGTGGTCGGTCGTGGCGTCGGGCCGCGAGGTCGCCCGGTGGTGGGCCGGGGCCGCCTGGGCGGCTGCACCCTGTGCCGGGGTCGCCTGCGCCGGACCGGTGTGCGCGGGGGTCGCCTGCGCGGTCGTGGCGTGGTGGTCCCGTGCGGCGCCGGCGGTCGCTGCGCCTGCGGCAGCTGCTCCCGTGGCGGCACCGGCGGCGGCTGCTCCCGCGGCGGCTGGTCCCGTGGCGGCACCGGCGGCGTCCCCGGTCGGCGCATCGGGTGCCTTGTGTGCGGTCGAGCCACTACCCGACGGGACACCCCACTGCGCCGCATCTCCCGCCGGAGCGGACTCGGTGCCGGTCGCGGACCTCGCAGTGGGCGCGGACGTGACGGTGGGCGTGGGCCCTGCGGGCTTCTGCTCGGCGGGCTTCTGCACTCCGGGCTTCTGCCCCGTCGCCGAGGCCGCTGCGCCTGTGGGCGTCGCTGCCGCGGAAGGTGCGGAGGCGGAAGGTGCGGAGACGGGAGGCGCGGAGGCGGTCGGTGCGTCGGTCTTCTTCACCGGCGCTGCCGACCGGGACGCGTCCGCATCGCTCCTCGACGCGGCGACTCCGGCAGCGGCGGCGCCGGCGACACCTGCCGCGGCACCGGCGGCGACGCCGGGCGTGGTCTCCGAACGCCCCGCCGGACCCGGCCGGACCCCGGGAGCCCCGGACTGCGCCCGGTCCGCGTCCTTGTCCTTGCGCTTGCGGCCGAGCAGTCCGCGCAGGCCGCCCTTCCTGCCGGAGTCGGCGGGAGAATCGTGGTCAGCCGGCGGAGGCGGGGTCTGCTGCTGCCGAACCTGGGGCTGCGGCACGGTCTGCGGGCGCGCATCGTGGCCCGCCTGCGGCTGCGATTGAGCCGGTGACGGCGACTTCGGCTGAGCTGGTGACTGTGACTGCGGCGTGGTCGGCGCGGCGGGCGTCTGAGCCCTGCGCTTCCCGGGCGCCTCCGGAGCCTGCGCAGCCTCTGCCCGACCCTCACCGGAGGCATCCGTCTCCGGCGCCCGACGACGCCCCGACCTCTGGGGAGCCGCGCTCTCGGCGGTCGGAGCGCTCGCCGCGCTCGTCGTCGTCTCGGGGGTATTCTCCCCCGCCCCGGCGGCCGTCTCCTCGGCCTCACGGGCCCGTCGGCGCGCGGCGCGGCTACTGAGCTCGGTGTCGTCGGTGATCCGCGGGATCTCGCCGGTGAGCTCGGAGACGCTCACGCCACTGCCGCCCTCGTCGGCCCGCCGGTGCCGGCGACCCTTCGGTGCGGCCGCGTCCGACTGCTCCGCGCCCATGCGCTTGAGCAGCTCCGCCACGGTGATCTGCTGACCGTCCTGATCCTCGGCCATCTCAGCTCCCCTTTCCGTCGCCGCCCGCGTCCCGGTCGAGACGCTGCAGTATGAGCCCCTCCCGCAGAGCCCACGGGCAGATTTTCACACTTTCCAACCCCAGAGCCCTCATCGACGCCTCCGCCACCAGCGCTCCCGCGACCACCTGATGCGACCGGTCAGAGCTGATGCCCTCCAACTCTGCCCTGTCGGCGGCCGTCATGCGAGAGATAAAGGCGATCACCTGCCGCAGACCCGACGCGGTGAGGATCCGCTCCACCCGCGGCCCCTCCGACGACGGCGCCGCACCGGTGAGGCGCGCCAACGTGCGGAACGTCTTGGAGGTGGCACAGGCCAGGTCGGGTGCACCGGCCGCCCGCAGGTCCCTGGCGGGGCCCTCCAGCTCGGCGTCGATGAAGTCACGCAGCTGGTTGATGCGCTTGCGTTCGGGCGGATCGGTCTTGAACCAGTCGTGCGTCAGCCGGCCCGCGCCCAGGGGCAGGCTGAAGGCGTGCTCGGGCAGCTCGTCCTCGCCGCTCGTGAGCTCGAGCGAGCCACCACCGATGTCGAGGTTGACGATCCGACCGGCGCTCCAGCCGAACCACCGGCGGGCGGCCAGGAAGGTCATCCGCGCCTCGTCCTCGCCGGAGAGCACGCGCAACTCGATCCCGGTCTCCTTCTCGACTTTCTCGAGCACCGCGTCCGAATTGGCGGCGTCGCGCACGGCCGAGGTCGCCAGGGCCATGACCTCGCGGCACTTGGTGGCCTTGGCCAGATCGGCGGCCTCGTTGACCGCGTCGATCAGCCGGGCGATGCCGGTCTTGGAGATGTTGTCGTCCTCGTCGAGGTATTCGATCAGCCGCAGACGGGTCTTGGAGTCGTTCATGGGCGTGGGGTGCCCGCCGCGATGGGCGTCGACCACCACGAAATGGACCGTGTTGCTCCCGACGTCCAGGACACCTAATCTCACACGCCCACCCTAAACGGTCTACGGTCGCTGGTTGTGACCGCCACCGAACGCACCAGCACCCCGGGCGCGCCCGCCCCGGAAGTCCCCCTCGACTTCCCCCGCGAGTGGTACACGTTCCCGGACCCCGCGAACGACGAGCACCTGATCTCCGCGGACATGACCTGGTTGCTGTCCTCGTGGACCTGCGTGTTCGGCACCCCGGCCTGCCACGGCATCGAGGCCGACCAACCCGATTCCGGCTGTTGCACCCACGGCGCGTTTCTCTGCGACGACGACGACCGCACACGCCTGACCGTGAACGTCGAACTCCTGGGACCCGAGGACTGGCAGCACCGTGGGGCCGCGCTGGACGCCGCGAAGGCCGAGGGCGGCGATCTCGAGCCGTGGCTGGAAGAGGACGAACTCACCGGGGACGGCGGCGCGCCCGAGCCCGCTCTGCGGACGCGCCGCCATGCCGGTCGCTGCGTATTCTTCAACGACGTCGGCTTCCCGGCCGGCTCGGGCTGCGCCCTGCACCACATGGCCCTGCGGACCGGGCGGACCCTGCCCGAGTCCAAGCCCGACGTGTGCTGGCAACTGCCCATCCGGCGCACGCAGGAGTGGGAGACCCGGCCCGACGAGGTGGAGGTCCTCCACACGCGTATCGGCGAGTACGACCGCCGCGGCTGGGGCCCCGGCGGGCTGGACCTCGACTGGTACTGCACCGGATCGCCCGAGGCGCACGTCGGGGCCGACCCGGTCTTCGTCTCCCTGCGGGACGAGCTGGTGGAACTGCTGGGTGCCGACTGCTACGAGGTGCTGGCCGCGGCGTGCCGGCGCCGCCGCCAGCTGGGAATCGTCGCCGTGCACCCCGCGACGGAGCGGGCGCAGACCGACTCCGTCGGATAAGGAGCGGGTTCAGACCGACTCAGTCGGATAAGCCTGCCCGGGTGCGCTCGAGGCCGGATGGGCCCGCGGGTCGGCCCGGGCGGGTCAGCCCTCGAACTTGTAGCCCAGGCCGCGGACCGTCACCAGGTGGACCGGCTTGCCCGGGTCCTGTTCGATCTTCGAGCGCAGCCGCTTGACGTGCACGTCCAGCGTCTTGGTGTCCCCCACGTAGTCCGACCCCCAGACGCGGTCGATCAGCTGACCGCGGGTGAGCACCCGGCCCGAGTTGCGCAGCAGGTACTCGAGCAGGTCGAACTCCTTGAGCGGGAGGGTCACCACCGACCCGCGCACGGTCACCGTGTGCCGCTCGATGTCGAGGCGCACCGGGCCCGACTCGAGGACACCGATCTCGTCCGGCTGGTCCCCCTCGGTGTCGGCACCGCGCCTCAGGACGGCCCGGATGCGGGCGATGAGTTCGCGGGCCGAGTAGGGCTTGGTGACGTAGTCGTCGGCCCCCAACTCCAGCCCGACCACCTTGTCGATCTCGCTGTCCCGCGCGGTCACCATGATGACCGGGACGCTCGAGGTCACCCGCAGTCGCTTGCACACGTCGGTTCCGGACATGCCCGGGAGCATGAGGTCCAGCAACACGATGTCCGCGCCCTCCGCGTCGAAGCTCTCCAGCGCGGTCGGGCCGTCGCCGGCGATGGTGACCTCGAAGCCCTCCTTGCGCAGGAGGAACGCCAACGGATCCGCGAGCGAAGCCTCGTCCTCTACGATCAGCACCCTGGTCACGGCACCTGGTCCTCTCTTTGTTGGTCGTGCTCGGCGGGGGGTCGGGCCCCCTCGCCATCCGGCTCCACATGGGCCGGGAGTTCGAGTGTGAACGTGGACCCGGTCCCGGGTCGGCTCCAGATGCTGACGCCGCCGTTGTGGTTCTGGGCGACGTGCTTGACGATCGCCAACCCCAGCCCGGTCCCGCCGGTGGCCCGGGACCGGGCCTTGTCCACGCGGAAGAACCGTTCGAAGACGCGGGTCTGGTGCTCGGGCGCGATGCCGATCCCCCGGTCGGTGACCCGCAGCATCACGGTGTCCCCATCGAGCGCCCGGGTGATCGAGACCGGCGTGCGCTCCGGGGAGTAGTTGACGGCGTTGGAGATGAGGTTGGTCAACGCGGTGACCAGCAGGGTCAGGTCGCCCGAGATCTCGAGCCCGGAGGGCGCGTCGGTGATCAACTCGATCCCGGCCGCCTCCGCCGCGGACGCCGATCTGCGCACGGCCTCGTCCACCACGGCGTCCACGTCCACCGGCTCGGGATCACGGATCCGCTCGGCGCCCTGGAGCCTGGACAGCTCGATCAGCTCGGAGACCATCTTGCCCAGACGGTGGGCCTCGCTCACCACGCGGCCGCCGAAGTACTCGACCGACTCCGGGTCGTCCTTGGACTCCAACAACGCCTCGGCCAGCACGGCCATGGCCCCCACCGGTGTCTTGAGTTCGTGGGACACGTTGGCCACGAAGTCGCGTCGTGCGGCCTCCATGCGCCGCTGCTCGGAATCGTCGTCGGCGAACACCACCGCGAACTGAGCGAGATGGCCGCCGAGGATCTCGCTGCGGCCGCTCACCGACGGGATGCGGCGACGCCCCGTGATGATCTTGGCGGGCAGGTCGAACACGGACGGCTCGCCGCTGGCGAACGTGATCTCGGCGGCGCGCCACACCGGGTCCACCAGGAGCCGGTCGTCCACGATCCCCAGCTCGGCGGCGCGACGGTTGTAGAGCACCACGTCCTGGTGACGGTCCACCACGGCGAGCGCGTACGGCGCCTGGTGGTACACCGCCCGCAGGACCTCCAACCGGCTCGGCCCCTGCTGCTCGGCGAGCCGGAGCTCACGGCGGGCGTCGAGCCGGGGGATGACGAGCCCGCCGACGACAAAGCCGACCACTGCGGCGATGATCGCGAGGGCGATCCCGAGACTGACCTGCACGAGGCAGATACTACGGTGCGGCGAATCGGCGTCGACAACGGAGAACCCCCGTCCATCTACGGGAAGTCCGCAGGTGGACGGGGGTTCGCCGCGTGTTCACCGGAGCGACACCTACTTCTGGGCGCCCTGGCTGGCGACGGCGGCGGCTCCCGCGGCCGCGGCCTCCGGGTCGAGGTAGGTGCCCCCCGGGTTGGAGACCAGACCGGAGTCGTCGAAGCGGTAGACGAGCGGGATGCCGGTGGGGATGTTCAGGCCCGCGATGTCCTCGTCGGAGATGCCGTCGAGGTGCTTGACCAGTGCGCGCAGCGAGTTCCCGTGGGCGGCCACCATGACCGTCTTGCCCTCGGCCAGCTGCGGCGCGATCTCGGCCGCGTAGTACGGGATGAAGCGGTCCACCACGTCCTTGAGGCACTCCGTCAGCGGGACCTCCGGAAGGTCCGCGTAGCGGGGGTCGGCCGACTGCGAGTACTCGTTGCCGGAGTCGATCGCCGGCGGCGGCGTGTCGTAGCTCCGGCGCCACAGCATGAACTGCTCGTCACCGAACTCGTCCTTGATCTCCGCCTTGTTGAGGCCCTGCAGCTTGCCGTAGTGCCGCTCGTTGAGCTTCCAGTGCCGCACGACGGGGATCCAGTGCCGGTCGCAGGCGTCCAGCGCGATGTTGGCCGTGGTGATGGCCCGGCGCAGCAACGAGGTGTACAGCACGTCCGGGAGGATGCCCTCCTCGGCGAGGAGTCTGCCACCGCGGACCGCCTCCTCGCGTCCGAGGTCGGTGAGGTCCACATCGACCCATCCGGTGAACTGGTTGGAGGCGTTCCACGTGGACTGACCGTGACGCAGCAGGACGAGGGTTCCGTAAGCCATACGGTCATTATGACCCGACGCCCGAGGACTACGGTGCAGACATGACCACACACGCCGGAGACACCCCCGATCGATCCGACCGGCCGTGGACCGCCCACTACACCCCGGGCACCACGCACGACCTCGACTACGGCACCACCACGCTGCTAGACCAGTTCGACGACGCCGTGCGCACCTACTCCGACCGGCCCGCGACCGAGTTCTTCGGCCGACTGACCCCCTACTCCGAGATCGGCAGCCGGGTCCGTCACGCGGCCGAGGGACTGCGCCGCCTCGGGGTGGGGCGCGGGGACCGGGTCGCCGTCCTGCTGCCCAACTGTCCGCAGGGGATCGTCGTGTTCTACGCCGCGCTGCGGATCGGCGCGATCGTGGTCGAGCACAACCCGCTCTACACCGCCGACGAGCTCGAGGGTCCGTTCGCCGACCACGGCGCGAAGGTGGTCGTGACCTGGAACGTCGTCGCCGACATGGTGCGCGAGCTGGCCGACCGCCCAGGCACCCAGATCGAGCACATCATCGCCGTCGACCTGCTCGACGAGCTCCCCGCGGCCAAGCGCCTGGCACTCAAGTTCCTCCCCGTCCCCTCGCTGCGCGCCTCGCGGGCCAAGCTCTCCGTGCCCGCTCCCGGGACCCTGGACTGGCGCGAGCTGGAGACCGGGCCCGAGCTGGACTTCTCCCATCCGCGCCCTGAGGCCGACGACCTCGCGCTGATCCTGTACACCTCCGGCACCACCGGAACACCCAAGGGAGCCACGCTCTCCCACGCCAATCTCGTGGCCAACGCCAAGATGGGCGAGGCCTGGGTGCCCGACCTCGAACCGGGGCGGGAGCGGTTCCTGGCCTCGCTGCCGATGTTCCACGCCTACGGGGTGACGATGTGTGTCGTGTTCGGCATCGCCAAGGGCGCGCGACTCCAACTCGTGCCGACACCCGACATGGCCCTCATCATGCCGATCTTCGCCAAGGACCTGCCCACCTTCATACCGGCGGTCCCGCCGATCTACTCCAAGATCCTCGAGGAGGCCGACCGGCGGGGGATCACGCTGCACGGCGTGCGGCACTCGTTCTCCGGGGCGATGAGCCTGCCCGCCGAACTCATCGCCAGGTGGGAGGCCGCGACCGGGGGCCTGCTCGTGGAGGGATACGGCATGACCGAGACCTCGCCCATCACGGTGGGCAACCCCATGTCGACGGCGAGGCGGGCCGGCAGCATCGGCGTGCCCTTCCCGGACACCGACATCCGCGTCGCTCACAAGGACGACCCCACCGTGGACGCCGCCCCGGGCGAACCCGGCGAGCTGTTGGTCAGGGGGCCGCAGGTCTTCCCGGGCTACTGGGGCAACCCCGCGGCCACCGCCGAGACCTTCCACGAGGGTTGGCTACGCACCGGCGACGTGGTGACGCAGGACGCCGACGGCTTCCTGCACGTGGTGGACCGGATCAAGGAGATGATCGTCACCGGCGGGTTCAACGTCTATCCGTCCGAGGTCGAGACGGTCCTGCGCAGGGCCCCGGGCGTGGCCGACTGCGCGGTGGTGGGCCGGCGCGGACCGGACGGCGCCGAGCAGGTCGTGGCCGCGGTCGTGCTCGAGCCGGGCACCGAGCTCGACGCCCCGGCCCTGCGCGCCCACTGCAAGGCCTCACTCGCCGGGTACAAGGTCCCCCGGGAATTCGTGGCGCTGGACGGGCTGCCCACCAACCCGATGGGCAAGGTCCTGCGCAAGAAGGTCGCCGAGCAGATCTGACGGGAGCCGCGGCGGTCCGCATCCGCGACGCTCCACCCCATCGACAAGAGCGTCCCGCACGCATCGGCCGAGAAGAGGGTGCGCGGAACGCTCTTCTCGAGGGATGGGCGCCGAGGGATGGGCGCCGAGGCTACCCGTTGCCCGGCTGCGGCAGGTCCTCGGTGAGGTGGCGGAAGGCGTCGAGGTTGCGCAGCGGCTCTCCGCGCGAGACGCGCCACTCCCACTCGCGGCGGATCGAGGTGTGGAAACCGGTCTCGAGCAGGATGTTGAAGTCGTGGTCGGCCGCCTCGAGCACCTGGCCGAGCACGCGGTCGAGCTCCTCCTCGGTCACCGCGACCAGCGGCATCCGGCCCACCAAGTAGATGTCGCCGTTGTTGTCCAGCGTGTACGCCACCTGGTACAGCCGACGGTTGCGCCGCAGGAGGTACTTGTAGACCCTCTCGAAGTCCTCGTCGGGCTTGCGGCAGACAAACGCCTCGACCCGCACGCTCTCCCGGTTCACCGTCAGATGGCAGGCGGTCTTGAGCCGCTTCTCCCCTGGCAGCTGCACCACGAAAACGCGGCCGTCGGCCAGCGTCGACTCGATGTCACGCTCCACCAGGAAGTTACGGATCAACTCGAGGGTGGGGCGGTCGACGTCGTCGGCACCACGCGGCACGGCACCGCTGTCGTCGGCACCGCTGTCGTCGTCCATGCGCTTGGTCTCGGTGGGGTCGATCATCGTGACTCCTTCGGTTGGACGGCCTGGACTCGTGAGCGATTCGTCACGGGGGCTGGTTCGGACGGGGCCGGGCTCGCGGGCTGCGCCGGTGCCGGCCGCGCCGCTGCCGCGGGTGATCAGGACGCGGCGGCCGCCTCCCGCCGGGCTCGGTAGGACGCCATCGTGCCCGCGTACGAGGCGAGCAGTCCGTCGGCCGTGGAATCCCAGGAGAACGCCGAGGCGTGGACCGGGGCGGCCCGCGACATCGACAGGCGGCGCTCGTCGTCGTCGAGCAGTCCCACCAACGTCTCCGCCCACACCCGCGGATCGTGCCCGTCCACGGTGATCCCGGTGCGGCCGTGGTCCACCGCGGTGGGCAGGCCGCCCACCGCCGCCGCCACCACGGGCGTGCCGCACGCCTGGGCCTCGAGGGCCACGAGCCCGAACGACTCGGAGTAGGACGGCACGGCCACGATGTCGGCGGCGCGGTAGACGTCGACCAGCTCCGACGGCGGCCGCGGCGCGAGGAAGCTCACCCGGTCGGCCACGCCCAGCTCCTCGGCCAGGTCCATGAGCGAGTGGGGGCGCTCGAGCCCGGACCCGCTGGGCCCGCCCACGACCATCAGGCGCACGTCGCGGTGCGGCTGCTCCCGCACGATCTCCGCCAGCGCGCGGACGATCACGTCGGGGGCCTTGAGCGGCTGGATCCGGCCGACGAACGCGATCACCTCGGACCGCTGCGAGAGACCCAACGCGCGGCGAGCCCGCTCGGTGCCGCGTTGCGTGCCGGGGGTGTACTGCTCGAGATCGGCGCCGGGTGGCACCACGTCGATGTGGGCGGGGTCGGCGTCGTAGTAGCCCACGAGTTCGTCGCGCTCGCCGGTGGTGTTGACCACGAGCCCGTGCGCGGAGTCCACGATCTGCTGCTCCCCGATGCGCCGCGACTCCGGCTCCGGGGTGTCGCCCTCGGCCAGGACCGCGTTCTTCACCTCGGCCAGGGTGTGCGCGGTGTGCACCAGCGGCACGCCCCAGTGTTCGGAGGCCACCAATCCGGCCTGCCCCGACAGCCAGTAGTGGGAATGGATGAGGTCGTAGTGCCCGGGCGCGTGGCCGGCCTCGGCCCGCATCACACCGGCGACGAACGGGCACAGCTGAGTGGGCAGGTCCTCCTTGCGCAGGCCCTCGAACGGCCCGGCCACGATGTTGCGGACCAGGACGCCGTCGCCGGCCTGCTCGACCGGGCGCTGCGAGGAGTGGGTGGCGCGGGTGAAGACCTCGACCTCCACGCCGCGCCGGGCCAGCCGACGGGCGGTCTGCAGCACGTACACGTTGAGCCCGCCCGCGTCGCCCGTGCCCGGCTGGGCCAGCGGCGAGGTGTGGAACGACAGGACGGCGATGCGCCGCGGGAGGGGGGCCTCGGCGCCGGTGCGGAGATCGGAGACGGTCACCTCACCGATTGTGCCCGCGACGACGACGAGGCGCACTCCGGCGCGGGGCGACCCGCCCGTCGCCGCGTCGCGGATCCGCCGCTACAGCTCGGCGGCGAAGTCGTCGAGTTCGGACAGGAACCGCGGCATCTCCTCGAGGAAGGGCGCGTGTGCCGATTCGGCGAAGCCCACGTAGCGCGCGTCCGGGATCATCTCGGCATTGGCCCGGCCGGCCGAGGGCAGTACCACCCCGTCGTGCTCTCCGTGGATGACCAACGCGGGGATCGTCAGACCGCGCAGGGTGTCGTCGTGGTCCACCCGCCGCGTGAGCAGTTTCTGCCGCACGGCGGGGGGCGTGGCCAGGGACAGGCCAAAGATCCGCTGACGGCTCACGCCGTCGCCGGAACGCATCATGGCGGTGCCGAAGCCCGCGAGGGTGGCGATCGCGGTGCCCGGGTCCTCCTCGAACCCGCCGTCGGCGACCGCCATCATGGCCGGACCGACCGCGCCGCCGGCCGAACGGGAGACCGCGGTGACCGCGCCGCACAGCACCAGCCCGGCGACCCGACCCTCACCGCGCGAGGCCAGGTAGTCGGAGACCACGATCCCGCCATAGGACCAGCCGAGCAGGATCGCGCCGGCGCCGGTTCCACCCCCGCCGACTCCGGCCTCGTCGACTCCGGCCTCACCGATCCCGGCGGCGTCGAGCACCGCCTCGAGATCGTCGGCCCACTGCTCCGACGAGTCGTATCCCGCCTCCGCGACGCCGGAGTGGCCGTGGCCGCGCAGGTCCACCGCCACCACCCGGAACCGCTCGGCCAGCGAGGCCAGCAGCTCCGGCCCCCAGCAGGCGCTCGACTGGGCCCAGCCGTGGACCAGCACCAGCGGGCGTGCGGCGGGGTCGCCGAGGACGCGGTAGGCGATGACGGTGCCGTCAGAGGAGACGGCGGACGAGACGGCGGTGGAGGGTTCCGGAACAGTCATGCCGGCAATCCTGCCACCAGGCCCCGCGCCGGGCGGCTACCGTGGCGGGATGGCAACCACCACCACCCAGATCGACTCCGACGTCGTGGTCCGCACCTTCTTCGACGCCCTCGTCTCGGGCAACGTCCCCGCCGCCGCCGACCTGCTGGCCGACGACGTGTGGTGGGCCAACATCGGGCTCCCCACCATCCGGGGCAAGCGTGACGTGGTCAAGGCACTGTCGGCCATGGGCGCCAACGTGGACTTCGACGCGGAGATCCACCACCTCGCCGTGGGCGCCCCGGCGGACCCGACCACCCCCGGCTCCCCCACGATCGTGCTCACCGAACGCACTGACTACCTGGGCATCGGGCGTTTCCGCTGCGGCTTCTGGGTGTGCGGGCGCCTCGAGGTCCGTGACGGCCTCGTCTGCGGCTGGCAGGACTACTTCTCCAAGTCCGACATGGCCCTCGGCGCGGTGCGCGGTCTGGTGGGGATGTTCACCGGACGGGGTCGCTGACCTCGTCGTCGTCATCCGGCTGCTCTCCCGGGCGGTCGCGGTAGCAGGCCAGTCGCCAGACGTTCTCCCCACCGCGGCGGCGGTACTCCAACTCGTCGAGCGCCTCCAGCGCGATCGCCAGACCGCGGCCGCGTTCGGCGAACACGTCCGGCATCTGCACGGCCCGCAGGTCCACCCGGGCGGGGTTGCCGTCGTCGGTGAACCGGGCCTCCAGACGATCCGGCGCCAGCTCCAGCACCAGGGTCAGGGTCACCGGGCCACCGTCCCCCGCGTGCTCGATGATGTTCGCGCCGATCTCCGCCACGGCGAGTTCGAACCTCAACCGGGCCTCCTCCTCGACCCGGCCGGCGGAGAGCATCTCCCCGATCAGGTCGAGGACCCGGTCGAGGGTCCCCTCGCCAGTGGTGAGGGTCAGCTCCCGGCGATCGTCAGTCGCCATCGAAGGCGGTGTCCGCCGACTCGTGGGCGGTGAGCACCCGGTCGAGCCGGGTGAGCTTCAGCACGCTCTTCACCTGCGTGTTCGGGGCCGCGATGCGAAGGTCTCCACCGGCCTGCCGCGCGGCCTTGAGCCCGGAGATCAGCGCCCCGAGGCCGGACGAGTCGATGAACTCGGTGGCGCTGAGGTCCACCACCACCCGGCGGGACCCGCCGTCGACCAGGTCGCGCAGCTGGTCGCGGAGGCCGGGCGCGGCCACCATGTTCAGTCGACCGGTCGGCTGCACCACCACGGCGGTGCCGGCTTCACGGATGTCGTAGGCGGTCATGACGCTCCTTCTCTGTCGGGTCCACGGTAGCGAGCGGCCCGGACGACGACCGACAGAATGAACAGGTCGAACACCACCCAGACGAGGTTCGCCGTCACGCCCAGGACGGAGATGGCCCCCAGGTACAGGCGGACGACCCCGATGATCGCCGCCACCACGAGGAACGCCATGACGATCAACTGCGGCCGGAAGAGGTACCACGGGGTCGCGTCCTCGCCCTGGCGGGTCTTGGGGGTGACCGCGAAGTCGAGGGGCTTGCCGAAGTACACGTTGCGCGCGGCCGTCCAGCACGCCGCGATCCACACGGGGAAAAGGGCGAGGCTGTACTGCTGCCCCCGCCAGGTCGGGTTCCCGCGGCCGGCGATGAAGAACAGGAGCTGGCTCAGGACGAGGAACGGGATCAGTCGGGCGAAGAAGTCCACGCTCCACGCCTGGACCGGCATCACCCCGAGCGTCAGATAGTTCACCGGGGCGGCGAAGTACGCCAGGGCCGCGAAGCCCGACAGGTAGCTCCACATGGTCGACCAGTACATCAGTCGCTGGGCGAGGGTGAGGCCCCGCTGCACCAGCGGGTTCTCACGCAACATCACCTGGATGGTGCCCTGGGCCCACCGCAGTCGCTGAGTGAGCATGGTCTTGGGATCCTCGGGAGCCAGACCGTACGCCAGGATCTCGTGGTGGTAGGCGGTCCGCCAGCCGGCGCCGTGCAGACGCATCGCGGTGGCCATGTCCTCGGTGACCGAGATGGTCGCCAGGGCCTGGGTCGGTTCGGCCTCGTCGGCCCGGTCGATGTCCACCGCACGGATCAGGGCGCGGACCGACTCGACCGCCCCGAGCGGCGACCACTCGCGGTCCGCGAGCTGGTCTAGCACGAGATCGTCCAGCACCAGCGCGTCCGAGCCGTGTTCATCCAGTGCCGCGATCGCCTCGAGGTCCGCCCGGATCGCTCCCATGTCGGCGTCCACCACCGCTCGCGCGGCGGCGTCCACCGTCTGCTGGAAGCCGTAGGTGATCTCCGCCAGCGACGCGCCGGCCCTGAGCTCGGCGCGGGCGGTGCGCACGGCCCGCCGGACGGAGCCGAGTGCCTCGGTGACCTCGGGCTGGTCCGCCGGGACCGCACGCTGCGCCCGCCTGATCACCCTGCCGGCCGTCCGCAGGGCGCGATCCACCCCGTCCTCGACGGCCTTGACGTACCCGGTGATGCCGAGCTGCATCAGCGCCTCACGCCGCAGCACGGCGTTCGACCCACAGAAGAACGCGGCGTTCCACCCGTCCTTGCCCTGCTGGATGGGGCCGTAGAACAGAGGAGCCTGGCTGCCCAACGGGTCGGATTCGGGGACGTTGGTGAAGTACTGCGGCGTCTGGACCAGCGCCATCCCGTCGTCCGTGAAGTACCCGAGGGTCCGGTCGAGGATCTCCGGCTCCGGGATCTGGTCCGCGTCCAGGATCAGCAGGAACTCCCCGTCGGTGTGGAGCAGGGCGTTGATGAGGTTGCCCGCCTTGGCGTGGCGGGGCTTGTCCTTCCAGTTGGCCGACCGGGTGAGGTAGTCGACCCCCAGCTCCGCGGCGGCGGCCGCCAGGTCCGGACGCGCGCCGTCGTCGAGGATCCAGGTGCGGTGCGGGTAGCGGATGCGCTTGGCGGCCGCCGCAGTGTTCAGCACCAGGTCGAGCGGCTCGTTGTAGGTGGTGATGAAGACGTCGACGGTGAGCCCCTCCGGCGCGGGCGGCGGCTCGGGGCGGCGCCTCAGCCGCCACATCGTCACAGCGAACAGGATGGAATCGATCAGGCTGTACGTCTCCGCGAGCACCAGCGGGACGGCGATCCACCAGGCGTCCCAGTTGACCGAGAACAGCCACCGCCACACGATGTAGTTCAGCCCCACGATCACCGTCACCACGATGAGCAGTCGCAGGTAGGGCGACGGGTACTCGCTGCGAGGCACCGGCGGCGCCGGGACCGTGCTCACGCCGCCTCTCTCCGGACCGCCACCACGGTCACGTCGTCCAGTGGCGGCCGACCCGCCACCAGTTCGCGGGTCGCCGTCACCAGGCCGTCGGGGCAGGTGTGGGGGGCCACGAATTCCCACAACGCGGCGGGGTCGCTGCCCTCGTCCAGCAGATCGAGCAGGCCGTCCGAGCAGATCACCAACACATCACCCGGCTCCAGCTGCGCCTCATCGGAAGTCCAGGTGGTCCCGGGGAGGATGCCTATCGGGGGGCCGCCCTCCTCGAGGGGGTCGATGCGCCCGTCGGCGCGCCGGATCAGGGCCAGGCCGTGGCCGGCGTCTGTGTAGTGGATCGCCCCGGTGGGCAGATCGACCGCCGCGAGGAGTGCGGTGACGAAGGTGGAGGTGTGCTCGCAGTCCTCGGTGAGGTGCTCGGCCGCGAGCGTCGTGACCGCCCCGGTGTCCTGTGCGCCGGCGCCCGAGCCGTACCGCTCCAGCACCCGCGACGCCCCCCTGACCGAGGCGCGGACCGAGGAGGACAGGATCGCCGCCCCGAGTCCCTTGCCCATCACGTCGGCAACGGTGACCATCAGTGCCCCACCGCCACAGTAATGGTCGAAGAAGTCCCCGCCGACCGTGAACGCCGGGAGGCAGACCGCGGCCACCCGGTAACCGTCGAGCCCGGTGAGGGGGCGCGGGAGCAGCTGGGTCTGGATCTCCGCGGCCCGGTCCAACTCCGCCGAACGCTCGAGTTCCCGTTGCGCCCACTCGGCGAGTTCGGTGAACGCCTCGATCTGCTGCGGGTCCAGATGCCGCGGTTCGGTGTCGTAGATGCAGAAGGTGCCCACCGGGTGCCCGGTGGGGCCGAACAGCGGGTATCCGGCGTAGAAGCGGACCCCGTCCGGTCCACCGATGCCGGGGAGTTCCGTGAACTCCGGGTCAGCGGCGGCGTCCGGGATGATGAGCACCGGGTCGTCGGGACGTCGGTACGCCCGCGCGATGGTGGTGCGGCAGACCGTCTTGTCCCTCGGCACCTCGTCGACCTCGAGCCCCCGGATCGACTTCATCCACTGCCTGTCGCCGTCCATCAGGGACAGGGACGCCGCCGGCACCCCCAGAACCCGGCGCGCCATGTTGGTGACCTGGTCGAAGCGACCCTCGGGCGGGGTGTCGAGCATCCCGAGTCGTTCCACGTCGCGTACACGCTCGGCCTCGACGGGGGCGGGGACGCTCCACGGGTGGGGGGTCATCTCGTGCGGTGCTCTCTGTTCAAGGCGCCCGCCATGGCCTCGGCGGACTCCGGGGTGCTGGCCAGACGCCAATCGGCCTCCTTGTGGTGGTCGAACCACAGGAACGCCGTTAACTCGTCTCTCGACTCAAGATACGCGACCAGATCCCGGATCCACTCCGACTTGGACCCACCCGCCTCGGCGCTGGCCACCTCGGTGACCATCACCGGCAGCCCCGGCGCGAGATCGGCCACCTGGTCCAGGGTGGGACCGAGGATCTCCTCCGGTTCCTGCCAGGAACTCCACGCCTGTGTCGTGCCCCAGTTGTAGCCGTCAACGCCCACCACGTCCACGTAGTCGTCTCCCGGGTAGAGCGGGGCGATGGTACTGCTGCCGGGGTGGGGGACGTTGACCGTCCACACCCACCTCACATTGTCGACCCCCTTGACGGCGAACAGGTCGTGGACGTGCCGCCACGCGTCCACGTACGTCTGCGGTGGGGTACCACCCGCCGGGCTCCACGGGTACCAGTCGCCGTTGGCCTCGTGTGCGAACCGCAGGTACACCGTGTCGCCCCAGGCGGCCAGCTCGTCGGCCCAGCGATACAGGTGGTCGTCGTGGACGCCCGCCGCGATCTGCTCCATGGGGAACGCCGACCGGTCGTACTCGCCGTCCGCGACCCAGCGCCACGGTTCCCACGTGATGACCGGGTCCGCCCCCCACCCCCGGACGGCGTCGAGTTCCGCGATCGGGGGCGGAGAGGAGAAGTCGACGAACCACATCACCACGCTCGGCCGGGTCCCCACCGCGTCGGCGACGGCGTGGTACTCCCCCGGGGCGGCCGGACCTCCGGGGGTGCTCACGCCGAAGCGCGGACACGCCTGGCCGGGGGCGTCGAGGGGCACCGCCACCGGGTCGTCGGAGACATCGCACTGCCGGGAGGACCCACACGCCACGCACATCGCCGCCATCACCACCGAGACCAGGACAATCCACACCGCACGCATCGGTGTCCATTGTCGCCGCCGCGCATCGCGGGAGTCGCTGTTCTAGCCTGATCCCATGAGCTTCGATCACCCCGCCGCCCGCGCGCGCATGGCCGACCTCCCCTCCGACACCCGCATCGCGGTGGTGACCGGCGCCTCCTCCGGGATCGGTGAGGCCACCGCGCGCGAACTCGCAGCGCAGGGGTTCCATGTGGTCGTCGGCGCCCGGCGACTCGAGCGCCTGCAGGCGCTCGCGGACGAGATCGGCGGCACCGCCATCCCCCTGGACGTGACCGATCCCGACTCGTGTGAGGCGTTCTGCGCGGCCGTCCCCCGGCTGCACGTGCTGGTCAACAACGCCGGCGGCGCCAAGGGCACGACCACCGTCATGGACGCCGACGAGGAGCAGTGGCGGTGGATGTGGGAGACCAATGTCCTGGGCACGCTGCGACTCGTCCGCGGCCTCATGCCGGTGCTCGTGGAGACCGGCGACGGGCTGGTGGTGACCATCACCTCGATCGCCGCGCTGGAGTCCTACGACAAGGGCAGCGGTTACACCACCGCCAAGCACGCGCAGGCTGTGCTGCACCGGACGCTCCGCGGGGAGCACCTGGGCCAGCCCGTGCGGTTCACCGAGATCGCGCCAGGCATGGTCGAGACCGAGTTCTCACTCGTGCGGTTCGACGGCGACGACGACAAGGCCGGCGCCGTCTACCAGGGATTGACCCCCATGGTCGCGCGCGACATCGCCGAGATCGTGGGGTTCGTGGCGAGCCGGCCGTCGCACGTCAATCTGGACCAGATCGTGGTCAAGCCGCGGGACCAGCACTCGGCGATGCGGGCGCACCGGCGCTGAGCAGAGCGCCCGGCGCCCGGCGCACCACAACCCGAGACCCGATGGCCGCGTCCCCCCGGCCCGACGAGGGCTCCGGGGGGACGCGGCCACCATTCGCGACACTGACGGGACGGCAGAGGCGCTGCCGGGGCGTCACTACTGGCCGGCCAGGCCCTCGGCCCAGTCGTACGACTCGAGGTACGGATCGGGCTCGATCGCGCCGTCGGACTCCCACACGGTGTAGATCAGGCCGTCATCGCGGATCTCGCCGACACGGGCGGTCTTGGTGATGTGGTGGTTCTCGCCGTCGACGGTCACCTCTCCGCTCGGCGCGGTGACCGAGACGCCGTCGGCCGCCTCCTGGACCGCGCTGACGTCGAAGGAGCCGGCCTTCTCGACCATCGCCTTCCAGAGGTACACCCCGGTGTAGGCGGACTCCATCGGATCCGAGGTGACGCGGGCCTCGCCGAAGCGGGACTTGAACTCGGAGACGAACTCGTTGTTCTCGGGGCTGTCGATGGTCTGGTAGTAGTTCCAGGACGCCAGGTGGCCCTCGACGTTCTGGATTCCGATGCTCCGGACCTCCTCCTCCCCGACACACATGGAGATGACCGGCATGTCGTCGCTGGTGAGGCCGGCATTGGCGAACTCGCGGAAGAAGGCGACCAACGAGTCGCCGACCACCACGTTGAACACCGCGTCCGCGTCCGCGGTGCGGATCTTGTTGATGATGGTCGAGAAGTCCGTGGACCCGAGAGGGGTGTAGTCCTCACCCAGGATCTCGATGCCGTTGGCCGCCGCGTACTCCTTGACGATGCGGTTGGCGGTCTGGGGGAAGACGTAGTCGCTGCCGACCAGGTAGAGGGACTCGACCCCTTCCTCCTTCAGGTAGTCCAGGGCCGGCACGATCTGCTGGTTGGTCGTGGCACCGGAGTAGAAGATGTTCGGCGAGGACTCCAGGCCCTCGTACTGTTGGCCGTAGTAGAGCAGGGCGTTGTTGGTTTCGAACACGGGCAGCATGGCCTTGCGGCTCGCCGAGGTGTATCCGCCGAAGACGGTCGCGACGCAATCGGATCCGATGAGCTTCTCCGCCTTCTCGGCGAAGACCGTCGGCTCGGACGCACCGTCCTCGGAGATGAGCTCGAGCTGCTTGCCCAGCACTCCTCCGTCCTCGTTGATCTGTTCCACGGCGAGGGTGATGGCGTCGCCGATCACCGTCTCGTTGATGGCGGTCGCACCGGAGAACGAGTTGATCGCGCCGACCTTGATCGTGTCGCCGGAGGTGTCGACACAGGACTCGGCGGCACTCGCGTTCTCATCGGAGGTCCTGCTCCCGCAGGCCGTCATGAGGGCGGCGATGGTGATGACACCGGTGGCCGTCATGAGTGAACGGTGGAGTCGTGACATTGGTGTGCCTTTCGGGTGCGGAGCGGTGAGTGGTGCAGAGCGGTAACTACAAACCCGGCTCGCTGTTCGAGTCCGGACAGTCGGGAGAGGGAGGGCTGGGGAGGGAGCTAGGTACTGAACAGGCGGGCGGACGCGGTCTCGTGCCGCATCGCGGCGATCTCCAGCTCGGGGACGAAAGAGGACACCGTCGCGAGTGGCGCACATTCGGCGGTGCGTGCGAGGTCCGCGATCCACGCGGTGTCGTCGAAGAGCAGCTGCTGCGCGCGCATCGGACCCAGTCGTCCGAGGCGCACCGCCGCCGAGAGCAGGCCGGAGTAGCTCGAACGGATCGCGCCCGCGATCGACCGTGCGCGATCGATGCCGAGCGCGCGTTGGACGACGCCGTCGACGACCGCCAGGTTGCCGGGGCTGCGCCCGGCGACCACCCGGCCGAGGTAGTCGCTGCCCGCGACCACGCCGAGAACCCGCCGCGCCACGGTGGCGAGCTGCCCCCCGCACGACTCGGACGAGACCCGGGCCGCGCGGGTGATCTTGTGAGCCCGATCCAGGTGGTCGAGTTCGACGAGGGCGTCCGTCGAGTCCGCGAGCCAGGCGTGACCGAGGACGACGGCGTCGAGGGTCGCCACGCTCCCCCGGATGTACGCGCGGACCGCGGCGTGGATCTCCGCTTCCGCGGCGTCCGGATGCAGCGCTAACCACGCCTCCAGGCCGTTCGAGTGGACGAAACGCCCCGAGGGGAAGGCGCTGTCGTGGAGTTGGAGCCAGGCCAGGTCGGCCTGGAGCGGATCAGTGGTCATGCTCGTGCCCGTGGGAATGGGAGTGGCCCGAGTCGTGGCGCTCGCCGCCGCTGTGGCTGTGACTGTTGTCTTGGCTGTGGCTGTGGCTGTGGCTGTGGCTGTGGTGATGGTCGGCCGACGTGTTGGTCCACCCGTTCGCGGCCAGGGCGACGGTGTCGACCCGACCGTTCAGCTGCAGACTGCGCAGCATCTCCTCGGCGGTGCCGGCACTGGTCATGAGAGGGGTACGCAACTGATCTGCAGAGACCTCCAACGGCGCGTGCTGGTTTCCGAGGACGTAGCCGAAGACCAGCGCCCGCCGGACCGCGTCGACGCCCACGTTGTCCGCGAAGTCCACCACCACGGCCTGCTCGGCCGGCCGGGAGATGGCGACGATGGTCGTCCCGTCGTCGGCGATCACAGCCCCATCTGCCAGGAAGGTGCCCCGGGGGAGGGTCACCGACAGCTGCAGGCCGCCGACGGTCGTGAGTACCTGCCGGTGCTTGCGTGCGTCGCCCCAGGGGACCAGGACGGGGTCAACCGATCGACGTGCGTACCCGGGATCGGTGACGTGGCCGAGAATCGTGGTTGCTTCCATGTCACATCCTTGTCTCGAGCGGTCCGAGTCGGAGAACCGATCGTCGGGCCATGTTCCGGAGTTCCTGGTGGACCCGGTGGAGGAGCGGGGCGCGGTGCGCCAGGAGTCGAACCGATAGGCCGACGTCATCGGGAAGCGCGCTCGCCGCCCCGCTGACACCCGGGGTCGCGTCCAGCGCGGCGTGGACGTCCCCCACGAGCCCGGAGAGGTCGTGCCCGGGGGCCACGACGAGCATCGTCGCCACATAGTCGTGTCCGCCCAGTACGCCGGGGCCCCTCGGATCGCTCTCGAGGGGAGTCAGATGAACGGTGTCCCGCGCCGTGAGCCTGCCGCCGAGGAGTACGTCCGACCGGGCGGTGAGCGAGCGGTAGGCGAAGCGCTCACCGTGGCCGATCCGGCCCGAGGCGAACGCCTCCCAGCCGATGTACACCGACGAATCCCGCACACTCACCTCGGTGACCTGGCGATAGCTCGAATCGGCGTGGGGGATGACCGTCTTGGAGTCGAACTCGACCACTGAGCCAGCGCCGATGTCGATCGTCGTGGTCTGCGACGCCCCCTCGCCTCCGGCGAAGACCTGGGTTGCCGACTGGGAGGTGAGGTAGAGGTGCGTGTCGTCGCCGGTGGTGATGCGGGTGACGAGGTCGTCCCCGGGGAACACCCCGCCGGTCGGGTTCTGGATGCACAGGAACGCCGCCGACGTGTTCTCCGGGTCCGCGTACATCGGCACGGTGATGCGCTGAGGGAACTGCTGGTGCAGCGAGGCGATCTGGGTCCTGCCCGTGCGCCCACGCACCAGAGCGCAGTCCAACAGGCTCCGCGTGGTGCTGTCGGCTCCCGGGAGGCTCACGGCGCGGAGGACATGTGGTCCGCCGGCGCGCCGTGCCCCGCCGGGACACCCACCATCGCGCCACGAACGAGTGTCCCGAACACCTCGTCGAGACCCGCACCGGAGCGGAGGTCGGTGAATATCGACGGCCGGCCCGGGCGGGCGAGTTCCACATCCGACCGCATCCGCCCGAGGTCCGCCCCGACGAGCGGGGCGAGGTCGATCTTGTTGATCACCAGGAGGTCCGCCTGGAGCATCCCGATCCCCTTCTTCCGCGGGATGTCGTCGCCTGCCGCCGTGTCGATGACGAAGATCCAGTAGTCGACGAGGTCCGAGGTGAACGTCGCCGCCAGGTTGTCGCCGCCCGATTCGATGAGGACGACCCGGAGGCCGGGGAACGCCGCCTCGAGCTGGGCGACCGCCGTGAGGTTGGCGGAGGGGTCCTCCCTGATCGCCGTGTGCGGGCAGGCGCCGGTCTCCACGGCGAGAACACGGTCGGGATCGATGAGACCGCTGCGGCGCACGCGCTGCGCGTCCTCGTCGGTCTGGAGGTCGTTGGTGATGACCGCGGTGTCGATGCCCGCCTCCCGGAACATCGGGAGCAGGCGCTCGAGAAGCCGGGTCTTTCCCGAGCCGACCGGTCCGCCGATACCGATACGAATAGCTTCGGCCATGGTGATCTCCTATTTGATGGTGTATCTGCGTCCGAGTGGGACGGTCGACATGGGGGTGCTGGTGCAGTGCTCTCCGTCCACTTCGACCCGGTAGGTGTCCGGATCGATCCGGATATCGGGGCAGTAGTCGTTGTGCAGGAGATCGCTCTTGGTCTTGGACCGCGCGTCGATGCACGGGACCAGGGGCGTATCCAGTCCGAGCCGGTCGCCCAGACCGTCGTCGATCGCGGCGCCGGCGACGAAGTTGACCGATACATCGGCCGGGGTCTTGCCGAACGCCGCCCACTGGGGTCGGTACTTGAGGGGCTCACACGTCATGAGCGAGGCGTTCGCCTCTCCCATGACGGACCACGTGGGGAATCCGCCCTTGAACACGACCTCGGGCCGGATGCCGAAGAACTTCGGTTCCCACATCACGAAGTCGGCGAGCTTGCCGGTCTCGAGTGAGCCCACCTCGTGGTCGATCCCGAACATGCGGGCCGGATTGATGGTGATCTTGGCCAGATAACGCAGGATGCGGTGGTTGTCAGCGCCGGTGCCGGAGTCCTCCGGCAGTGCTCCCCGGGTCGCGCGCATGTGGGAGGCGAGCTGCCACGTCCGAGCGATGGTCTCCCCTATCCGGCCCATACCCTGCGAGTCCGACCCCATCGCCGAGATCGCGCCGATGTCGTGGAGCACGTCCTCCGCGGCGATGGTCTCGCGCCGGATGCGGGATTCGGCGAACGCGACGTCCTCCGGGATCCGGGGGTTGAGGTGGTGGCAGACCATCACCATGTCGAGGTGCTCGTCGAACGTGTTGATCGTGTAGGGATTGGTCGGGTTGGTGGAGGACGGCAGGCAATGGGATTCGCCGACGACCTGCATGATGTCCGGGGCGTGACCGCCGCCCGCGCCCTCTGCGTGGTAGGTGTGGATCGGGCGACCCGCGATGGCCCGCATGGTGTCCTCGAAGAACCCCGCCTCGTTGAGGGTGTCGGAGTGGATCTGTACCTGCAGACCCAGTTCGTCGCCCGCGTCGAGAGAGGCCCGTATGGCGGCCGGTGTCGCGCCCCAGTCCTCGTGGATCTTGTAGCCGATGGCACCCGCGAGGCCCTGTTCGATGAGAGGCGCCGTGTGCGCGGCGCTGCCGTTGGCCAGGAACCCGAAATTGACCGGGAACTGCTCCACGGCCCGGAGCATCCGGGACAGATTCGTCGGCCCGGAACTGGTGATCCCGACGGTGACCGGTCCCAATCCGCCGCCGATCATGGTGGTGATCCCGCTGGAGACGGCTTCCTCGACAAGGCCGACGCTGTCGAAGTGAACGTGCACGTCGATCGCCCCGGGAGTGACGATCATCCCCTCGCCCGACCGGACGTCCGTGCCGGCCCCGATGACGAGGTCGGGGTGGACACCGTCCATCAGTCTCGGGTTCCCCGATTTACCTATCCCCGCGATTCTGCCGTTTCTCACCCCTATATCCGTTTTCCGAATACCCAGAACCGGGTCGATGAGAAGTGCATTGGTGATGACGAAGTCGAGAGCACCCTCGGCATTGGTGATGGAATTGTGGACCGCCATTCCTTCACGCATGGTCTTACCGCCACCGAATACGGATTCGTCTCCGTACACGGTGTCGTCAGCCTCGACGCGGGCGAGCAATTCCGTGTCGGCGAGTCGTACGCGGTCCCCCGTGGTGGGACCGAACAATTCCGCATAGTGTTGTCGCGATACGCGAATAGACATCGAGTAGTTCCCTTCGCGTGAATGTCAGGAGGTCGTGGAGTCGAGGAATCCGGCGGAGTCGAGAGCGTCCATCAGGTCGTCCGACGGGTGGTCGCGCAGCGCCTCGTTGGTCATATCGTTGAGCCCGTACAACTCCCGGGTCCCGCCGAAATCCGTCAGCCGGACCTCTCGCTCCTCGCCGGGTTCGAATCGGACCGCCGTGCCGGACGCGATGTCGAGGTGCATCCCGTACGCCTCGCGACGGTCGAAGGACAGGGCGCGATTCACCTCGAAGAAGTGGAAGTGCGAGCCCACCTGGATGGGCCGATCACCGGTGTTGACCACCGACAACGTCGACGTGCCGCGCCCGCTGTTCAGTTCGATCTCACCGTCTTCCACGAGGATCTCGCCAGGTGTCACCTCGGCCTCGGCCGGGTCCGACCGGGTCCCCGGCCGGATGGGATCGTGGATGGTGACCAGCTTCTGACCGTCGTCGAAGAACCCCTCCACCTGGACGGTGCCCACGAGATCCGCGACTCCCGGGAGCAGATCGTCCTCGGTGAGCAGGTGGGCTCCGATGTGAGCGGCTTCGGCGACGGTCGAGCCGGCTCGCGCGGCCTCGACCACCTCGTCCGCGATCAACGCGCGGGCCTCCGGATAACTGAGCCTGAGGCCTTTGCCCCTGTGGCGTCGGGCCAACTCCGCAGCGAGAAAAAGGAGAAGTCGATCCTCTTCCTTAGGGGTCAAGTGCACTGCACATCTCCTCCACTACTGCAATTCGGGCCAAGCCGCTCTCATACGATTCGGCGTTGCCAGTGATCATTGTCCACCGCGGGTGAACAGATCAAGGTGAATCACCCGTGCAGGCCAAATGTCAATTGATTGAAACAATCGCGACACACTGCGGGGGTCGGGCGGAGTCTCGACCGCTATCTCGTTAACCTCGCCGCAAAGAATCACTCATCAGCACCGATGGCCGGGGGCACGAGAACCGCTCGCCCCGGGCCCTGCGAACCCAGCGGTGAACGGTGTCCACGACGAGGAGCGGCACCCGCCGACGACCCGGACCCGTGACCGTCCGATCTCCTCGCCGGAGCGGGTCCCGCCGGCGGAATCACCGACAAGGCCAGGCTTACCGATGTTCGGTTAGGCTTACTGACCTGGTGAAACGCTGTCGCCAGCCCTACTCTGGGACCCCTGGGGCGCAACATGCCCCGGGCGAACCTCGACACCCGTCGAGGTCCCCCGAGAGGAAGGGTGCCATGATCATGGCCAAGAAGTCGTCGTCGTTCACCGAGCTCCTGTCCGCGCAGGTCGGTCACGAGTTCGCCGCGAGCCAGCAGTACATCGCGATCGCCGTGTGGGCCGACGCCAAGGACCTGCCCCAGCTCGCCGGGCGTTTCTACCAGCACAGCCTCGGCGAGCGGAACCACGCCATGATGATGGTCCAGTACATGCTCGACCGCGACATCCCGGTGACCATCCCGGCCGTACCCGGTCCGCAGGCGGAGTTCGAGGGCCCCGTCGCCGCCCTGCGCTCCGCGCTCGAGCAGGAGAAGCAGGTCACCCGTCAGATCGAGTCGATGTTCCAGGCCGCACGCGCCGAGTCCGACCCGCTGGGCGAGCAGTTCATGCTGTGGTTCCTGCGTGAGCAGGTCGAGGAGGTCGCCAACATGAGCACCCTGGTGGCGATCGCCGAGCGCGCGGACAACGACTGGTTCCGCATCGAGGAGTACCTCGCTCGGGAGACCGACACCTCCACCAACACCGGCACCCCGCCCGCGGTGGCCGGCGGCGCCGTCTGACCGGACACACCGGGCCCGGCGACCGGCAGCGGGCGGGGCAGGTGCAGGTGGGTCAGGCGCGGGTGTACTCCACGTAGCCCACCCCGCTGTCGAACCCGATCCGCCGGTGCGTGACCAGGGCCCGCGCCCCGGTGGACCCGGCGATGAGTGGTCGCCCCTGGCCGATCACCACCGGGTTGACCTTGAGCCTGAACTCGTCGATCTCGTCCATCAACTCGGCTGCCAGCTCCCCGCCGCCGCAGAGCCAGATGTCGAGCGGGGAGCTCTCCGCCTTGAGTCGGCGGACCAGCGTGACGGGGTCCTCGTCCGACGCCGTGAGCCCCTCCTCGGCCGGCAGGTCGTCCGGCCGGTGCGTCACCACGTACTGGCGCAGGTGCGGGTAGCCGCTGGCCAGCCCCTCGTCGACCGCGACCTGATGGGTGGACCGGCCAAGCAGAACCGTGTCGAACACCCGTGGGGCGGTCCCCGCTAGCCCGATCGCGCCGCGGACGTGGCCGGGGATCGTCTCCGGGTAGTGCTCGATGAGCCAGGCCATGTGGTCGCCTTCGAGCGGGAAGAAGTCCGTCCGCCCATCGGGGTCCGCGATGAACCCGTCGGCAGTGACGGCGATGTAGTAGATGAGCTTGCGCATGGGTGAGTCCCTCCGTGGTCTGCGATCAGGTGAAGTTGGGTGGGGTCAGCCGAGCCGGATCACATCGTCCACCCCCACCCGGTCACAGAATCCGTCGTCGTGGCTCACCAGGAGCAGGGCCCCGCGCCACTGTGCGAGTGCGTCGGCGAGCACCTCCACGCCGGCGAGGTCGAGGTTGTTGGTGGGTTCGTCCAGGATCAGCAACTGCGGAACCGGCCGCGCGAACAACCGCGCCGCCAGCGCCGCGCGCAGGCGTTCGCCACCGGAGAGCTCGGCGAGGCGGCGGAACCCGGCCTCCCCGGTGAACAGCATCCGCGCCGCGTGGGCGTGGGCCTGCTCGGGATCGGCATCGGGGCGCACCGCCCGGATCGCGTCCACCACCGACCTGTCGGGATGATCGACCCGCAGATCCTGCGGCAGCAGAGCCCAGGGCACGTGCGCCGCCTCGTCGTCGCCAGCTCCGGCGGACCCGTCTCCGAACAGGCGCCGGAGCAACGTGGTCTTGCCACTGCCGTTGGGGCCGGCGAGCCGTATCCTCGCAGGCCCTGTCAGGTGAATGCGCCCGGCGACCGGATCGAGAGCGTCAAGCACGATCCGCCCGGGCGGCAGCCCCGGGTCGGGCATCGGAATCCGCAACAACTCCTCGCGGCGGACGGCGGCGGCGGCGTCCTGCATCCGCGCGCGCGCCTGCTCGACTCCGTGCTCGTGCACCGCGCGGAGTCTGCCCGCGGACTCCTGGGCGGACCTGCGACGTGCGTTCATGAGTATTTTGGGCATTCCGCCGGCGGCCTGCACCCGACGCCCCTGCGCGAGTCGGCGGTTCGCCTTCTCCGTCCCCTCGACCCTGTCCCGCTTCTCTGCGCGCAGCCCGTTGCGGGCGCCCGCCAGCGACTGCACCGCAGCAGACTGTTCGGAATCGGCGACCTCCCGGTACAGCGAGTACGGCCCACCGAACGATCGACAACGTCCGGACCGCAGCTCCACCGTCGCATCGACCCTTTCGAGCAGCTCCAGGTCGTGGCTCACCACCACCGCGACCCGCCGCCCTGCGGAAACGAACCTCTCGAGCGCCGCGAACAACCTGGCCCGGGCCGGTCGGTCGAGGTTGTTGGTCGGCTCGTCCAGGAGCAGCACCTCGGGCTGCCCCAGGAGCCGACCCGCCACCGCCGCGAGCGTGCGCTCCCCGCCGGACAGCTCGCTCACGGGTCTGGTCAAGTCGGCGGGCAGGCCCAACTCGTCCAGCAGCGCGAGGGTCCGTTCGGCGACGGACCAGTCATCACCGATGCGTGCGAAGTCGTCGTCGTCGCCCTCTCCCGCCTCGATCCGACGCAGCGCCGCGAGCTGCGGGCCTACCGAGAGTTCGTCGGCGAGGGTGCGGCCAGGCGAGGCGTCGACGAGCAGCTGCGGCAGGTACGCGACCGTGGGCGCGCGAGCGGGTTCGCCGTCGACGGAGATCGACCCGGCGGAGGGTGACAACTCCCCCGCGATGACGCGCAGCAGCGTGGACTTACCGGCGCCGTTGCGGCCCACCAGCGAGGTCAGACCGGGGTGCACCGTGAGGTCGAGCCCGGTGAAGAGAGTGGTGTCGTCGGGAAACGCATAGGCGACGTCCGACAGGACGAGGGAAGACATGAATGCTCCAGGGAGGTGGCGGGTGGGCCGGGTCTCACCTGGGGTCGATCACTGTCCTGCGGCTCCTCGTGTCGAGTTCTCGGCTGGCACCCGCGCCCGCGGGTATCCCCGCAATCGCGCCGTGCGCTTGCCGACTTCCGTTGTGCAACTTGCGCCCGGGCGAGACCGGAGGCAAGGGCTGGACGGTCGAGCTCGCTGGGCTGGGAGCCGACATAGCGCGTGATCCGACGACTCGCCGGGCCCCTCGCGACTGATGGGACCAACCCGGTGCGGAGAGCAGGCGAGCCCCGGCCCGGATACTGGTCGCAGCTATCGCGGGAAATCGGCCTGATCGCCTCGCCAGCTGCGACCACGGGCGCGATCAGTGCGACCACTGGGGGCGGTCCATACGGCGCGGGGCGTGGCGGGGCTGGGCGTGGCGGGGCTGGGCGGGGCGTGGCGGGGCTAGTGGGCCTGGCTCACATGAACGCGCTGGGGGGGAGGCCTTCGCGGCTGGTCATCGGCAGCTCCTTCTCGAGCTTCTCCATGAAGAAGTGCGACTGCACCGCGGTCCAGATGTTGTTGGTGAGCCAGTAGATACCGATCGCGATGGGGAAGTTGAAGAAGTACGCGCCCACGATCGGGAAGAAGGGGAACAGGTACATCATGATCTTCATCGACTGGTTCATCGACTCGGTCATGGATTCGGCGATCGACTGGAAGTCCTGCGGCTTGCCCGCGGCCGCGGAGCCCGCCCCGGCTCCCGCGGCGCCGGTGGTGGCGGGCGCGGGGGCTGCGGGCTTCTCGCCGTCGACCTCGAGCACCTCGCCGTCGACGACCGGGCCGCCCGCCTTCTCCTCGGCGTCGACCTGCGCGATCGCGTCCTGCTCGGCCGCCTTGGCCGCCTTCTGTCGGCGGAAGGAGTTCCACATGTTGATGAAGGTGGCGATGCCGGCCAGCACGAACAGCGGCACGGCCAGCATGAGGATGTCCTCGCGCACGAGCCCGGGGTGCAGGGAGTCCATGACGTCCTGCGGCATCCGGATGTACGAGGCAAGCGGAACGCCGAAGATCTCGGCGTTGAGGAACGAGGCGACCTGGTCGGGGCCGAACGCCCCGTTGGTCATGGTCGAGGCCTCTTCGATCGACACCCCACGCGGCGAGAAGTTGAGCAGCACGTAGTACAACCCCAGGAACACCGGGATCTGCACGAGCAGCGGCAGGCACCCGGCGGCGGGATTGACCCCGGCGTCCGCGTACAGGGCCTGCATCTCCTTGGCCTGCTCCTGGCGGTCCTCTGGGGTCTTGCGGTCCTTGTACTTGTTCTGCAGCTCCTTCATCTTGGGGGCGATCTGCGCCATCTTGCGCATGGAGTACTGCTGCCGGTACATCGACCGCATGAGCAGCAGCCGCACCGTCACGACCAGCAACAGCACGGAGCCCACCCAGGCCACTCCGGAACCGGGGTCCACGACGAAGCTCAGCACCCAGTGCCAGAACTTCATGACGAGCGACACCGGATACGCGAAGAGGTCCACGGGCGAATCTCCAGATGGGACGGTGGCGCCGGAGCGGGCGCGCGGGGTGGGGCGGAACAGGCCGGGTCAAGACTAGAAGGCCGCCCCCCAGCGTGCCAGGGTCAGCGCGAACGGTGGGGGCCGGGGTGGGAAGCGACAGCGTGAGCAGCGGGTTCGTGGCCGGCGTGAGGTCGAGCAGCGTCAGATGCTGCAGCCCACCCACACCGGCTCGGGATGCAACTCCACTCCGAACGCCTCGAAGACGCCGTCGCGAACCTCGCGCGCCAGCGCGATCACGTCGTCGGCGGTGGCCGAGCCCCTGTTGGTCAGCGCCAGCGTGTGTTTGGTGGACAGCCGGGCGGGCGACGACGACGAGGGGTGCCCCTTGCCGAACCCGGCCCGCTCGATCAGCCAACCCGCGGAGAGTTTGACCCCTCCCGCCGCCGCGAACGCGGGCATCTGCCCGGCCTGCTCGGCCCCCAGCCGCTCCGTGACCCGGGACCGCACCGTGGGGAGTCGGTCCTCGGGGACCACCGGGTTGGTGAAGAAGGAGCCGGCGCTCCAGGTGTCGGCGTCGTCGTCGTCGAGCACCATCCCCTTCCCGCGGCGCAGCTCGAGCACGGTGCGGCGCACCACGGCGGGGTCGGCCCGCTCCCCCGGCGCGACGCCCAGTCGGCCGGCGAGTTCCGCGTAGCGGATCGGCTCGCTGCGACCGGCGGCATCCAGCCGGAAATCCACCTCCAGGACCACGGCGGTCCCCGTGTTCTTGAGCACCGAGGTGCGGTAGGCCAGCCCGAGGGCGGCGGGCTCGACCCACTCGTCGGTCCCGGCGGCGCGGTCGTACCAGCGCACGCGGTGCAGCACCTGGGCCACCTCGACGCCGTAGGCCCCCACGTTCTGGACCGGGGTCGCGCCCACCGAGCCGGGGATACCGGAGAGGCACTCGAGCCCGCCGTAGCCGCGGCCGACCGTGTCCGCGACGAGGTCGTCCCAGGTCAGTCCGGCGCCGGCGCGGACGATGATCCCACCGGCGTCGCCCGTGCCCGCTCCGCCGGCGCCGCCCGCGTCCGCCTCGCGGTATCCGATCTCGCGATTGCGGACGGCCACCACCACCATGTCGAGGTGGCCACCGGCGACCACCAGGTTCGACCCGCCGCCCAGCACGAGGACCGGAACGCCGGCGGCATCGAGGGCGCCGACCGCGGCCGTGACCGCGTCGGCCGTCTCGCACTCGACCAGGGCGTGGGGGCGACCACCGATGCGCAGGGTGGTGAGATCGGCCAGGCGGGGGTCGGGGACCACGCGGAGACCGGCCACGGCGGACAACCCGCGGATCACGTCGTCGGCGTGGTCAGCGGTGCGGCGATCGGAGGAGGGCGGGAGCACGCGTCCGAGAGTAACCGCCCCCTTGTAGGGTTTGACCCCATGGCGACCCGCTTCTCCCACTCGGCCCACATCGACGCCCACCTCGAGACCGTGTTCAGCTCGTACGGCGACGAGGCCTTCTGGCACGACCGCATGGCCGCCATCGGCAGCCCCCACGACACCCTCGACGCGTTCGAGACCACCGGGGACTCCACCACGGTGACGCTGACCCAGCACATCCCGGACGAGGACATCCCGGATGTGGCCCGCAAGGTCCTGCCCGGCCGGTTGATCATCGTGCGGACCACCACCTACGCCGACTTCGACGGCGATCGGTTCTCGAGTTCCGCCCGCGCGGAGGCGGCCGGCGGGCTGGGCGTCATCGACGGCGGCTCGGAGGCCGTCTCCCAGGGTGGCGTGGTGGTGGAGTCGGCGACAGGCCAGGTCAAGGTGTCCGTCCCACTGCTGGGCGGCAAGCTGGAGAAGCTGGTGGTGTCGCACCTCACCCGGTTCTTCGACGCCGAGACGCAGCACCTCAACCGCTGGACCGCCGCCCGCTGACACCGCGTCGGCACGGCGCCGACCCGGTTCTGACACCGCGTCGGCACGGCGCCGACCCGGTTCTGACACCGCGCAGACCTGCGGCCTGGCGCGGCGCTGACCTCGGGTTCTGCGATCCGGGCCGGCATCGGCGACAATTGGCGGAATGCACCCGCGGCACGACACCCAGCGACTCCCCGCCCACGACCGACCCGGCGTCCAGCACGCCGAGACCCAGCAGTTCGCCACTGCACCGGCAGGTGACCGGTCTGACAACGGCGACACCGGCGGGAGACGTCGCGGCCCGATGATCGCCCTGATCGCCGCGATCGCCGTGATCGGCCTGGTGGCCGGGGTGGTGGGGCTCGAGTTCGGCACCCGCAACGCGATCGAGAACCGGATCCAGGAGGAGGTCACGGCCTCTCTCGGCAGCCCGGCGCAGGTCGAGTTGGGCGCGCGCCCGGTGATCCTGTCGTATTTCGGCGGTGACCTGGGCACCGTCCGCATCACCACCGACGGCAGCCCGGCAGAAGGCGGAGGCGGGCCCGCTCCCGCGATCGACATCACCGCCGAGGGGGTCAGCTCGGCCGACGACCTCACCTACGTGGACTCGCTGACCGGGACCGCCTTCGTCTCCGACCAGGCCATGTCCACCGCCGCGCAGCAGGACTCCGCCGGCGACAGCATGCTCGGCGGTCTGATCCAGGTGCAGGAGATCGTCTCGGACCCGGCCTCGGGCACGCTCCGTGTCTCCATCAGCGGCCTCGCCGAGGCGGTCGTGACCCCCCGGTTGATCGGCGGAAATCTGGAGATGGATCCGTCGCAGGCGTCGATCCTCGGCTTCGCGCTGCCGCCCGAGCTGCTCGGCGGCACCGTCTCGATGATGGACTCCGCTCTCGCCGAACTGCCCGAGGGTGTCCAGCTGACAGGGGTACGCGTGGTCCCGGGCGGCATGGTCGTCGACCTCAGCGGACGCGACGTCGTGTTGGAGTCGACCCGGTAGCCGGCTCCCTGCCGCGCGGCACACTGGGCCCATGCGCCTGCTGATCATCGCCGACACCCATGTCCCGACGCGCGCCCGCGATCTCCCGCCCCGGGTGTGGGACGAGGTCGACGGCGCGGACGTGGTGGTCCACGCGGGCGACTGGATGGACGTGGCACTGCTCGACGCGGTGGAGCAACGCTCGAGCCGGTTGGTCGCGTGCTGGGGTAACAACGACGGACCCGAGTTGCGCGCCCGGTTGCCCGAGGTGGCGCGCGTGACCCTCGAGGGGGTGCGGCTGGCGGTGGTGCACGAGACCGGGCCGTCAGCGGGCCGGGACAGGCGCATGGGCGAGGCCTATCCGGACACCGACGTCCTGGTGTTCGGTCACTCGCACATCCCGTGGGACACCACGGCGTCGAGCGGCTTGCGGTTGCTCAACCCGGGGTCCCCGACCGACCGCCGTCGGCAGCCGTACTGCACCTTCATGACCGCCACCCTCGCCGACGGCGTGGTGGGTGAGGTCGAACTGCACCAGCTTCCGCCGGGCCGGTAGGTGGCGCCGGGCGGCGGCCGGCGGATTCTGCCACCCTGGGGTGTATGACCAACCGACCCACCATGCGTGCCGTGACCCAGCACTCCCTCGGCGATCCGGACGTCCTCGTCGTCTCCGAACACCCTCGCCCCGAGCCGCGGACCAACGAGGTCCTGGTGCGCGTCCGGGCCACCAGCGTCAACCCCACCGACTGGAAACACCGCGGGAACGGCGGGTTCCTCGGGACGCCGCCGTTCGTGCTCGGCTGGGACCTGTCCGGGGTCGTCGAGGCGGTCGGCATCGGGGTGGCCCGGTTCGCCCCCGGCGACGAGGTCTTCGGCATGCTCTCCTACCCGTTCGGGCACGGCGCGCACGCCGATTACGTGGCCGCGCCCGCGGCCTGGTTCGCCCCCAAGCCCGCCTCCCTCGACCATGTCCAGGCCGCCGCGCTGCCGCTGGTCTCGCTGACGGCATGGCAGGCGCTCGTGGAGTACGCCGACATCACGCCCGGTCAGCGGGTACTGATCCACGCCGCGGCCGGCGGGGTGGGGCACGTGGCGGTCCAGATCGCCAAGGCCCGCGGCGCGTACGTGATCGGCACCGCCAGCGCCGGCAAGCACGACTACCTGCGGGAGCTGGGCGTGGACGAGGCGATCGACTACCGCGAGGTGGACGTCGCCGAGGCCGTCAGCGACGTGGACGCCGTGCTGGACACGATCGGCGGAGACACGTCCACGCGTTCACTGCGCACCCTGCGGCCCGGCGGGATCGTGGTGTCGATCCTGCCGGTGGGGTCGGACGACTTCTTCCGCGAGGCCGACGAACTGGGCGTCCGCGCGATCCGGATGCTCGTCGACGCCTCCCGACACGACCTCGTCTCCGTCACCGAGTTGGTGGACCAGGGCGCACTGCGGGCCACCGTCTCCGAGGTCTTCCCCCTCGAGCAGGCCGCGGAGGCGCACCGGCGCGGGGAGACCGGCCGGACCACCGGCAAGATGGTGCTCACCACCGACTGAGGCCCGGCCCGGAGAGCGGCGCCGGCGGGGTCAGCTCTCCGGGAACCCCTCGAGCACCGCGCGGCTGCCGCTCAGCCCCAGTCGGGTGGCGCCCGCGGAGATCATGGCGCGGGCGGTGTCGGCGTCGCGGATCCCACCCGAGGCCTTGATCCCGAGCTGCCCGCCCACCGCCCGGTGCATGGCGGCGACCGCACGCGCTCTGGCGCCGCCGGCGGGGTGGAAACCGGTGGAGGTCTTGACCATGTCCGCCCCCGCGCGCGCGACGGCGTGGCACAGCTCCTCGATCCGCCGGTCCCCTGCCTCCTCGCCCAGCGCCCGGTGGATCGCGGCGGTCTCCAGGATCACCTTGATCACGGTGGGCGGGGGCACGGCGTCGCGCATCGTCAGCACGTCGGCCATCACCTCGTCCACCAGGCCGGCGATCGCCGCGCCGACGTCGATCACCATGTCCACCTCGACGGCGCCCTGATCCACCGCCAGCCGCCCCTCCATGGCCTTGACCAACGCGTGGTGTTTCCCGGAGGGGAAGCCGGCTACGGTCGCCACCGTCAGGCCCTCCGCCCGCACCGGGAGCATCGCCGGGCTCACGCACACCGCCTTGACCCCGAGAGCGCGGGCCTCGTCCACACAGGCCTGCACGTCCTCGCGGGAGGCGTCCGGGGAGAGCAACGTGTGGTCGATCATCGCCGCGATGCGAGCGCGGGTCAGCTGAATCTGTGGCGTGGCGTCCATGCCGGCCAGCCTAGCGGGGCTGCCCCACACCCCCTGCTGGCACAATGACCGTTCATGTCACGCCGCTACGTCCTCACGCTGGGTTGCCCCGACCGCATCGGCATCGTTGCCCGCATCGCCACGTTCCTCGCCGAGCTCGGCGGCACCATCGTGGAGGCGGCCTACCACGCGGACGAGAACTCCCGCTGGTTCTTCACCCGGCAGTCCGTGGACGCCGAGTCGATCGGGATGGATCTCGACGAACTGCGCCGTCGATTCTCACGGGTGGCCGCCGAGCTCGGCCCGGAGACGGACTGGAACATCGCCGACTCCACGGAGCCGAAGGACATCGTCGTCCTGGTGTCCAAGGAGGGGCACTGCCTGCACGACCTCATGGGCCGGGTGGACAGCGGGGACTTCCCCGCCCGCATCCGCGCCGTGATCGGCAACCACGACACCCTGCGGGGGATGACGGAGGCTCACGGAATCCCCTTCCATCACGTGCCGTTCCCTGCGGATCCGGCCGAGCGGGGCCCCGCGTTCGCCGAGGTGTCCTCGATCGTCGACGACATCGACCCGCACGCGATCGTCCTGGCCCGCTTCATGCAGGTCCTGCCGGACGACCTGTGCTCCCGCTGGGCCGGTCGCGCCCTGAACATCCATCACAGCTTCCTGCCGAGCTTCGTGGGGGCGCGCCCGTATCACCAGGCGCACATCCGGGGGGTCAAGCTCATCGGGGCGACCTGCCACTACGTCACCGCAGACCTCGACGAGGGGCCGATCATCGAGCAGGACGTCATCCGCGTCGACCACGCCGCGACGGTGCAGGACATGGTCCGGCAGGGCCGCGACGCCGAGAAGCTGGTGCTGGCCCGCGGACTGCGGTGGCACCTCGAGGACCGCGTCCTCGTCCACGACGCCCGGACCGTCGTGTTCACCTGACGAGGCTCAGCCCCGGGAGAACCCGTGGCGCTCGGTGAGCTGCGTCTCGGCGGCCGAGAGGAAGATCAACCGGGCGGCCGCGCCGGCCCGGGGGAGAATCGACCGGACCCGCTTCTCGAGTACCGCCTGGTCCATCCCCGCCCCGCGGACGGTCTCCACCAGAACGGTGAACGCCTCCGCGGCCCGGCTCTGTCCCTCCATGAACAGGCGCCCGATCTTCTCGATCCCCTCCTCGTCCACGCCGAGGACGATCAGGTCACGCAGGAGATCGGCCATGTAGACGTCGGAGAAGAAGTGGTCGGCGGCTCCCGGTTCGGTGATCAGGCCGAGGGACTCCCCCACGTCGATCAACTCCTCGGGCATGTCGAACGAGGCGACCGCCTGGGATTCCGCCCGGGTGAGTCGCCGTCGGGACCCGGTGGGCCGGCGCTCTCCCCGCACGCTCTCGACCTCGAGCAACTCGGCGAGGGTGAACCCGTGCCGCTCGGCGATGAGCAGTTCCTCGATCGTGGCGAACGTGTAACCCCGGTTGAGCAGGCGCAGGATCAGGTCGAGCCGACTGCGGTGATCCGGCCCGTAGAGTGCGGTCCGGCCCTGGCGGATGGGCGGCTGGAGCAACCCGCGTTCCTGGTAAACGCGGATATTACGAACGGTCGCGCCGGAGGTCTCCGCCAGCTCCTCGATGCGCTGCAGCGGCGCGGACCCCCTGGAACTCACCTGCGTCTGCCGCCGACGGCCGGCCTGACGTCGGCGAAGAACACCCCGACCGCCACCATCGCCACGATTCCGAGGATCCCGAACGGCCGGATCGCGAAGAAGAGGGCGGCACCGGCGCAGATGCCGATCCAGGCCGGCTTGGGCCACTTCCCCTCCATCGAGTACGCCGACGCGGGAGGAAGGACCGCCAACACCAGGCCGACGAGCGCCCACGCCACGAGGGCCGCCTGTATCGCCAACTGGATGAGGCCCCAGGTTCCGGGCAATGCTTCTATCACGGCCACCAGTGTAGTCGGCGCATCCGACACCCCCGCCATCGATGTTCACGGCGTGGAGTTGAGGGGGCCGGTGGTCCCGTGACGAGAGCCGCCCCCGGCCCGCTCGAGGAGAGCGGGCCGGGGGCGGTTGCCTGCGGCCTCAGCCGCGGTGACTCACTTGCTGTCGGAGTCGGACGACTTGTCGGCCGACGACGACGAGGACTTGCTCGTCGAGGACGACGACGGCGTGCCGGCCGAGCCCGAACCCGAGGTCGAGCCCGACGCCGACCCGGAGGTCGACTTGGTCGCCGAGGTCGATGCCGTCTTGGCGGCCGGGGTCGACTTGGTCGCCGAGGTCGACGCCGACTTCGACGCCGTGGTCGACTTGGAGGCCGTGGTCGACTTGGAGGCCGTCGACTTCGAGGCGCTCTTGGCCGGGGCCTTCTTCGCCGGGGCCTTCTTCGCGGGAGCCTTCTTGGCCGGGGCCTTCTTCGCGGTCGCCTTCTTGGCCTGGGCCGCCTGGGCCTCGACCTTGGCGGCACCGCTCTGGACCTCGTCCGAGGCGGCGTACGCGGCGTCCTCGACCTTGTCGGCGGCCTTGTCGGCGGCGGTTCCTGCCTCCTCGGCGGCCTGACGGGCGGCCTTGGACACGCGCCCCGCGGCCTTCACGCCGATCGAGCGGGTCTGGCGGGCGACCGTGCCGAGCGCGTCCTCGCCCAGCTCGACCTGCTCCTCCATGGCGCCGGCGGCGCGGGCGACCTGCTCGTTGACGCGGGCCAGGCCGGCCTCGAGCTGCGGGTTCTCCTCGCGCAGGCGGGACACCACGTCCTCGCCACGGGCGGCGAGCCCACCGTAGATCCCGGCCGCGACCTCGACGTAGGCGTCGGCGACCTTCCGCAGCTCCTCGGGGCGGAACCGGTTGACCAGCTCCTCGACCTCGGCCGGCAGCGCCTGCACGCGATCGGGGACCTCGGTGACGCGGTTCTGCACGTCGGCCACGCGCTCGGTCACCCGGTTCTGCACATCGGACACGCGCTCGTTCACCTTGGTCTGGGCGTCGGTGACGGCCTCCTCCGCGCGACGACGGAGGTCCGAGACCAGACCGGACACGGCCTGGACCGCGAGGTCGTTGACGCCCACATAGGCGTAGACCGGGGTACGCACGGCGGACAGCGCCTGGCCCAGCGGGCCGCTGGGTGCGTTGTCCTTGGGGTTGGCCTGCGACTCGGCCTGCGCGGCGGCGGCCTGGGCGGGGGTCTTCTTGGAAACGGGCTTCTTCTGGCTCATGTCGGCTCCTTGATCGTTGTCATGCAGGTGTGGCGGGGTGGGATGTGACGTGGCCCCACGGGGGCGCCGTCGGACGGGCTCAATGCACGTCGACGACCTGTTCGGCGGCGGTCGCGTTGTTCGTTCGGAACGACTCGTAGATCTCCACGAGCACCTCCCTCTGACGCTCGGTGAGGTCGGGCGCGGTGAGGATGGCGTCCCTCACCGGACTCCCCTCCTTCAGCTCGAGGATCCCGGCGCGGGCGTAGAGCACCTCGGCGGACAACCTCAGACCTCGTGCGATCTGACCCAGCACCTCCGCGGACGGCTTGCGCAGCCCACGCTCGATCTGACTCAGATACGGATTGGAGACGCCGGCACGCTCGGCGAGCTGCCGGATGGACACCTCGGCGGCCTCCCGCTGCGCGCGGATGAACGACCCGATGTCCTGCGACTCGGAGATGCGCTTGTCGTCGTCGCCCTGTGGGGCGACGTCGTCGTGACGGGGGACCTCGCCGGTCGGCTTGGCCCTCCGCGCGAGGGTCGCGGCGGTCGGTTCGACCGCCTGCGCGGCGGTGGACCCGGGCTTCCTGCCGGTCTCCCGGCCACGTTTCTCGGCCATGGAGTCCACCTCCTCTCGCCGTGCGTCTCACGTCGTCTGGAGACAACGCTAGCAACGAGTGCTAGCTGCAGCAAGCGGTAGGAGCGGTGTGATGGGTCACAGGGTCGCGGCGCGCCTGATGAGGGCCCGCGTCAGGAAACGAGCAGGTCAGAAGACGAGCAGGGTGAACTGGTGGATGATCACGCCGACGAGGGCACCGACGAGGGTGCCGTTGATGCGGATGAACTGCAGGTCCTTACCGGCGAGCAGCTCGATCTTCTCGGACGCCTCGTCGGCGTCCCACCGCTCGACGGTATCGGCGATGATCGAGGTCACCTCGCCGGCATAGTTCACGGCCACGTACGCAGCGGTGCGGGTCATGTAGTCGTCGAGGCGCGCACGGACCTTCTCGTCGTCGACCAGCAGGTCGGCCAACCGGCGCAGGAGGTCGTCGATCTTCACCCGGAGGGTCGAGGAGGAGTCCTCGGTCGCCTCGACGATCATCCGCTTGGCCGCCGTCCAGGCGGAGGCCGCGGCCCGACGGACCTCCTCGCGGTTCATCACCTCCGCCTTGAAGATCTCGAGCTTGTCCATCGTGGCCGGGTCCTGCTGGAGGTCGCGGGCGAAGTCCTCGACGAACCCGATCAGGGCCAGACGGACCGCGTGCTGCTTGTCCACCTTGATCTGCCAGGTCCACTCGCGCAGCTCGCGGTACGCGCGGTCGGAGAGCAGCTCGTTGACGAACTGCGGCGCCCAGGTGGGCGCCTTCTCGCGGACCCAGCGGTCGATGGTCTCCGGGTTGGCCTCGACCCACCCGTGGGTGCGGTCGGCCATGAGGTCGAGGAGTGGCAGGTGGCGGCCCTCATCGAGGAGCTCGGCCAGGATCCGACCAGCGGGCGGTCCCCACTTCGGCTCCGCGATGCGAGCGACGATGGTCCGCTCGATGATCGCCGTGGCGTCCTCGTCACGCAGCACCGCCAGGACGGACCGGATCGCCTTGGCCGCCTGGTCCGAGGCGATCGCACGGTGGTCCTCCTCCTGGAGCCATTCGCCCGCCCGCGCGGGGATCCGGGCACCGCGGACCTTCTCGCTCACCATCTCGGGATCGAGGAAATTCTCGCCGACGAAGGTTCCCAGCGAGGTCCCCAGCTGGTCCTTCTTCTTGCGGATCAGCGCCGTGTGGGGGATGGGGATCCGCAAGGGGTGGCGGAACAGCGCGGTGACCGCGAACCAGTCCGCGAGGCCACCGATCATCCCCGCCTCGGACGCCGCGCGCACATACCCGGCCCAGGCCCCGGCGCCGTTCGACAGTGAGTACTCGGCGAAGAGGAAGATGATCCCGGCCACGACGAGGAACCCCGTCGCGACCAGCTTCATGCGGCGGAGCGCGGCCCTGCGCTCCGCGTCTGTCGCCGGGTCACCCGCGACCAGGGCGGAACCGCCCGCCGCGGCGACCGGGTCGAGCGTCAGTGTGCGTCCTTGCGTCCGTACTTGCGGAACCCGATCATGCACACCGCGAGGCCGATGACGAAGACGATGACGGTGGCCACGACCGCGGCCACGACCAGGCCGAGGGACACGTCCATGTCGTCGGTGTAGAAGGCGAGCGCCGTGATGGGCAGACCCAGCATGCTCATCGCCAGCAGCATGATGGCCGAACCGGCGTAGATCTCGGTCGAGTACAGCGGGTAGGTGGGCGCCACCTCGGTCGCGTACTTCGGGTAGTACTCCTCGACGATGGCAGCACCAGTGTGCTCGAGGGTCTGACCGGCCATGATGTCGTCCTCTTTCGTCTACTACCGATCCCGGACGCGTCGGCCCGGGAGTTGCTTGACCCGATTCTATTGGAACCTCAGGTCCCGCGGGCAACCGCCCGGCGGATTCGTCGCGCCGCGGTGACCAGGTTGCGCAGACTCGGCTCCAACTGCCAGGTGTAGCGGGTCTTGAGCCCGCCGTCCGGGACCGCCCAGAGGCGGTCCACCCCCACCGCCGCCACCGCCTCGAGCAGCCTCTCGTGCAGCAGGTCGATGTCCGGGACGAAACCGGATCGAGACTCGTACACCCCCGGGGCGACCTGCCGCGTGAGGGTGTGGTCGGTGAGGGCGTCCAGGACCCAGTCGATCGACCGGGTCGCGACGATCGCCGTGACGTCCGCGTCGAGCCCCTCGATCGCCTCCTTCATCACCTGGAGCGACGAGTAGCTCAGGTGCGTGTGGATCTGGGTGTCCGGCCGGGCACCCGCCGACGCCAGGCGGAACGTGCCCACCGCCCACTCGAGATAGGCGCGCCTGTCGGCGCCGCGCCGCGGCAGCAGCTCGCGGATGGCCGGCTCGTCGATCTGGACGATCGCCAGCCCCGCCTCCTCGAGGTCCGCCACCTCGTCGCGGATCACCAGCGCCAGCTGGGTGGCCACCTCGGGCAGCGCGAGGTCCGTCCGACAGAAGGACCGGGCGAGCATCGTCACCGGCCCCGTCACCATCCCCTTGACCGGTCGGTCGGTGAGGGTCTGCGCGTACCCCGTCCACTCGACCGTCATGGGCGCGGGCCGGGCCACGTCCCCGTACAGGATGGGCGGGCGCACGCAGCGGGACCCGTAGGACTGCACCCACCCGTGCCGGGTCGCGGCGAACCCGTCGAGCAGTTCCGCGAAGTACTGCACCATGTCGTTGCGCTCGACCTCACCGTGCACCAGGACGTCCAGTCCGATGTCCTCCTGCAGCCGGATCACCGAGGCGATCTCCTCCCGCAGGTACCCGCAGTAGCGCTCGTAATCGATCCGGCCGTCGGCCAGGTCCCGGCGGGCCCGGCGGATCTGCACCGTCTGCGGGAACGACCCGAGGGTCGCGGTGGGGAGGATCGGCAGCCCCAGACGCCCCGCCTGCAGGGGCGCCCGCTCCGCGTAGGGCATGCGGACCTTGTCGTCGTCGTCGACCGACGCCGTCCTGGCACGCACGTCCTCCCTGCGCGCACTGGGCCGCACCGGCAGGGGCCGCCAGCGCGGCGTGGGTCCGTCCACCAGCGCGTCGGCCAGTGACACCACCTCCGCGACCTTCTGCCGCGCGAAGGCGAGGGCGTCCTCGAGTTCCGCGGGGAGATCCTCCTCGGCCCCGACGTCGTAGGGCACGTGGAGCAGCGTGCAGGACGTCGAGACCACCAGATCGGCGAAGGTGGCCTTGAGCTGCCTCAGGTAGTCCAGGACCTCGAACTTGTCCGTGCGCCAGACGTTCTGGCCGTCGACCACCCCGGCGTAGAGCCGTTTACCGGCCAGTCCCGGGATCGCCGCGAGTTCGTCCGCGGGCCGGTACCCGTGGACGAGATCGAGACCGATCGCCTCGACCCCCGTGGACGCGAGCGCGGGCAGCGCCCCGGCCAGATCCCCGTACTGCCCCGTGACCAGGATCCGCGGGCGGGTGGGGCACGCCGACAGCCGGTCGTAGGCATCCCGGACCTGCTCGATCTCGGTCGGCGTGCGCTCCATGGTCATGCAGGGTTCGTCGAACTGCACGCAGGTCACGCCCGCCCCCGACAGCGCCTCCAGCAACGCCTCGTACTGCTCGAGCACCCGGTCGAGCAGCGCGATCGGCCGGAAGCCGGGGGCGGCGCCGGGTGCGGGCTTGCTCAGCAGCAGCAGCGACACCGGGCCGGTGATCACGGGCCGGATGTCGACCCCCAGCTCGTGGGCGCGGGCGACCTCCGCCAGCAACTCCGCCGGTCGCAGGCCCAGGACGGAGGAGTCCTCGAACTCGGGCTGGCGGTAGTGATACGGGGTGCCCTGCAGGGCGACCAGTTCCAGCGGCGCCACGTCCGCACGGCCGCGCGCGAGCGCGAACTGGGTATCCAGCGGGGACAGATCGCGGACCAGGTCCCGGAAGCGGTGCGGGACGGCGCCGATCAGCAGGGCGTCGTCCAGGACGTGGTCGTAGAAGGAGAAGGTGTTGCCCGGGATCTGCGTGAGCCCGGTCTCGCGGAGTTCCCGCCAGGTCGACTCCCGGATCCGGCGCCCCACGGCGAGGAGTTCCGACCGGGTGCCGTCGCCGTGCCAGTAGCGCTCCAGCGCGCGCTTGAGCTCGCGGCGCGGACCGATCCGCGGGTAGCCCAGCACGCTGGACGCACGGCTGAGAGCGAGGTGCGAGCGTTCGAGCTCCGGGGCCACGGCGGTCAGCGGGCGGCTCGGGTAGCGACGCGGGGGACGTCGTACCGATAGAAGCCGTGGCCGCTCTTCTTCCCCAGCCGTCCGGCCTCGACCATGCGCAGCAACAGGGGCGGCGGGGCGTACAGCGGTTCGCGGAACTCGGTGTACATCGAGTCGGCGATCGCCTTGACCGTGTCCAGGCCCACGAGGTCGGCCAGGGAGAGCGGGCCCATCGGGTGGGCGCACCCCAGCACCATGGCCCTGTCGATGTCCTCCGGGGTGGCGAACCCGGACTCGGCCATCCTGATGGCCGAGAGCAGGAAGGGCACGAGGAGCGCGTTGACCACGGCTCCGGACCGGTCCGCGGCGTGCACCACCTGCTTGCCCAGGACCTGTTCGGCGAACCCCTCGGCGCGCTCGCGGACGGACTGCCCCGTCTCCAGCGTGCTCACCAGCTCGACCAGCGGGAGCACGGGGACGGGGTTGAAGAAGTGCATGCCGATCACGCGCCGGGGCCGCGCGGTGCACGTGCCGAGCTTCATGATCGGGATGGAGGAGGTGTTGGAGGCCAGGACAGCCTCCGGATCGGTGACCACCTCGTCGAGTTCACGGAACACGGCCGTCTTGGCCGCCTCGTCCTCGACGATCGCCTCGATCACCAACTGGCGATCGGCGAAGTCCCCGAGGTCGGTGGTGAACCGCAGCCGCAGAGCGGCCTGGTCACGCTCGCGCCGGGTGATCTTCCCGGAGGACACACCCCGGTCGAGGGAGTCCAGGATGCGGGACCGGCCTGCGGCGGCGAGCTCCCGGGTGGCCTCCCACACCAGGACGTCGACGTGGGCGCGGGCGCAGACCTCGGCGATCCCCGCCCCCATCTGACCGGCACCGACCACTCCCACGCGGCTGATCGACCCCTGTCCCGGGGCTACCTCGCGGGAGGTGGGCATGTGCGACACGTCCTTCTTCGAACCGGGTGGTCGGCCCGGGCATCGGCCCGGGGGTGCGCCGACACGACCGGGGGCCGGGGCCGCCTCGAGGAGACGGCCACGGCCCCCGGTGTGTTGGTGCCATCGTGCTGGTCGCCCTACTCGAGGACGACCCGGGGGGTCAGTGGAACTGACCCTCCTCGGTGGAGCCCTTGAGCGCCGCGGTGGACGTGTTGGGGTCGACCGTGGTGGCGATGCGGTCGAAGTAGCCGGCGCCGACCTCACGCTGGTGCTTGACGGCGGTGAAGCCACGCTCCTCGGCGGCCTTGAACTCGCGCTCCTGCAGCTCGACGAACGCGCTCATCTGGTTGCGGGCGTAGCCGTAGGCCAGATCGAACATGCCGTAGTTGAGCGAGTGGAAGCCGGCCAGGGTGATGAACTGGAACTTGAAGCCCATCGCGCCGAGCTCCTTCTGGAACTTGGCGATCGTGTCGTCGTCCAGGTTCGCCTTCCAGTTGAAGGAGGGCGAGCAGTTGTAGGCCAGGAGCTGGTCCGGGAACTCAGCCTTGACGGCCTCGGCGAACTGCTTGGCGTACTCGAGATCCGGCGTACCCGTCTCCATCCAGATGAGGTCGGAGAACGGGGCGTAGGCCTTGGCGCGCTCGATGCAGGGCTCGATGCCGTTCTTCACGTTGTAGAAGCCCTCGGCGGTGCGCTCACCGGTGATGAACGGGCGGTCGCGCTCGTCGACATCGGAGGTGATGAGCGTGGCGGCCTCGGCGTCGGTGCGCGCGATGATGACCGACGGGACGTTCGCGACGTCGGCCGCGAGACGGGCCGAGGTCAGCGTGCGGATGTGCTGGTTGGTCGGGATGAGCACCTTGCCACCGAGGTGGCCGCACTTCTTCTCCGACGCGAGCTGGTCCTCCCAGTGCACACCGGCGGCGCCGGCCGCGATCATGGCCTTCTGCAGCTCGTAGGCGTTGAGGGCGCCACCGAAGCCGGCCTCGGCGTCCGCGACGATCGGGGCGAGCCAGTTCTCCACCGAGGTGTCACCCTCGATGCGGGCGATCTCGTCGGCGCGCAGCAGCGCGTTGTTGATGCGGCGCACGACGGTCGGGACCGAGTTGGCCGGGTACAGCGACTGGTCCGGGTAGGTGTGGCCCGAGAGGTTGGCGTCGCCGGCGACCTGCCAGCCGGAGAGGTACACGGCCTCGAGGCCGGCACGGATCTGCTGGACGGCCTGGTTGCCGGTCAGCGCGCCGAGGGAGTTGACGAAGTCCTTGTTGTTGACCTTGTCCCAGAGGATCTCCGCGCCACGGCGGGCGAGGGTGTGCTCCTCGACGACGGTGCCCTGCAGCTCCGCCACCTGCTCGGCGGTGTAGTTGCGGGTGATGCCCTTCCAGCGGGGATTGGTGTCCCAGTCCTGCTGGATCTCTGCAGCGGTACGTGCCTTGCCGACGTTCGACATCGCGACTCTTTTCTGTCTCGGGGGCGGACCCGGCTTCGCACAATTGCGAGCGCGGCGTCCTGTACCTGGAAAGAATGCCACACGCATCGCAGCCCGTCTACCTGGGAATTGTGCGAATCTGGCGAGTTTCCTTGCATTGCTTGCGAACTTTGCGAAGAATGTGGGGCACACCACCGACCCGCGGGAGCCGCTCATGACCACCACTCACATGGGTGCTCGCCTGCGCCGCCTGCGCGAGGAGCACGGCCTCACCCAGGCCGCCTTCGCCGAGACGCTCGGGCTCTCCGCCAGCTACCTGAACCAGCTCGAGAAGGACGCGCGCCCGGTGACCTCCCGGGTGCTGGCCCGACTGTCGGAGGAGTACGGGGTCGACTCGACCTTCTTCGCCTCCGACGCCGACACCCGGCTGATCGCGGAGCTCACCGAGGCCCTGTCCGACCCCCAGGTCTCCACCGGGATCCCCGCGGGCGACGTGATCGACCTGGTCCGCGCCCACCCGTCGCTCGCGCGCGCCTTCGCCGTGTTGAACCAGCGGTACCGGAACTCCGCGGACCTGCTCGCGGCCCTCACCGAGAGCCGCAACGCCCTGTCCGACGAGGCGGACACCTTCGCGCTGGCCATGCCGCACGAGGAAGTGCGCGACTACTTCTACCAGCGCCAGAACTACATCGACTCCCTGGACACCGCGGCCGAGGAGCTCACCACCCGGATCCGCATGAACCGCGGCGACGTCAGGGCCGAGCTCGAGAACCGGCTCGCCGAGATCCACGGCGTCCGCGTGGTGCGCCGCGTGGACCTGCCCGACGGGCTGTGGCACCGCTTCTCCGCCCGGGACCGCCGGCTGGACCTGTCTGCGCACCTGACCGGAGGGCAGCAGGCCTTCCGGGTGGCGTCCGAACTGGCGTTCCTCGAGCACCGCGAGCTGATCGACCAGCTGGTGGCCGACGGGGCCTTCAGCTCCCCCGCCGCCGGCGCCCTGGCCCAGCGCGGACTGGCCAACTACTTCGCCGCGGCCGTGCTCATGCCGTACCAGCGCTTCCTCGACACCGCCGAGGACTTCCGCTACGACGTCGAACGCCTGATGACCTTCTACGCGACGGGCTACGAGACGGTGTGCCACCGCCTGTCCACGCTCCAGCGCCCGGGCGCCTCCGGGGTGCCCTTCAGCTTCGTGCGCGTCGACCGCGCGGGGAACATGTCCAAGCGGCAGTCGGCCTCCGGCGTCCACTTCACCACCTCGGGGGGCACGTGCCCGCTGTGGAACGTCTACGAGACCTTCTCCTTCCCGGGCAAGATCATGCGCCAGGTCGCCGAGTTGCCGGACGGGCGTCTGCACCTGTGGGTCTCGCGGACCGTCACCACCCGGCCCATGAGGTTCGGCCAACCCCGCAAGACGTTCGCGATCGGTCTGGGCTGCGAGGCCCGGCACGCCCACCGCACCGTCTACGCGCAGGGGCTCGACCTCGCCGATGCCGACGCCGCCACCAAGATCGGGTCCGGGTGTCGCATGTGCGAGCGGCCCGCCTGTCCGCAGCGTGCCTTCCCGCCGCTGAACCGCACCCTCAAGGTGGACGCGCACCGCTCGTCGCTCTCGCCGTACCTGCTCGACGAACCCCACTCGCCGGCCGCCTCCCCTGCCCTACCCTGACGGCCATGAGCCAGCCGCACAGCACCGACAGCCATTCCCGCGACCCGGCCCGACCCCGCATCCGCCCGGGCGGGTTCCGTGAACTCGGCCCGGTGGGCTGGGCCGTCAACCGCGTGGGTGCCCGCGTCACCGGCAGCCGCGACGTCCATCTGTTCGCCACGCTCGGCCGTGTGCGCCGGCTCTTCCCCGCGTGGCTGGCCTACTCCGGGATGATGATGCCGTTCGGGGTCCTCGACCGCCGGACCACCGAGCTGGTGATCCTGCGCGTGGCCCACCTGCGCGGCAGCGCCTACGAGCGGGCCCACCACGAGCGGATCGGCGCGCGGGTGGGGCTCGACGACGACGAGATCATCCGCACCCTGCGCGACCCTGCGGACGCCGGCTGGTCGGATCGGCTGCGCGCGGTGTTGACCGCGGTCGACGAGCTGGTGCGGACCAAGGACGTCGCCGATGACACGTGGGCGGAGGTGGCGACCCACCTGACCGAGGCGGAGCTGGTGGGTCTGGTGCAGTTGGTGGCGCAGTACGACGGCCTGGCCACGTCCCTCCGGGCCCTGCGGATCCAGCCCGACCTCCCCCGCTGACCGCTCCCCTCAGTTCTCCACCGCGGCGAGCTCGGCGCGGGACAGGCAGGCGCGGGCCCGCTCGTCCAGCCCCAGCGTGAGGGTCTGGCCGGCGGGCACGGTCACCGGCTGCCCCTGCACGGTGCACTCGAAGTCCGCGCCGTTGAGGTTGTCGATCGTGATCTCCGTGTGGGTGCACCGGACCTTCACGTGCGTCCCGCGCACGGTCAGCCGGAACGTCAACGCGCCCCACTCGGCGGGCACCCGGGGGTCGAACGAGATCTCGCCCCGGTAGTCGCGCATCCCGCCGAACCCGCTCACGAGCGCCGACCACACCCCGCCCGCGGAGGCCACGTGGATCCCGTGGGCGGCGTTGCCGTGCACGTCCGCCAGGTCCACCACCAGTGCCTTGGAGAAGTGCTCGAACGCCTCGTCGCAGTACCCGATCTCAGCGGCGATGATCGACTGCACGACCGCCGAGAGCGTCGAGTCGCCGGTGGTGAGCGGGTCGTAGTACTCGAAGTTGGCCCGCTTCTGCTCCTCGGTGAACTCGTCGCCGCGCAGGAACATCGCCAGCACCACGTCGGCCTGCTTGAGCACCTGGTGCCGGTAGATCACCAGCGGGTGGAAGTGCAGCAGCAGCGGGCGGCGCGGGTGCTCCAGGTCCTGGTCCCAGACCTCCTTGGCCAGGAAGTCCTGGTCCTGGGGGTGCACACCCAGCGCGTCGTCGTAGGCGATCACCATGTTCTCGGCGGCACGCCGCCATTCCGCGATCTCGCCGTCGTCGATCTTCAGGCGCCGACAGATCCCCGCCCACCGACCGTCACCCAGTTCGGCGATCCGCTTGCACGCGATCGCGGCGGCCACCAGGTTGAACCTCGCCATGGCGTTGGTGAACAGGTTGTTGTCCACCACGGTGGTGTACTCGTCGGGCCCGGTGACGCCGTGGATGTTGAAGCAACCGTCGTCGGCGAAGAACCCGAGCGAGACCCACATCCGGGCGGTCTCGACCAGCACGTCCACGCCCTCGCGGATCATGAACTCCTGGTCCTCGGTCGCCCACAGGTACTTGACCATGGCGTGCGCGATGTCGGCGTTGATGTGGTACTGCGCGGTGCCGGCCTCGTAGTAGGCGGAGGCCTCCTCGCCGTTGATCGTCCGCCACGGGTACAGCGCACCGTTCACGGACAGGAAGCGGGCGCGGGCGCGGGCCTTGTCGAGCATCGAGTAGCGGAAGCGCAGGGCGTTCCGTGCGAACCGCGGCATCGTGTAGGTGAGGAACGGCAGGACGTAGGTCTCGGTGTCCCAGAAGTAGTGACCGGAGTAGCCGCTGCCGGTGACGCCCTTCGCGGCGATCCCGTAGGTCTCGGCGCGGGCGGAGGCCTGTGCCAGCTGGAACAGGTTGAAGCGGATCGCCTGCTGGGTCTCGGGCGGGCCGTCCACCTCCACGTCCCCGCGGTGCCAGAAGTGGTCGTACCAGTCGCGCTGCGTGCGCTGGAGGTCCTCCACGCCACGGTCGCGCGCGCGGGACAGGGTGCGCGCGCACCGGTCGGCGAGCTCTCCGGCGGGCACCTTCTCGGAGGTGTGGTACGCCGCCAGCTTGGTCAGCCTCAGGACGCGGCCCGGGGTGGCGTGGGCGTGGTAGACGACCTTGGACGCGTCGTCGTCGCTCTCCACGCTCATGTCGACCTCGTCCTCGGTCTCCACCTCGTGGTCCACGGCCACGGCGATCGACATCCCCGAGTTGGCGCAGCGGTACCCGTGCACCTGGTAACCGCGCTGGCCGTCGGAGACCACCGGCTCGAGCACGCGGTGGTCGAGCCCGTCCGAGCGGCGCGGGTCGAAGCCCTCCGGGACGGTCTCGGCGGAGCGGTACTCGTCCTCCCCGTCCTGCCGGTTGAGCACCTGCGACGAGATCACCACGGGAGCGGGCTCCTCGGGCAGCTCGATCTCGTAGGTCATCACCGCGAGGTGCTTCTCCACCATCGAGACCATGCGGGTGGTCCGGATGACCACCTTCTTGCCGGCCGGCGTGCGCCAGACCAGCTCGCGTCGCAGGATGCCGTCGCGGAAGTCGATGCTGCGCTCGTAGTGCTCGAGGTCGGCCTCGCTCACCCGCAGCGGCTCGTCGTCCACGTAGATACGGATCGTCTTGGTGTCGGGCGCGTCCACCATGGTCTGGCCCTCGCGCGCAAGACCGAACGCGTCCTCGGCGTGCTGGATGTGCCAGGTCTCGTGGAACCCGTTGACGTAGGTGCCGTGCGTGTGGGAATCACGGCCCTCCTCGGGGTTGCCGCGCATGCCCAGGTAGCCGTTGGCCACGGCGAACTGCGTCTCGGAGACGCCGAGCGGGGAGGCCTTGGGGTTGGTCTCCACCCAGCGCCACGGGTCCGCGGGGTGCGTGGAGCGGTTGATCTCCGGCACCTCGAGGTGGCTGCGGAGGTTGACGCCGTAGGTCGTCCGGATGTTGCCGGGGACGGACTGGCCGATCGTGTCGTGGACCGGTCCGCGCCCGGGGGGCACGGGTGTCATGACCGTGCCCCCGTCAGCCCGGGGATCAACTCGGCCAGGTCGACGACGACGAGGTCGGCGCCCTCCCGGAGCAGGACCTCGCGACCCGCGCCGCGGTCCACGCCGACGACGTGCGCGAACCCGCCGGCGGCACCGGCCTGCACGCCCGAGACGGCGTCCTCGATCACCACGCAGCGGTCCGCGGGGACGCCCAGCAGTTCGGCCCCCCGCAGGTACGTGTCGGGCCGCGGCTTACCGGGGATGCCCTCGGCCTGCGCCACCAGTCCGTCGACGATGACCTCGAAGCGGTCCAGCAGTCCCGCCGCCTCGAGCACGGGGCGGGCGTTCTTGGAGCTGGAGACCACGCAGGAGGCGATCCCGGCGGCGTCGAGGGCGTCGAGGTAGGCGACCGACCCCGGGTAGGCCTCGATCCCCTCGTCGAGCAGCTCGCGGAAGACGATGTTCTTGCGCAGGCCCAGCCCGGTGATCGTGTCCGACTCGGCCGGCCCCTGGTCGTCGCCCTCGGGCAGCGTGATGCCGCGCGCGGCGAGCATCGACGCGATCCCCTCCACCCGCGGTTTGCCGTCGATATAGCGGAAGTAGTCCTCGTCCGAGTAGGGGTCGATCCCGCGGTCGGCGAAGTACGCGGAGAACATCCGGTTCCACGCCTGCATGTGCTTCTCGGCCGTCGGGGTGATGACCCCGTCCAGGTCGAAGAGCACGGCATCAATGCCGTCATGGTCCATGTCGAATCCTGCTTCCGGGTCGGTGGGCCGATCGGGCTCGTCCGGTGACGCATCAAGGGTAGACACCCGGCCGCCTTACCGAACCCCTCACCTCCCCCCGTGCGGCCGATCTCACGCCCGGGGGCAGAGATGTGGGGCCCCGCCCGGCCTCCGCGCGGGAGGGGATGTGGGGCCCCGCCCGGCCTCCGCGCGGGAGGGGATGTGGGGGCCACCTGGCCTCCACGCGGGGCGGAATGCACTGTTGCCGGGTGCCCGGTGGCACTATGGTCGGTGACTCTGGACTAGAAGGAGAGAGATGCGACTTCGCACCCGCAATCCCCGCCGTGTCGCGATCGCCGGCCTCGCACTGGTCACCGCGGCCGCACTCACGGCCTGCACGTCGGACTCCGACGACTCCGGGAACGGTGACGCCTCGGGCGACACCCAGACCACGGCGACCATCGACGAGTCCGCACCCGAGGCGCCTCTCGACCAGCTGGTCCTGGCCGAGGGCGAGGCCCCCGGCGGCGGTGTGGTGCAGGTGATCGAGCCGAATCTCCTCCAGGAGGCGGTCGACAAGCTCGTCGCCGACCAGGGCAAGCAGCTCATGGAGGACCCGGCGTGCGACAGGGTCTCCCGCCTCGAGACGGTCTCCAACTTCGCGACCACCGACGGGTTGACCGCAGCGGTGCGGTACAAGCAGTCGGAGGAGGACGACACCGAGCATCGCTTCGGGATCGGCATGGTGGGTCAGAGGCTCGACGACTTCATGGACCGCTCCCTGTACGAGGCCTGCACCTCCTCGCGGAGCTCCACCAACCCCGATGTCGAACTCGTCATGACCGTGGCGGACGCCCCGGCGCTCGAGGGCACCGAGGGATTCCGGGTCACCAGCGACTTCATCACCACCCGGCCGGACGGCACCCGCTCGCTGAGCCGGGCCATCGCGATCCACGGCTTCACCCGTGACACCACCGTGAGTGTCGAGTACGCGGCCCGCAACAACAACCCGGACGCGGACCCGGTCCTGCCCTCCGCGGCCGGCGCCCTGGACGCCATCTACGAGGCGCAGATGGCCAAGATCGTGGTGGCCGAGTAAGCCCCTCGTCCTCGGCTGGCGCCCCAGCCGACGAGAAGAGCGTTCCGCGCACGTCGCCCGAGAGGCGGTGCGCGGAACGCTCTTGTCGTTGACCGTCAGCCGATCAGGGGCGGGCCCGGTGAGGGGCGGGCCCGGTGAGCCCGGCCGGTGGGGGCCGGGCCGGCGCCCTACAGGTTGATCATGTGGCCGCTCACGCCCTCGACGGCCTCCTTCATGGCCTCCGAGAGGGTCGGGTGGGTGTGCACGTTGCGTGCCACGTCCTCGGCGGTGAGGTCCCACATCTGCGCCAGGGTCAGCTCGGGCAGCAGCTCGGAGACGTCGGGGCCGATGAGGTGGGCACCGAGCAGTTCACCGTGCGTGCCGTCGGCCACGACCTTGACGAACCCGACCGCGTGACCGAGCCCGTGCGCCTTGCCGTTGGCGGAGAAGGGGAACCTGCCCACCTTGACGTCGTAGCCCTCGTCGCGGGCCTGGGCCTCTGTCAGCCCGAACGAGGCCACCTGCGGCTGACAGAACGTGGCGCGCGGCATCATGCGGTAGTCGCCCAGGGTCTGCGTCGGGGCGCCGGCCATGGTCTCGGCCGCCACGACTCCCTGCGCCTCGGCCACGTGGGCCAACTGCAGCTTGGCGGTGACGTCGCCGAGGGCGTAGATGCCCTTGACGTTGGTCCGCATGTTGTCGTCGATGGCGATGGCGCCGCGGTCGGTGAGCTCGACGCCGGTCTTGTCCAGGCCGTAGCCCTCGACGCGGGGCGCGAACCCCACGGCCATCAGCACCTTGTCCACGGTCAGGGTCTGGGACTTGCCCTCCTCACCGTTCTTCTCGACCTCCACCTCCACCGAGTCGCCGTTGTCGGTGACCTTGGTGGTCTTGTGCCCGGTCAGGACCTTCACACCGAGCTTCTTGTAGTGCTTGGCGATCTCCTTGGAGACCTCCTCGTCCTCGTTCGGCAGGAGGCGGTCCATGAACTCGACGATCGTCACCTCGACGCCGTAGTTGGACATGACGTAGGCGAACTCCATGCCGATGGCCCCGGCGCCGACGATCACGACGGAGTCCGGCAGCTCGCGGGAGAGGATCTGGTCCTCGTAGTCCACCACGTTCTCGCTCAGCTCGATCCCGGGCAGCGTCTTGACCACGGAACCGGTGGCGATGATGCAGTTGTCGAACGTGTACGAGGTGCCGTCGACCTCGATCGTCTTGTCGTCGGTGAAGGTGCCGAAGCCGTCGATCTCGGTGATCTTGTTCTTCTTCATCAGGAAGTGGACACCCTTGACGATGTTGTCCGAGACCTTGCGGCTGCGGTCGTGGGCCACCCCGTAGTCGAAGGAGACGTCCCCGGAGATCCCGAACGTCTTGGCGTCGCGCAGCACCGTGTTGGCCAGCTCGGCGTTGCGCAGCAGCGCCTTCGAGGGGATGCACCCGACGTTGAGGCACACACCGCCCCAGTATTTCTCCTCGATCACGGCCACCTTGAGGCCGAGCTGCGAGGCGCGGATCGCGGCGACGTAGCCACCGGGGCCCGCGCCGAGGACGATGAGGTCGTAATGAGTGTCAGCCACGACACACAGGGTAGCGCTCCCGACGGGCACCGAGCGGCGGAGCGGCGCGGAACCCCACCCGAAATGACCGTCGCCGCCTCCTCCCGGGGGGAGGGGCGGCGACGGTACCCGACTGGGGTGCGCTCAGGACAGGTTGCCCAGAACCGACTTGAGAGCGGTGGCGACGATGTCGCCGATGGTCTCGGCGATCGTGTCGGTGATGTTGCCGGTGGCGCTGCCGCCGCTGAGCGAACCGGAATCGCCCGAGCCGCTGCTGAGGATGTCGGTGAGGGAACCCATTGTGTATCTCCGTTTATCGAGTGCATTCCCGAGCATTTCGAGAACGGCCGGGTCAGGCGACCCCTGCATGGCGTTGATGGTACTGACGCTACGGCCCGGTAACAAGAGCCTGTGGATTTCTTACACCGGTTCAGTTGCCGACGGGCCGCACACGGCATCATCGGGGCATGAACTCATCCGCGTCTCCCGACCCCTTCCTGCATCTCGAGGACGTCGACTCCGCCGGGGCACTGGAGTGGGTCCGGGAACGGAGCGACCGGACCGTGGCGGAGCTCGCCTCCGGGCCGGAGGCCGAGACCGCGTACACCCGCGCCCTGGAGATCCTCGACGCCTCGGACCGTATCGCCTGGCCGGTCCTGCGCGGCCGCCACGCCTACACCCTCTGGCGGGACGCCGACCATCCCCGCGGCCTGTGGCGACGGGTGCCGTGGTCCGTGCTGGTGCGTGGAGCCCCGGGCGTCGACCACCCGGCCTGGGAGACCCTCGTGGACGTGGACTCCCTGGCCTCCGAGGAAGGGGTCAACTGGGTCTACTCGGGCACGGTGGTCCGGCGGCCCGCGGACGACAGGGCGCTCATCAGGCTCTCCCGCGGGGGCGCGGACGCGGTGGAGGTCCGCGAGTTCGATCTGACCGCCCGCCGGTTCCTCCCGGAGTCCGAGGGCGGGTTCCGGTTGTCCGAGGCCAAGAGTTCGGCGTCCTGGGTGGACCGGGACACCCTGCTGCTGTCCTCACCGCTGGACCCCGACGGATCGGACGCCACCGACTCCGGGTACCCCCGCCTGACGCGGCTGTGGCGTCGCGGGACCGACCCGATCAGCGCACCGGTGATCTTCTCCGGACGATCGGAGGACGTGGCGGTGGGCGGCGCGTACGACCTCACCTCCGGCCGGTACACGGCCAGCCGCGCCCCCGACTTCCACACATCCGAGGAGTGGTTCTGGTCCCCGGGGGCCAACCCCGCGACCACCGCGCCCCGACGGGTTCCGGTCCCCGAGGACTGCCGTGTGGAGTCGTGCGGGGACTGGCTGCTGCTGCGGCCGCGCACCGATCTCGAGGTCGCCGGCCGCACCCACGCCGGCGGGTCGGTCCTGGTGCTGCCGTGGGCCCCGATCGACACCGACCCCTCGGTGTTGCCCGAACCCGTCGTCCTGTTCTCCCCCACCCCCTCCACCACCGTCGAGGACGTGACCTGGGGCCGGGGCCGGATCCTGCTGACGATCCTCGACGACACCGAGTCCCGCCTCGAGGCGTACACGGTCCCCGACTCCGCGGACGGGGCCTGGGAGCCCCGCCCCGTCGAGGGCCTACCGGACCACGTGTCGGTGGACGTGCTGTCGTGTGACCGCCTGTCCGGTCAGGGTGGAGGCGACGGCGGGCGTGGTGACGGCGTGGGTGGTGATGGCGGAGTGGACGACGACGAGAGCCCCCACCCGGACGACGCCGTCCTGGCGGTCTCCGGTCCCGTCGTCCCGCCCTCGCTGGTGCTGCTCCGCGCGGACGCCACCACCACCACGCTGGGGTCCACCCCCGACCGTTTCGACACCACCGGCATCGAGGTCACCCGGCACACGGCGGTCAGCGACGACGGCACCCGCGTGCCCTACACCGTGATGCGCGGCCCCGGCCCCGACGGGCCCAGGCCGACCATCCTCTACGGCTACGGCGGCTTCGAGGTGTCCATGCGACCGTCGTACGCGGCGCTGCGTGGGGCGCTCTGGCTCACCGGGGGCGGCGTCTACGTGGTCGCGGGGATCCGCGGCGGGGGCGAGTACGGGCCCGCCTGGCACAAGTCCGCCGTCCGCGAGAACCGCCCCCGCGCGTTCGAAGACTTCGCGGCCGTCGCACGGGCCCTCGTCTCCACGGGGGTGACCACCCGCGACCAGCTCGGCGCGACCGGCGGGTCCAACGGGGGACTGCTCATGGGCGTCATGCTCACCCGTTATCCGGAACTGTTCGGCGCGATCGCGATCGCGGTCCCGCTCCTGGACATGCGGCGCTACCACCTGCTGCTGGCCGGCGCGTCCTGGATGGCCGAGTACGGTGACCCCGACTCCGCGGACTGGGACGACTTCCTGGGTGCGTACTCGCCGTACCAGCACGTCGAACCCGCCGCGGATCGCCCCTACCCCCCGGTGCTCATGACCACCTCGACCCGGGACGACCGCGTGCACCCGGGGCACGCCCGCAAGATGACGGCCGCGCTCGAGGCCGCCGGGCACGAGGTCGCGTACTACGAGAACGTCGAGGGCGGGCACGCCGGCGCGGCGGACAACTCGCAGGAGGCCCGGAAAGCAGTCCTCACCTATGAGTTCTTCAGGCGTCGGCTCCCTCGTCGTCGTCCCGTGACGGACTGAGGGCCACCTCCCGGTCCATCCACGCCAGCACCCGGGTGACCACCTGGGCGGGCGTGCGCGCCCACGAGTTGTGACCGAGCGCCTCCGGCTCCACCTCGAGGCTCGTCCGGGCGGCGGGCAGCATCGCCAGCAGTCCACGGGCCGCGCTCTCCGGGGCGAGCGGGTCGTCGGCGATGACCACCGAGAGCGCCGGGACCGTGACGCGGGCCAGGCCCGCCCGGTAGTCGAGGTCGGCGCGCGCCGGCTGCATGTCGCCCCGGGCCGCGAGGCGCGACCAGTCACTGATGCGCTCGGCCGGGATCCTCCCGCTCGCGCCGAAGAACTGTCCGGGCACGTGTCCTGCCAGCCACCCGATGGTGGGGAGCAGGATCGAACCCACTCGCAGGCGCCGGCCCACGCGCCGGGGATATCCGCGATGGAACGGGGACTGCGCCGCCACCGCGACGAGGCCCACCACCCGGGGGTCGTGCCGCGCCAGGTGATACACGCCGATCTGGGCGCCCATGCTGTGGCCCAGCAGCACCACGCGCCGCGTCCCCAGCTCGCGCAGCATGGCCTCCAGCGCCAGCGGGACGTCCTCGGCGGCGCTCTCGTGGTAGCCCGCCGCCGCGCCGCCCCGGCCGATGCGGTGGGTGCTCTCGCCCTGGCCCCGCAGTTCCGTGATCGCCACATCCACGCCCTCGGCGGCCAGCGCGCGGGCCAGCGGGAGGTAGTACCGGGCGCCGACGGCGATGCCGGGCAGGACCAACACGGCGGGCCTGTCGGAGTCCCGAGCCCCGGCTTCCACCATCAACAACGGACTCGTGCTGCCGTCCGCGTGCCGGAGCTCGATCCGCCGCGGGTCGTCGGTCTTGGTCATGTGTACAGAATGCCGCAGTCCCCTGCCCACACCTCACCCGGCCCGACGTGACCGCCCTGCTCGCCCGCAGACGACGACGGACCCCGACCCACTCGGATGGTGGGACGGGGTCCGTCTGAGCCGGGACCCGCCGGGCGCCGGCGCGTCAGCCGATCAGATCGGGCCGTAGCGCGCGTTCATGGCCTGGGCCATCATCGGCCAGGACTGCTTGAGGTCGTCTTCCCAGTAGCCCCACGAGTGCGTGCCGTTGGGCGCGAAGTCGAACTGGGCCGGGATCTGCAGCTCACCGAAGCGGCGGGCGAGGTTGGCCGTGCAGTACTGCGTGGCCGCCTCGATGATGCCGCCGACGATCGCCTGGTTGGCGAGGGCCGGGATGCTGTTGCGCAGACGCCAGTTCTCCAACGACTCGTGCGGGCCGGGCAGGCCGTTGCCGGTGGAGATGAACATGGCCGGCAGGGTGCCGTTGTCGCGCTGGGCGACGAACTTGTGTGCCTGGGCGACCGGGTCGTTGGCCACCCAGCCCGGACCCGGGTAGGGGCCCCACATGTTGTCGAGGTTCGCGCCGCCACGCATGCCGGTGACGATGTTGATGAACTGGTAGCCGATCGGGGTCGACGTCTCGGCACAACCCGAGTACGAACCGATGGCCTGGAAGCGGCCCGGATGGTTCTGGGCGATCGTCAGGACCGAGGTGGCGGTCATCGAGATCGCGGCGAGGCTGCGCTTGCGGTTCGGGTAGTTGCCGCCGTACCGGCCCTCGAAGAGGTTCGGGAGCTCCTGGGCGAGGTAGGTCTCGAACGCCATCGGGCGGTCGGTCTCGCGGGCGTAGCGGGTCTGGACGTTGGGATCGTGACGCTGCCAGTCCGTGTAGTACGAGAAGGCACCACCGATCGGCGTGACGGTCCAGACGTCCTTGTCGGACATGAAGGCCCGGACGTCCGACTGCGCCTGCCAGGTGGCCGAGTCCTCGCCGCCACCGGCCCCGTTGACCAGGTAGAGCACCGGAGCGCCGGCGTTACCGTCGCGCGGGCGCTGCACGATGTTCGGGACCTCGATGGCCATCTTGTCCGACCACACCGACACGATCAGTCGACCGTCGGGAAGCTGGGTCTCGACGACCTTGTTCTGGGCGGTGGCCTTGGTGTACTGGATGTTGCCACCCTGGGCCTGTGCCGTGCCCGTGGCAACGACGGGGACCATGGCCGCGGCGATGGCCGCTGCGGCGACCTTGGTGCCCAACCGGCCGCTCTTGACTGAACGCATATTCCGACGCCTAACCTTCTCGTTGTTCACAGACGGACCCGGGCAAACCCTCGCTCGACAGCTAACCCGATTCCCAATAGTCACACAAGTCCCACTAAGCACACTCCCGGTAGGAGTTTGGCTGTAGGACCGAGTCTCGCGCCCGCCGGGCACCATCCGAGGATGACATACCCGGGTGGCCCGCCAGTAACCGCGGAACCACCCTTGCGGCTCACGTCAACATTATCGACGCTACCCGAGCTCTTGTTACCGATATGAAGAAAATCCGATACACCCCTCGCAGAGCCCGTGCGGGCGCCACACCGGATGACACACGAGAAAGGGCCCCGGGGCGAGGCCCGGAGCCCTTTCTCGATCAGCCGTACGACTCAGGCCATGAAGCCGGCGTCGAGCGCCTTCTGGAAGTCGCCACCGGCGAAGTAGCCGATGCCCTTGACGACGTTGTTGACGGCGCCGAGCAGGCCGCCCGCGAGGTCCACGAGACCCTTCGGGCCGAGCAGCTCGCCGACGGAACCGAGATCGATACCCATGCTGTACTCCTATGGAGAGGTGTGGTCCGGACAGATCCGGGCCGAGATGATTTTCGGGGGGTCGGCTGCTTTACGCCGCAGCCGGGGCGGTGCGCCGGAGCGCGAGGATCGGCAAACCGATCAGTTGACGGTCTCGCCGCCGAGGCTGCCGAGTGCCGCCAGCGCGTCGAGGGTGCCCTCGCCCGTGACCGAACCCGTGAAGCTGACGACGCCGTCGATGAGGTTCTTGACCGCGGTGAGCGCGGCGCTGATGGCGCTGAAGTCAGGCATGTGTGTCTCCCTTTGAAAGTGGTGCCCCGGCTCATGGGGCCAGAGTCAGAGTAATCTGAGCGGCTCCGAAGTCAATTGTGACTTCCGTCTCTACGGAGACCAGGTGACGACGAGGCTAACTCAGGGCATCCTTAGTGGCGTAGATCACCGATGCGAGGAAATCCTAACATCCCGCGGTAGCTGCGCAAACCATAAAAAGTCATGCGCATATGCTGCTTAGTTAGCTTCTACTCATACACTTTCATGCCACGCCCGGCGTTCACCGGGGCTTCACTAGGAGTTCTTTATCTCCCGCCGCTGACAAACCGGCCCGCCCCGTACACCGCGCCACACACACAGGTACGGCCCGCGCGAGGGAGATCGCACGGGCCGCACCGGTGTGCTGGGGGCATGGCCGCCCTCAGCAGGCTCGGGTCACCACATCATGAAGCCCCCGGCGAGGGCCTCCTCGAAGTCGCCTCCGGTGAAGTAGGCCAGGCCGGAGAACAGGTCTCCGAAGGCGCCGAGGAAGTCGTTGACATAGCCGAGGGCGCCACTGACGCCGGCGAGAGATCCGAACTCGGGGAAGAACATGGTGTGCTCCTGGGTCTGCTGGGTGGTTATCTCTGGAGGTGGGCTCTGGGATCAGTCGGCGCTGATGCTCGACACGGCATCGAAGAAGTCGTTCATGCCCCCCTCGCCCCCCAGCGACCCGGTGAATGTGACGACGGCTCCGAGGATGTCGGTGATGCCTCCGAAGAGGTCGGACAGCTGACCGAAGTCGGGCATGGTGTTCTCCGTTCTCGTGCGTTCACGGCACCCTTCGAGGCGCCTGACAGGAACTCTAAAAAGGACGCACGTCCACCACAATGGGCGAAACGGCACTGTAACCGCAGATCACAGGCTATTTACGCGACGGGGTGAAGATGACGTTCCTGTTACGGGGCCGGCACCGCGTCCCACGAGCGACCGGCCCACCGTGAACTCCGAGGGCACACGACAAAGCCGTGGCCCGCACCGGAGTTCCGGTGCGGGCCACGGCCCGGCGTTCTGTGTGGGCTCGGGTCAGAAGCCCATTCCACCCATCTCGTCGCCACCCGGCATCGCCTGACCGGCGGGCTCGGGCTTGTCGGCCACGACGGCCTCGGTGGTGAGGAAGAGCGCCGCGATGGAGGCGGCGTTCTGCAGCGCCGAGCGCGTCACCTTGACCGGATCGTTGATACCGGCCTCCAGCAGGTCCTCGTACTCGCCGGTGGCGGCGTTGAGGCCCTGGGCGCCCGGGAGGCTCCGGACCTTCTCCGCCACGACGCCCGGCTCGAGGCCGGCGTTGAAGGCGATCTGCTTGAGCGGGGCGCTCAGCGCGAACTTGACGATCTTCGCACCGGTGGCCTCCTCGCCCTCGAGGGACAGCCCGTCGATGGCGACCTCGGACTTGACCAGGGCGACGCCGCCGCCGGCGACGATGCCCTCCTCGACCGCGGCCTTGGCGTTACGGACGGCGTCCTCGATGCGGTGCTTGCGCTCCTTGAGCTCGACCTCGGTGGCCGCGCCCGCCTTGATCACGGCGACGCCGCCGGCGAGCTTCGCGAGGCGCTCCTGGAGCTTCTCACGGTCGTAGTCCGAGTCGGAGTTCTCGATCTCGGCGCGGATCTGGTTGACCCGTCCCTCGATCTGCCCCTGGTCGCCCGCGCCCTCGACGATGGTGGTCTCGTCCTTGGTCACGACGACCTTGCGCGCCTTGCCCAGCATGGAGATGTCGGCGGTCTCGAGCGAGAGGCCGACCTCCTCCGAGATGACCTGGCCACCGGTGAGGATCGCGATGTCCTGCAGCATGGCCTTGCGACGGTCACCGAAGCCCGGAGCCTTGACGGCGACGGACTTGAATGTGCCGCGGATCTTGTTCACGACGAGCGTGGACAGGGCCTCGCCCTCGACGTCCTCGGCGATGATCAGCAGGGACTTGCCCTCGCCGATGACCTTCTCCAGCAGCGGCAGGAGGTCCTTGACGGTGGAGACCTTGCCCGAGACCAGAAGGACGTACGGATCCTCCATGACCGCCTCCTGGCGCTCCGGATCCGTCATGAAGTACTGCGAGATGTAGCCCTTGTCGAAGCGCATACCCTCGGTGAGCTCGAGATCCAGGCCGAAGGTCTGCGACTCCTCGACCGTGATCACGCCCTCCTTGCCGACCTTGTCCATGGCCTGGGCGATGAGCTCGCCGATGGCCGGGTCGGCCGCGGAGATACCGGCGGTCGCAGCGATCTGCTCCTTGGTCTCGATCTCCTTGGCGGAGGCGATCAGGTGCGCGGTGACGGCCTCGACCGCCTTCTCGATGCCACGCTTGATGCCCATGGGGTTGGCACCGGCGGCGACGTTGCGCAGGCCCTCGCGCACGAGCGCCTGGGCCAGGACGGTGGCGGTGGTGGTTCCGTCGCCCGCGACGTCGTCGGTCTTCTTGGCGACCTCCTTGACGAGCTCCGCACCGATCTTCTCGTACGGGTCCTCGAGCTCGATCTCCTTGGCGATGGAGACGCCGTCGTTGGTGATCGTGGGGGCGCCCCACTTCTTCTCCAGCACGACGTTGCGACCCTTGGGGCCGAGCGTGACCTTGACGGCGTCGGCGAGCTGGTTGAGACCGCTCTCCAAGCCGCGGCGGGCCTCTTCATCGAACGCGATCATCTTTGCCATTGGGTGAATCATCCTCCGGGTGTGGGGTGACACGTATGTGGTCGGCGTCGGCGCCCGCGACGGACGGAGCGGACCGTGTCAGATCCGCGCCTCACCTTGCGACCTCAGTTCAGGTGTTACTGGCACTCAGGGTAGCCGAGTGCCAACCGCTTTTCTAGCACTCGCCCCCGACGAGTGCAAAGGGTGCGGCCCGGTGTTCGCGGCGGGCGAACGACACGCACGGTCGCGCCCCGTCCCCTACCATCGAGACGCCATCACGCCCGTCCCCGTTGGAAGGCCATCCATGCCCACCGAGTCCGCCCCCGCCGCCATCGAGAGTTCGATCGAGATCGACGCCCCACCGGCCCGGGTCTGGGAGGTCGTCTCCGAGGTCCGCAACGCCCCCCAGTGGAGCAGCCAGGCGCACAAGGTCGTCGCCCTCGGTGGTCGCACGACCGCCGGGACGTGGGCGCTCAACATCAACAAGCGCGGGCCGCTCTTCTGGCCCACCACCAGCCGTGTCGTCGAGTTCGAGCCCGGCCGCCGGTTCGCCAACCGCATCACCGAGAACACCACCGTCTGGGTCTTCGAGCTCGAGCCCACCGCCGACGGCGGCACCCGACTCACCGAACGTCGTGAGGTCCCGAGCGGCCTGACCTTCATCTCGACGTTCCTCACCGACAAGGTCTTCGGCGGCCAGCCCTCGTTCACCAGGGAGCTGGACAGGGGCGTGTCGACCTCCCTGAAGCGGATCAAGGCCCTCGTCGAGCAGGGCTGACCGACATGGCCGGGGTGGGCGTGGTCGCGGCGGCCCGGACCGGGCTGTCGACGATCCTCGCGGGCTCGCTCGTGGCGGCGCTCACCGGGTGCGCGCTCTGGACCGACGACACGGACCCGGCCACCCCCGACCGCGAGGAACCCGGCCCCACCCTGGCCGCGGGTCCACCTCCCGGCGACTGGCAGGACGTCCGCAGCCCGACCGGCCTGGTCTACTCCGTTCCGCCTGAGTGGGAGGTGGGCGACCCGTTCGGCTCCCCCGCGCCCGGCGACCAGGACGTCCCGCAGGACCCGGGGTCGGACTGGGGCTCGGGATTCGTCACCACGGCCAACTCGATCGCCGACCGTGGCTACTGTGCCGCCTCCGGGCTGTCGTTCCGCACGCTGGCCGGCATCAGCGCGGTGCTCCCCGGCGACGCCCGCGAGCAGGCCGAGTCCGCCTCCCGGGCCATGGCGGACTCGATCGACCGCCGCTTCACCCGGAACGGTGCCGACGTCCCCGTACCCGAGGCGCGGAGCATCGGCGTCTCGGGCGTCCCGGCGTGGTACGTCTCGCTCCGCGGGGCGGTCCGGCCGCCCCGCGACTCCTGCACGCCGCCGACCATCCGGTTCGACACGATCGCGGTCTCCACCAGGGCGGCGGACGGTGCCCCGGCCTCGATCGTGTTCGTCCTCATGTCCGACGAGGACGAGCCGGGGGTCCAGCCGGAGACGACGATCGACGCCGTTGTGGCGTCGCTGCGCTACGACAACTCGGTCTGACCGCGCCCGCCACTCAGGCCGCGGTGACCCCGCCCGCCACCAGTGCGCCGCTGAGCGACTGGGCACTCCCCACCGCGTCGTCGGTCTGATCGGCCGCGACTCCGCCGGTGATCTCCCCGAGCCAGTGCCGGTCGCCCCGGGCCCAGGCCCACCCGGCCGCGGCCGCCGCCCCGGCCCCGACACCGCCGGCCGCCAGGGCCCGCTCGACCACCGGCGCCCCAGGGCCGTCGGCGACCTGGATGCGCAGGCAGGGCCCGGTGAGCTCGTACCGGAACCAGCGGTCCTCGTCGACCTCGAGCTCGAGACGGTCCCCGTCCACCTCCAGCGCGCACACCAGCTGGTGCAGCAGTTCGTGCGTCACCCACGGCAGTGTGCCGTGCGGCCGGCCACGGACGGCGTGGTCGGTGATGCACGCACCGGCGGTGGTGGGTCGGCGGTGGACGTCGATGTCGATCCGGACGCGCGGATCGGCCACCAGCCCCAACTCCGGCGCGGTCACCACGAGTTGGTGGGGCGCCGCGTACCGCATGACGGCGTTGACGACGAGTGGTCGGGTGATCACCCCGGGGTGGATCACCACGCCGACGCCGTCGATATACGGGCGTCGGGTGAGCGCGCCGGTCTCACCCACGGCGTCCGCCTCGGGGAAACGCGCACTGACCTGATCGCGGAGTTCCTCGAGATCGGCCCGGATGTGCTGGGGGAGATCATCGAGGTGGGCCGCGTCCCGGAAGGTCGGCTCGGCCGGGGTGACGACAATCACATAGCTCATGCCGACCACTTTACTTCATCCCCGGTTCATCTGCTGTTCATGTTGTGGGACGGCAGAACCATTCGGGCGGCAGAGCCATCCGGACGGCAGAACTAGGCTGTCGCCATGTCCGCCTCCTCCCCGTTCCCGGCCCCGCATCCGGCGTTGGCCCCGCTCGCCGACGCGGTGGTCGCGCTACTCGACCGCGCGCGCACCGACCTCGGCGACCTGGTGGCCCTGCCCTCCGTCCACGGCAGCGAGCCGGACGCGTGCGCGAGGGCCTGCGAGCTGGTGCGCACCCTGATCGGCGAGTTACCCGTCCCCGGCCTCGGTCCGGACGCGGTGGAGGTCGTCGAGACCTCCGACGGCTCCCTGGCGGTGTTCGCCCACCGGCCCGCCGCTCCCGGCCGCCCCACCGTGCTCCTCTACAGCCACTACGACGTCCAGCCCGCCGGCGATCCCGACGAGTGGACCACGTCGCCGTGGGAGCTGACCGAGCGTGACGGCCGCTGGTACGGCCGTGGGTCCGCCGACTGCAAGGGCAACCTGGTCGCCCACCTCACCGCGCTGCGAGCCCTCGCCGCCCTGGGCGGGGCGGACGACCGGGAACACGACGACGACGAGGAGCGCACCGGCCGTCAGGGCCCGCCGGACCCACTGAACGGTCTGGGGATCAGGATCGTCGTCGAGGGCTCCGAGGAGACCGGCGGCGGGGGCCTGGACGATCTGGTGGCCACGCGGCCCGACCTCGTGGACGCCGACGCGATCCTCATCGCGGACTCCGGGAACGTCTCGGTGGGCGTGCCCACGCTCACGACGAGTCTCCGGGGGATCGCGAACGTCGTCGTCGTCGTGGACACCCTCGAGGCCGGGGTCCACTCCGGACAGTTCGGTGGCGCGGCGCCCGACGCCCTGGGCGCGCTCGTCTCGATCCTGGCCTCGCTCCGGGATCCCGGTACCGGCGCCACGACCGTCGACGGGTTGGACTTCTCCGGACGGTGGTCCGGGCAGCCGTATCCCGAGGAGACCTTCCGCGCCGACGCCGGGATCCTCGACGGGGTGGCCCCGTCGACGGCGGCCCCGGTGGCCGATCTGGTGTGGTCGCGACCGGCGGTCACCGTCCTGGGTATCGACTGCCCGCCGGTCGAGGGAGCGATCGCCGCCGTCCAACCGCGGGCCCGCGCCCTGGTCAACCTCCGCGTCCCGCCCGGTACGGACCCGGTCGAGGCGCAGGAGCTCCTCGCGGCGCACATCGAGCGGCGCCGTCCCTGGAACGCTCGCGTGTCGGTGGAGAAGGAGACGGTGGGGTACCCGTTCAGTTCGGTCCCCGCGGGAGGCTCGGACGCCGTACACGACCTGCTGTCGGAGTGCCTGGCGCAGGCGTACGGGAGGGCGGACGTGGCGGAGGTCGGTTCCGGCGGGTCGATCCCACTGTGCACGGCTCTGCGCGAGGCCCATCCACGGGCCGGCATCGCGTTGTTCGGGGTGGAGGATCCGGCCGCCGCGATCCACTCCCCCGACGAGAGCGTGGACCCACGGGAGATCGAGCGCATCGCGCTGGCCGAAGCGGCGTTCCTCCAGCGCTTCCGGTGACCTCGCTCCGCCGGACCGCGGTGCGTGACGCGGCCATGACGGGATCGGCGATACGCTCGCACGCGTGAACCACCGCCCGGACCTGGACCTGACCCTCCGTCTCTCGGCGTCCGCCGCCGACTCCCGCCGAGGGATCGTCCGCGCGCACCCGGAGGTGATCCTCGCGCTGGGGATGCGCGAGTGGGACGCGATCGAGATCGTGGGCGCCCGCACCACCGCGGCCGTGGTCGCCGCGGCCGCCGCCGGCTCCCCGAGTGGGGTCCTGGTGGTGGACGAGGTGATCGCCGCCAACTGCGGTCTGGGCGAGGACGCGCGGGTGACCGTCCGTGCGGCCCGGGTCACCGGCGCCCAGTCCGTGGAGGTCCAGGGCCTGCCGCCCGCGGGCCGGGGCGTGGCCGAGCGGGTGCTGCGGTCGGCGCTGCTGGGCAAGGTGGTGCGGGTGGGCGACTCCGTGACGCTGCTGCCCCGTGACCTCGGCCCCGACTACCCCACCGGCGACACCTCCCGCACCTTGCGCAACTCCATGGGTGTGCAGTGGAGCACTGAGCTGCTCACGGTCACCGCGACGGTTCCCGACGGGGTCGTGTCGGTCCAACCCACCACGGCGGTGGTCGCCACGGGCGCCGGAGCCGTCACGGGAGCCGCAGCCGTGACCCGCGCCGGGGCGGACGCAGGGTCACTCGCCGGAGCCGCCACGGGCGCCGGGTCGGGCACCGGCACGGGGGCCGGGACCACGTCGCGCGCCGGAGGACACTCCCCCGGCGGCGGGGGCCAGCCCTCCGCGGGAGCGGCGATCACCGCGGTCGACCGCGAGGACCTGGTGGGCGTGACCGACCAGGCCGAGGTGCTGGAGCAGTGGCTCGCCCTGGCACTGGACCGGGCGGAGCTCCTGCGCACCCTGGGCGCCTCCCCGCATCTCGGCGTGCTGGTGGCGGGCCCGCCCGGGGTCGGCAAGGCCACTCTGGTGCGGTCTGTCGCCGGAGACCGGCGACTGGAGGTGCTCGACGGCCCGTCCGTGGGGTCGCTGGACCCGGCGGGCCGCCTCGAAGCCGTCCGTGCCGCCGCCGAGAGGACCCGGGAGAACGGCGGGATCCTGCTCGTCACCGATGTGGACGCGCTGCTGCCCGCGCAGACCGAACCGGTGTCCACCCTGGTGCTGGACCGGCTGCGCTCTGTGGTCGCACATCCGGGATCGGTGCTGGTGGCCACGTGCGTGCGTCCCGAGGACGCCGACGCCCGGCTCCGGGAGCCCGACGTCTGCGATCGCGTCCTGGACCTGCCACTTCCCGGCTCCGCGGACCGTGCCGCCCTGCTCGGCGTGCTCTTGCGGGACGTGCCCAGCGGTGAGCTGGACCTGTCCGCGGTGGCGGACCGGACCCCCGGTTACGTGGCGGGAGACCTGCGTGCTCTCACCCGCGAGGCCGCGCTACGAGCCGCCGGCCGCGCCGCCGGCGGGAACGGTGGTACCGGCGGGAACGGTGGCGGTGGCGCGGGCGACGAGCCCGTGTCCGCCCGCCTGGAGCAGGACGACCTCATGGGCGCCATCGCCGTGATCCGGCCGCTGTCCCGCTCGGGGACCGAGGAGCTGAGCCTGGGATCGATCACCCTCGACGACGTCGGCGACATGGAGGAGGTGCGCCAGGCCCTCACCGAGACGGTCCTGTGGCCGCTCCAGCACCGCGACTCGTTCGAGCGCCTGGGCGTGCAACCACCGCGCGGCGTCCTGCTCTACGGGCCGCCCGGCTGTGGGAAGACCTTCGTCGTCCGCGCGCTGGCGGCGAGCGGCCGCCTGACGGTGCACATGGTCAAGGGCGCAGAGCTCATGGACAAGTGGGTCGGCTCGTCGGAGAAAGCGGTGCGGGACCTGTTCCGCAAGGCCCGGGACTCGGCCCCGTCGCTGGTGTTCCTCGACGAGATCGACGCCCTCGCCCCACGCCGCGGCCAGTCCGGGGACTCCGGGGTCGGGGACCGCGTCGTGGCGGCGCTGCTCACCGAGCTCGACGGCGCCGAGCCGCTGGGCGACGTGGTGATCCTGGGCGCGACCAACCGCCCCGAACTCATCGACCCGGCGCTGTTGCGGCCGGGCCGGCTCGAGCGACTCGTCTTCGTCCCCCCGCCGGACGCCGAGGCTCGCGCCGACATCCTGCGCGCGGCCGGCCGCAGTGTCCCGCTCGCCCACGACGTGGACCTGACCGCTCTCGCCGCTGACCTGGACGGCTACTCCGCGGCGGACTGCGCCGCCCTCCTGCGGGAGTCGGCCCTCACCGCCATGCGGCGCGACATCGACGCCGCCGAGGTCACCGCGGACGACGTGGCCCGTGCGCGACGGGTGGTCCCACCCTCGCTCGACCCCGACCAGGTCGAGAGCCTGCGGCTGTACGCCGATCGGCGGGAGAACTAGGCAGGCGGAGAACCCGGTCACGTCCGCTTGCCGCGGCACGCCCCCGCGGTTTAGAGTTCTCGGTCATGCGGAAGATTCTCGTAGTAACCGGACGTAACGGGGCCTGAAGACCGGCACCCCCGTTGCGTGGTTGCTCGATCTCCGTCGGTCCCCGCACCGACGTCTGAGACGAGAACCCCATGTACACCACCACCACCGCCACCTCCCCCGCCGGGACGACCTCCTGCCCCTTCGGCGAGCGCTTCGGTCGCCGGTTGCCGCGCGGCTTCGCCGACGAGGCGGCCGCACTGGACTGGCGCACGCTGGTCGACACCTACGCGCCGTCGACCGACCACTTCCACCTGGCCGACCTCACCCGCCGTCCGCTGGGCCGCGGGATCACCGCCTACGAGGCGATCCTGGCCACCCGCGACCCCTCCGCCCCGGGTGAGTTCACCGCCCACCGCCTGACCACCGAGTCCTGCGGAGACCTCACCGCCATGTCCGAGATGCTGGGCAGGATCGGGGCCCGCGTGGAGATCGAGCGGTTCCACCAATACGAGGGAGACGCGTTCGGCCGGACCGAGTCCTGGTGCACGATCCTGCGGGCCACCTGCGGGCGGCGCGCGACATGGGCCATGGGTTTCGGGCAGTCCCCGGGAGAGGCCTCGATCGCCGCGCTCCTGAGCGCGGCGACCCTGCTCCACCTGCGCTGAGTGAAGGCCTGTCGGTCACTTTCTGTAAAGTGATCGGCGAACCCCGACCCTGGTCGACCACCGGCACCCCGTCCTCTTCCGGCGGGGGCGTCCGCGCGTCGTTCTCCGGTCCACACGACGAGAGGAGCCGCCGGTGATCGCGATCCTCTCGGCCCACGCCGTGGCCACCCTGCTCGCGGTCCCCCTGGTCCTGAGGTTCGGTCGCCGAGCGTTCCTGGCGCTCGCCCTCGTACCGGCGGCGGGAGCGGTGTGGGTGGCCGCCAACCTGGGTCGCGTCCCCACCGAGTCCATCCAGTGGGCCCCCGGCATCCACCTCGCGCTCGATCTGCGGATGGATGCGTTGTCGGCACTGTTGGCGCTCATCGCCCTCGGCGTGGGCGCCCTGGTCCTGGTCTACTGCACCTGGTACTTCAAGGACGACGAACCCCGCCTGCACCTGTTCGCCGCCGAGCTCGTGGCCTTCGCCGGGGTCATGTTCGGCCTGGTGGTGGCCGACAACATGATCCTCCTCTACATCTTCTGGGAGATCACCTCGGTCCTGAGCTTCCTGTTGGTCGGTCACTACGCGGCGCGGGCCTCCGCCCGCCGCGCGGCCACCCAGGCCCTGCTCGTCACCACCCTCGGCGGTCTGGCGATGCTCGTCGGGTTGATCATCCTCGGCCAGGCCACCGGGTCCTACCTGATCAGCGACGTCGTCGCGTCGCCACCGTCGGGTCCGCTCATCCACTGGGCCCTGGTGCTGGTGATCATCGGCGCGGGGAGCAAGTCCGCGATCGCCCCGCTGCACTTCTGGCTCCCGGGCGCCATGTCGGCCCCCACGCCGGTGAGCGCGTACCTGCATTCCGCCGCGATGGTCAAAGCCGGGGTCTTCCTCGTCGCTGCCATGACCCCCGGACTGTCCGGATCGTCCACCTGGCAGCTCCCGCTCATCGTGCTGGGCCTGGTCTCGCTCCTCATGGCCGGGTGGCGCGCGCTGCGCGAGACGGATCTCAAGCTCGTGCTCGCGTTCGGCACCGTGAGTCAGCTGGGGTTCCTCCTCGTCCTGGTGGGCATCGGTTCACGTGACACGATGCTCGCCGGCCTGACGATGCTGCTCGCGCACTCCCTGTTCAAGTCGGCGTTGTTCATGTCCGTCGGCGTGATCGACAAGACCACCGGCACCCGGGAGATCCGGGACCTGTCGGGCCTCGGCCGGAAGCGACCCGCGCTCGCGGTCGTCTTCACCCTCGCCGCAGCCTCGATGGCGGGCCTGCCCCCCTTCCTCGGGTTCGTCGGGAAGGAGGCCGCGTTCGCCACGGTCCTGTCCGAGGAGCGACTGCACGGGATGCCGTCACTGGTCGTCACCGCGGGGCTCGTGGCGGGGTCCGTCCTCACCTTCTCCTACACGGCGCGCCTGGTCATGGGCGCCTTCCGGGCCAAGCGGTCCTTCCCCGACGGCATCAGCCCCGCCGTCGCCGCCTCCCGTCCGGCGGGTCCGCTGTTCCTCTCCGTCCCCGCCATCCTGGCCGTCTCCGGCCTGGTGCTGGGGTTGTGGAACGCGCCCGTCGAGAACCTCATCGCCCGGTACGTCGACGTGGCGTTCCCGCCCGGCAGTCCATGGCGCGGCCCCGAGGGCTACCACCTGGGCCTGTGGCACGGCATCGGCATCCCGCTCGCCCTCACCCTGGTGGTCTACGTGCTGGGCACCCTGCTCTACGTGGCGCAGCGGACCGTCGAGAGGATGCAGTTCGAGTCGCCTGCCCTCGGCAACGCCGACCGCATCTACGACGCCGTCCTGAAGTTCTTCGACACCCTCTCGTTGCGCCTGACGGCGAGCATCCAGCGAGGCTCCCTACCGCTCACCCTCGGGATCATCCTGGTGACCCTCGTGGTGTTCCCGTTCGTCTCACTCCTCGCCGGCACCCGCGAGGGCCTGCGCATGGAGTTGTCGGCGAACCCGGTCGTGCTGATCGTCATGATCCCCATGGCGCTCGCCGCGGTGGCCGCCGCGGTGCTGCGCAACCGCCTCGCCGCCGTGATCTGCATGTCCGTCACCGGCTACGGGCTCGCCGTGATCTTCGCCTTCCACGGCGCCCCGGACCTCGCGCTCACCCAGGCGCTCGTCGAGACGCTCCTGATGGTCGCGTTCGTGCTGGTCCTGCGCACGATGCCCGCCGAGGTGCCGCTCTCCAACGGGTTCCGCCGGCTCCGGGCCTGGCTCGGGATCGGCGTCGGGCTGCTCGTGGTGGTGACCGGCGCCTACGCGATCAACGCCCGCCAGCACCCGGCCGTCTCGCTCGTCTTCCCCGACATCGCGTACCAGATCGGCAACGGCGCCAACGCCGTCAACGTCACCCTCGTCGACATCCGCGCGTGGGACACCCTCGGCGAGATCACCGTCCTGCTGGTCGCCGCCACCGGAGTGGCCAGCCTCGTGTTCCGCAACCGCCGCTACGGTTCCGGCCCGCGCCTGGCCGACGTCGACAAGACCCGCTCGGGTCGGCGCGGTGTCGAGGCGGCCCGGATCGTCATCGAGGCGCCGGGGGCGACCCCCGGACGGTGGCTCGTCGGCGCCACCGTCCGCGACCCCCGCGCCCGTTCGCTGGTCCTCGAGGTCACCACCCGGCTCGTGTTCCCCACGATGATGGTCCTCAGCCTCTTCTTCTTCTTCGCCGGCCACAACAACCCCGGAGGCGGGTTCGCGGGCGGCCTGGTCGCCGGTCTGGCGCTGGTCCTGCGCTATCTCGCGGGCGGGCGCTACGAGCTCGGGGAGGCCATCCCGATCGACGCGGGCCGGATCCTCGGCCTCGGCCTGCTCCTGGCCGCCGGCACGGCCACCGCCTCCATGTTCTTCGGCGCCCCCGCCCTGTCGAGCGCCACGTTCGAGGCCACGATGCCCGTGTTCGGCGAGGTCAAGTTCGTCACGGCGCTGCTCTTCGACGCCGGCGTCTACCTCATCGTCGTCGGTCTGGTCCTGGACATCCTCCGCAGCCTGGGCGCCCGACTCGATCTGGACGCCGAGGACCTCGAGGAACTCCGCGCCATCTACGTGGACGCCACCGAGTCGCCGTCCACGGCCGCACTGCGCAGCGTCCCCGGCGTCGACGCCGACGGCGCGCGCTCCGATCTGGCCGCCCACCGCGCCGCCCGCCGCGAGGCCGCCGAGAACCAGGGCGCCCCGTCAGGAGGCAGGTCATGACCGCCGACTTCGGGTTGCTGCTGCTCGCCGGGCTCCTCTGCGCCGCCGGGGTCTACCTGCTGCTGGAGCGGGCGATCATCAAGATCCTGCTGGGGATCATGATCTTCTCCAACGGGATCAACCTGCTCCTGCTCGCCGCGGGGGGGCCGCCCGGCAGCCCGCCCATCATGGGGCGTGGCCGGAGCCCCGACGCCGCCGACTCGGACCCGCTGTCCCACGGGATGATCCTCACCGCGATCGTCATCACCGCCGGCGTCGGGGCCTTCATCCTGGCGTTGGCCTACCGCTCGTACCAGTTCACCACCGCCGACGAGGTCGCCGACGACGCCGAGGACACCAAGATCGCCAAGCGCTCGCCCGCCGACGCCTGGTCGGCGCCCGACCGGGACCTGTCCGACGACCACACCACCGGTCAACCCACCGAGCTGGGAGACCACGTCGACTACGACGACGAGGACCTGGAGGAGGCCGAGGCGGAAGCCGAAGCGGAGGCCCGCGAACGTGCTGCGGCCGCCTCGCGCGACCGCAGGCGGACGAGCCGGGACGACGGGACCCCGGACGACGGAAAGGAGGGTGGCCGGTGATCTCCCCCGAACTGTTCGGCTACCTCATCCCGTCCGTCGTCCTGATCCCCCTGCTCGCCGCGGCGCTGTGCCTGGTGGTCTCCCGTCGTCCCCGGGTGCAGAACATCATCACCATCGTCACCCTCACCGGGGTGCTGGTCATCGCCGGCATCCTGCTGGTGCTCACCGACCAACACGGCGTACACACCGTGCAGGTGGGCGGCTGGGACGCACCGGTCGGGATCACCCTGGTGGCGGACCGGCTCAGCGCCCTCATGCTCTGCGTGTCGGCCATCGTGCTGCTGACGGTGATCATCTACGCCGTGGGGCAGGGTGTCCGCGACGGGGACGGCGACCAGCCCACCTCGATCTTCCTCCCCACCTACCTGGCACTCGCGGCGGGACTGAACGCGGCGTTCATCGCCGGCGACCTGTTCAACCTGTTCGTCGGGTTCGAGATGCTGCTGGCCGCGTCCTACGTCCTGCTCACGCTCGGCGCCAGCCAGGAACGAGTCCGCGCTGGGGTCTCCTACACAGTCGTGTCGATGGTGTCGTCGATGGTGTTCCTGTTGGGCATCGCGCTGACCTATTCGGCCGCGGGCACGCTCAACCTGGCGCAGCTGTCCATCCGGATGGCCGAGGTGCCGGAGGGGCTGCGGAACACGATCTTCGCCGTCTTCCTGGTGGCCTTCGGCATCAAGGCCGCCGTGTTCCCCCTGTCGACCTGGCTGCCCGACTCCTACCCCACCGCTCCCGCCCCCGTCACCGCGGTGTTCGCCGGACTGCTGACCAAGGTGGGCGTCTACGCGATCATCCGCTTCCACACCCTCGTGTTCCCCGGCGGGTCGATGGACGGCGTCCTGCTGGTGGCGGGTCTGCTGACGATGGTGATCGGCATCCTCGGCGCGATCGCACAGTCGGACATCAAACGAATACTGTCGTTCACCCTCGTCAGCCACATCGGGTACATGATCTTCGGCATCGCCCTGTCGACCGGGTACGGGCTGAGTGCGGCGATCTACTACGTCGGCCACCACATCATCGTGCAGACGACCCTGTTCCTGGTGGTCGGGCTGATCGAACGGCAGGCCGGGTCGTCCTCACTGCGCCGCCTGGGGTCACTCGCCGTGGCCAGCCCCGTCCTCGCCGTGGTCTTTCTCATCCCCGCACTCAACCTCGGCGGGATCCCGCCCTTCTCCGGCTTCATCGGCAAGCTCGCGGTGGTGCAGGCCGGTGCCGAGGTCGGCGGGCCGCTCATGTGGGTGCTCATCGCCGGGGCCATGGTCACCAGCCTGCTGACGCTCTACGTGGTGGTCCGCGTGTGGTCCAAGGCGTTCTGGCGCCCCCGCGCCGACGCTCCCGAGGGCGCGGTGGCCCTGGCCAAGCCGCTGGCCCTGCTGCCCTCCGACGAGTACGTGGAGTTCGACGAGCGCGAGGAGGTGGGCCGGATGCCGCTGAGCATGCTCGCCCCCACCATGGCCCTCATCGTGGTCTCCTTGTTGATGACGGTCTTCGCCGGACCGCTGCTCGGGGTCACCGACCGGGCTGCCGAGAGCCTCATGGAGCGGCATGACTACCTGGACACCATCCCCCTCGATTCCACGCCCGAACGCTACGTCGACTCCGTGACGGGGGTGCGCTGACATGGCCCGCAGGATAAGAGCCCGTCTCGACCCCCGGGTCGTCGGGTCCCGCGTGTTCATGATGCTGTGGCTGACGGTCGCCTGGGTCATGCTGTGGGGGCCGGTCGAGGTCGGCACGATCGTCGCCGGGGTGCTTGTCGCGATCGTGGTGATGGTGTTGCTCCCACTGCCCCGAGTCCCGGTGGAGGGCCTGCTCAGGCCTGTGTCCACGGCGTGGCTGGTGATCGTGGTGGCCTACTACCTCGTCCGCTCGTCGATCGCCGTGGCGTGGTTGTCCGTGCGCCCGCAGGCTCCGCCCCGGTCCGCCGTGCTCAGGGCACCGATGCGGCTCAAATCGGACTTCACCCTCGCCCTGGCCGTCAACACCCTGAACCTCATGCCCGGCGGCATCGTCGTGCGCGTCGACCCGGTGGCCCGGTACGTGTACGTCCACGTCCTGGACGCCGGGAGTCCCGAGGCGGTCGAGAGGTTCCGTCGCCAGACCGCCCACGTGGAACAGTTGTACGTGAGGGCGTTCGAACGTCCCGAGGACTGGAGACCCAGTCCGCAGCACTATTGCGCCCCGGCAGAGGAATACGGGAGCAGCGGCCCGGACCGCGTCGACGACCGCGCCCACGACCTCGCACCCGAACCTGTACGAGACAGCCCCGTACGCGACAGCGAGGAGCACCGATGAGCCTGTCACTGCTGCTGTGGAGCGCGGCCGTGGTCGCCCTGACGCTCGCACTGTTCACCACGATGATCCGCCTGATCGGTGGACCCAACACCCTCGACCGGCTGATCTCGCTGGACATGCTCGCCGCCATCGCGCAGTGCGGGGTCGGCGTGTACATCGCCTGGAGCAAGGACACGACCGCCGCGGCCGCTCTCGTGGCGTTGGCGCTGGTCGCCTTCCTCGGATCGGTGTCCGTGGCCCGGTTCCGGGTCAGCGACTCCACCGGCGTCCACAAGGAGGCCCTCACATGACCGACGACCCCAGGGAGATCGTCTCCGCGCTGTTCGTCCTCGCCGGGGCCCTGCTGACCCTCGCCAGCGCCATCGGCCTGGTGCGCTTCCGCGACACCCTGAGCCGGATGCACCCGGCCGCCAAACCACAGGTGCTGGGCCTGGTGCTCGTGCTGTTCGGCGCCAGCGTCCGGATCTTCCCCCACATCGACCTGGGGATGCTCCTGCTGGCCGGGATCGTGGCCGTGTGCACCGCGCCCGTGATCGCCAACCGCGTGGGCAACCTGGCGTATCACGAGAGCGTCGAGGACGGCACCATCACCCACGAGGCCCCGGTCCTGGAGAAGTTCCAGGCGAGCGAGGCCAACCGCAAGAACACGCCCTGACCGGGCGTCGACGACCCGAGCCCCGCTCCCCTTCGCAGGGGCGGGGCTCGTTCGCTGGCGCGGGGCCGGTTACCGGGAGATCAGGGGGCCGGCTGCGCGGGCGGGGCGGCGGGTTCGGCCTGCCCCTCGCCGGGCTGATCCTCGACCGGGACCTCCACGAGGATGTCCTCCTCGCCCTCGACTGCGCCCTCGGCACCCTCGACCTCGGCCTCGTCCGCGTTCTCCTCCGCCTCCGAGCCCGCCTCGCCCGTGTAGGTGGGCAGGGTGTACGGGGCGTCGGGATCCGCGGGCTGCTCGTTGGGCGGGGTACACGCGGTCACGGCGAACGCGAGTGCGAATGCGGGAACCGCGACCATGAGGCGGCGGGCGGTCTGACGCGGGGCCATGAGGGCTCCTTCGATCTCGGAAAGCTGCAGGTCGCTGAGAGCACGCGCCCCGGCGGGCAGAGTGCGTGGGCTCATCATATCCTCAGCCGTCAGCGGTCGAGGTCCTGGGTGACGATCACGATCACGCCGGGGGTACCCACCTCGAGATCGGCGGGCCGGGGCAGGGCGGGGATGCCCAGCTGGGCAGCGACGGCCTCGGCGGCCTGGCGCTCACCGGCGCCGGTTCCGAAGTACACGGTCGACTCGGACACCACCGGCCGGTTGGAGGGCAGGTTGGCCACCTCTCCGACGGCGAAGCCGGACTCGCGGAGGGCTTCACCTGTCCGGCCGGCGAGCCCGGAGACGTTGCTGTTGTTGAAGACCTGGACGGGCACCGAGGTCACCGCCGGCGCGCCGCCGGGCTGATCGGCGGGAGGCGGCGAGGCGGGCTCGGCGGGCTGGCCGGGAACCGCCTGACCGTCGGGGGAGCCCTGCGGGTCCTGGCCGGCGGGGGCGTCCCCGGTTTGTCCCGGGTCGACGGCCTGACCCTGCTCGGGCTGCTCGACCTGCGCGGTGTCCTGGTCGGCGGCGGTCGGGGTCTCGTCGTCGCCCCCGAACAGCTGGACGAGCCCGATGCCGATCGCCAGGACCACGGCGGCGAGGAGGACCATCGCGATGGCCCGGTAGGGAGGGCCGGTCGGCTCATCCGGGTCGGGACCGACCGCGGCGTCGCCAGCGGGCGCGCCCGGGCCGTAGGGATCGTACTGCGAGGTTTCGGGCTGGGAGCTCACGCCGGTGAGTGTAGGTCAGTCGAGTCGCATTCCCAGGTTGCGCGCCGCGCGAGCCTTCTGACGACTGCTCCGCATGCGCCGCAGCCGCTTGACGAGCAGCGGGTCCGCGGCCAGCGCCTCGGGGCGGTCGATGAGGTCGTTGAGGATCTGGAAGTAGCGCGTGCCGGACATCTCGAACTTCTGCCGGATCGCCTCCTCCTTGGAGCCGGCGAACTTCCACCACTGCCGCTCGAACTCGAGCATGGCCTGGTCCCGGTCGGACAGGACCGGGTCGGCGGCGTGCAGCTCGGCCGCGGGTTGAGTCCCCGATTCGAGTTGCGGCCCGCGTGCCGCAGTAGCTGATCGACCCATGCGCGCGCCTCCTGTGTCCGGATCACACCGTTGTGATTCCCCCGTAGTGAACCACACGGATCCGACACCCTGCCAGGTGCGCACTAGGATCGTCTGCCATGGCCGTCCTGCCCATCGTCATCCTCGGCGATCCCGCCCTCCACGCCCCCACCGAGCCCGTCACCGGGTCCCCGGAGGAGATCCGCGACCTCGTCCGCGACCTCTACGAGACGATGGACGCCGCCAATGGCGTGGGGCTGGCCGCCAATCAGGTGGGCGTACGAAGGCGGGTGTTCGTCTACGACTGCCCCGACCTGGACACCGAGGACGGCGAGGGCGTCTCACGCGAGGACGTCGAGGCCCGTGGCGGCTGGATCAACCGGCGCGGCTGCGTGATCAATCCGGTGTTGGAGACCTCCGAGATCCCGGAGACCATGCCGGACCCGGAGGAGGACCTCGAGGGGTGCCTGTCCGTCCCCGGCGTGAACTTCCCGCGCGGGCGCGCCTGGTGGGCCCGGGTCACCGGCACCGACGAGAACGGCGAGCCGGTCTCGGTGGAGGGCTACGGCCTGTTCGCGCGGTGCCTGCAGCACGAGGTGGGCCACCTCGACGGCGTCCTCTACACGGACGGACTCATCGGCCGGAACCGCAAGGCCGCCAAGCGGCACATCCGCGACGCCGGCTGGGGCGTGCCCGGGCTGAGCTGGGACCCGACCACCGATCCCGATCCGTTCGCCGACGAGGAGGACGACGACGACGAGGCCACCGACCTCCATGGCTGAGCAGGACCGGGGTCTGGCGGACCGGTCCCGGTGGAACGCCGGCAGAGGCGTGGAGGTGGGGATGCGCGTGGTGGTACGTCGTCATCTGGAGGCCGGGCAGAGTTCGCACCTCTACACCGACGTCATCGGGCACGTGATCGCGCTGGACCCCGATCTGGTGGTGCGCCGGGAGTCGGGCGAGGAGGTGCGGATCGCAGACCCCGATATCGCCGTGCTCAAGGTGTTGCCGCCCCGCCCGGTCCGGGCCCGCGACGTCCGAGCCCACGAGTACGCGGGTGCGCTGGCGTGGCCGGGTACCGAGTTCGAGCTGGTGGACGGCTGGTTCTGCCGCGCCGGGGACGACTGGTCCTATCGCGGGAACTCGGCGGTCCCGGTGCTGCCGTGGGCCAGTTGCCTGGAACTCGACGGGGTCCGCGACTGGTACTCCGCGCGCGGTCTGCCGCTACGCCTGGTGGCCGTGGACCGGTTGGTGGACGCCGACCGGATGATGCTCGACGGGGTACCGGTGGATCCCGCACGGGTGAGCGCGGATCGGGAACTGCTGCTGTGCACCGCCGACAGCCTCGATCTATTGGCCCGCGTGGACGCCACGGTCCCCGCCGGTGCCCGCCCCGAGGTGGTATTGGCCGACTCCCCCGAGGACGACTGGCTCGCGCTCTACCACGCCACCGCGGGCCTGGAGCCCGACCGCGTCCGGCCCGCGATGCTGGCGACCGCGGGACTGGGCGGGGGTGACCAGGGCGGCGCAGGACCGGAGAGCGGCGAGCCGGGGCCGGGCGGGCACGTGGTGTTCGCGCGCGTGGAGCACGACGGTGACCTGGCCGCGATCGCCCGCGGTGCCGTCACCACCGGGCCGGACGGGGCTCCCCGCGTCGCGGTGTCGTGCGTGCAGACCGCCGACGCCCACCGCCGCCGCGGGCTCGCCGAGGTGGTCACCGGCGCGCTCGTCGAGTGGGGACGGACGCTGGGTGCGCAGGAGTGTCACCTCCACGTGTTCGCGGACAACTCGGCCGGTCGCGGCCTGTGGGCCAAGCTCGGGTTGGCCCCGCATCATTCGATGCGTCACCTCGTCGTCGTCGAGGGTTCGGCTCCACGGTCCGCGCGATCCGACCCGGGGTAATAGACTGCTCGCCATGCGCCTGGCCACCTGGAATGTGAACTCGATCAGAGCTCGACGGGACCGGGTCGTGGCCTGGCTGGAACGCTCGGACGTGGACGTGCTGGCCATGCAGGAGACCAAGTGCAAGGACGACCAGTTCCCGCACGAGGCCTTCGAGGAGCTGGGGTACCAGGTCGCCCACCACGGGCTCAGCCAATGGAACGGCGTGGCCGTGGCCTCGCGGGTGGGGCTCGACGACGTCCGGCTGGGCTTCGACGAGATGCCCGGTTTCCACAAGGACCCCGAGGTCACGCAGGACCCGGAGGCACGCGCCATCTCGGCGGTGTGCGACGGCGTCCGCGTCTACAGCCTCTACGTGCCCAACGGCCGCGAACTGGCGGATCCGCACTACACCTACAAGCTCGAGTGGCTGGCCCGGCTCCGCGACCACGCCTCCGCCGAGCTCGCCGCCGACCCGGCCGCGCAGGTGGCGCTGGTGGGCGACTGGAACGTGGCACCCCACGACGACGACGTGTGGGACATGGAGGTCTTCGACGGCAAGACCCACGTCTCGGAGCCCGAACGGCAGGCCTTCGCCGCCTTCGACGGAGCGGGCTTCCGCGAGGTCACCCGCGAATACACCCCGGGCCCCGGCGTCTACACCTACTGGGACTACACCCAGCTGCGCTTCCCCAAGAAGCAGGGCATGCGCATCGACTTCCAGCTGCACTCACCGGAGCTGGCGGCACGGGTGACGGGCGCGTTCATCGACCGCGAGGAACGCAAGGGCAAGGGCGCCTCCGACCACGCGCCCGTCGTCGTGGACCTCGACTAGCACCGCCACCTCGTCTCAGCACCAGGAGCTCCCACCGATGTCCACGTTCCAACTCCGTCACTACATCGACCGGCTGCGCGCCGAGGGCTTCACCGTCCGCGACGACCACGGTGAGGACCCCGACCTCATCGACATCAACGGCCGGGCCGTGGACACGTGGCGGGAGAACTACCCGTACGACCACCGGCTGGACCGCAACCAGTACGAGGTCGAGAAGTACCTGCTGCAGATCGAGCTGCTCAAGTTCCAGAACTGGCAGGCCGAGTCGGGTCACCGGCACGTGATCGTGTTCGAGGGCCGGGACGCCGCCGGCAAGGGCGGGACCATCAAGCGGTTCACCGAGTACATCAACGTGCGCCAGGCCCGCGTGGTGGCGCTGATCAAGCCCACCGAGACCGAGCTGTACCAGTGGTATTTCCAGCGCTACATCAGCCATCTGCCCACCCGCGGCGAGCTCGTGATGTTCGACCGGTCCTGGTACAACCGGGCCGGTGTCGAGCGGGTGATGGGGTTCTGCACCGACGCGCAGTACTCCACGTTCATGGAGCAGGCGCCCATGTTCGAGAAGATGCTCGTGGAGTCCGGAATCGGGCTGACCAAGTTCTGGTTCTCGGTCACCCGGGAGGAGCAGAAGACCCGGTTCGCGATCCGTCAGCTGGACCCGGTCCGGCGGTGGAAGCTCTCCCCGATGGACCTGGAATCCCTGGACAAGTGGGACAAGTACACCGCCGCCAAGGAGGAGATGTTCCGGCGCACCGACACCGACTGGGCGCCCTGGATCACCATCAAGTCCAACGACAAGAAGCGGGCGCGCATCAACGCGATGCGCCACTTCCTCAACCAGTTCGACTACCCGGAGAAAGACCCGCAGGTCGTGTTCGAGCCCGACCCGAAGATCGTCCGTCGCGGCAAGGTCGCCGTCGGGGACTGACCCCACAGGAATCCGGGGAATGTCTGCGCGACGCCGCGCATTGCACAGGGTATGAGCCACACGAATGATCCGACCGTCATCACGCGCCTGCTCTCGGATCGCGGGCGGTGGGCCGTGGTGGGCCTGTCTTCGAACGCCGGACGCACCGCGTACGGGATCGCCGCCTACGTCCGGGACCTGGGCCACGAGATCGTGCCGGTCCATCCGAAGGCCGAGACGGTCCACGGGCAGAAGGGCTACCCGGACCTGGCGTCGGTGCCCGGGGACATCGATGTCGTGAACGTGTTCGTCAACTCGCACCTCGCGGGCGGAGTCATCGACGACGCCATCGCCCGGGGGGCGAAGGCCGTCTGGCTGCAACAGGGGGTCGTCGACGAGGACGCCGCCAAGCGGGCCGCGGAGGCCGGTCTCGACGTGGTGATGGACACGTGCCCGGCCATCGAGGCGCCGCGACTGGGGCTGATCTAAAGGCGCGGTCGCGCGCCGGGGATCAGTATCCGACGGACGCCAGCCCCACCATGGCGATGATGAAGACGAAGTAGAGGACCACGAGTCCGCCGAAGATGGCGAGCGAGATGAGGCCCAGTTTCTTGGCGGAGGCGCTCGCGGCCTCGGCCTCGGCGTGGTGGCCGGCCGCCCACAGCGGGTAGACGTCCGAGGCGCGGGTCATCGCGACGAACGACAGCGGCCAGAAGAACAGGAGAGAGGCCACCGCCCACCCGATGTTCGACGGCGGGCCGGGTCGAGCGGCCCCGGGGGAGCCGGTGAACGCCCCGGTGGCCTGGCCCCCGTAGCCGGGGTTCTGCCCGTACGAGGGTGCGCTCTGGCCGTAGGACGAGTCCTGCCAGTAGCCGGACTCCTGTCCGTGGGACTGGCCCGCCCCGAACGGTGAGTCGGAGGCGGATCCGGGATAGCTCGGGTTCGTCATGCCCGAATCGTATCCCCGGAGTGAGTTCTGCCGAAACACCCTCCCGCTGAACGGATGGCCCCCCATCGGGCCGGTGCCGCGCGCGGCACCGTCAGGTCGGATACCGGCGAAACGCCCGCGCGATCCCAGTCGACTGCACCCCGGACAGAGGCGCGAACGGCGTGGTCTCTATGCGACGCCGGCGGCCCGAGCCCACCACACTCCACGTGGCGATCACCCTGCTCCGGTGCACCACTGTCCGCCGGAACACGCCGTTGTTGCCGGGAACGATCGCTCCGGCGTTGTCCGGGTCCACCGCGTGGGACCGGTCGCCGTAGCCGAGCAGGTATTCGTCGAAGCCCGGGAGCAGGAGCACGGTGTCCGCGGACCGACCGGCAGCAGCCAGCCGATCGGGCGCCTCCGGATCCATCCAGTAGGTGGCGCCGTCGAACGACACGGCCTCGAGCCCCCCGGACACGGCCTCCAGGGCGGGGCGGACATCCCGTAACGGCAGGCCGGTCCAGCGCCGGAAGTCCTCGGCCCGCGCGGGTCCGTGCGACCGCAGGAACCTCTCGAGCCACTCCGCGACGGCCTGCTCGCGCGTGGGTGTACGCGGGACGACCCCGTGCGCCGCCAGCCACCGCCCGTGGTGCGCGAACCCGTGTACGGGGCCCGCGGATCCCGCACCGTCTGGCCCGGTGTCGTCGGACCCCATGCCGTCGACCTGGCTGACGAGCCCGTCGATGGCGAAGAGATACAGCAGGTGATAGCCGCGGCCCGCCGAGACGTCCACCCCCTCCGCGTGCCAGCGCTCCAGCAGTTGTGCACGGGTCCGGACACGCGTTCCGGCGATCTCCTCCAACAGAACTCTGTGAGCGCGGTCGATCCCGGCGTCGTCGACCCCGAGCGCGGCGAGCCGCCCCACCGCGGCGGAACGCGACCGCCCCGCGGCCACCCCGACCATCCACCCGAGGTCCTCACCGGGCACGAGATGGAGGGTGCCGCGCATGGGCCACGAACGGACGACGGACCCGTCGGCGAGGGCGGCGCGCACGTCGGTGATCATCGCGGGCCCGCCGTCCCGACCGAGAGAGCGCAGGGCGACCGATTCGAGGACGCCGGGCAGGTCCTGCCCCTGCATGCACGCCATCCACCGCACCGCCTCGGCGGGCGAGGAGGAGCGTTCCCCCACGAGCCGCTGCGAGGCCAGACGAAGGCGGGCGAGTTCGCGTCGGGTGACCGTAGTGGTCCCGGACGCCTCCCTCACCGGGGTCAGCGAGGGGCGACGAGGAGTTGGTACTCCGGGAAGCGGATGAGGAAGCGGCGGACATAGCTGCACACCGGCCGGATCTTGTTCCCGTCCAGACGCATCCGGGTGAGGACCAGACTGACCAGCAGGCGGGCGATGCCCTGTTGCCCGAAGTGCTCTTCGATGACGGTGTGGAGAAGGATGTAGACCTCGCCGTCCTTCTCGTACCCCACCAGGCCCATGAACGTCTCGCCGTCCCACAGTTCGAACCGGTCTCTATCGGTGTTGTGGACCAACACCAGTGACTCTACTCGGGACATGGGGCTCCTTCGGCAGGGTGTGTTCCACACGTGATGCTACTCGCCGGGGTACGCTCGCCCGGCACAATTTCATACTCGTCCACACGGGAGTCCGCATCGGAGCGCGGGCTGAGAGGACGGCCAGCCGGGCCGTCGACCGTTGAACCTGTCCGGGTCATGCCGGCGTAGGGAGCAGTGAACATCATGGGCAGAAACACGTCCACCACCAGCGCACACACCGCCTCGATCGATGCGGTGACCTGCGGTCCCATCCATTCCAGCAGTAAGTCCTACCTCGAGGTCCCGGCGGAGGGCAGCACGCTGCGCGTGCCCGTCCGTCGGATCTCACTGACCAACGACACGACGTTCGACGTCTACGACACCTCCGGTCCGTACACCGGGTACGCCGACGCCGCGGAGTGCCACGACCTCGCCGCCGGACTGCCGCCCACCCGCGACGGCTGGGCCCACCCGGAGGCCGTGCCCGCCTCCTCGGAGGACCCCACTCCGGTACGGACCCAGCTGGCCTGGGCCCGCGCGGGCCTCATCACCCCGGAGATGCGCTTCATCGCCGCGCGCGAGGGGATCGACGTGGAGGTGGTGCGGACCGAGGTGGCGGCCGGCCGCGCCGTCATCCCGGCCAATCACCGTCACCCGGAGAGCGAACCGATGATCATCGGCAAGCGCTTCCTGACCAAGATCAACGCCAACATCGGCAATTCCGCGGTCACCAGTTCGATCGCGGAGGAGGTCGAGAAGATGGTGTGGGCCTCCCGGTGGGGCGCGGACACCATCATGGACCTGTCCACCGGGCGGGACATCCACGAGACCCGCGAGTGGATCATGCGCAACTCCCCCGTTCCCGTGGGCACCGTGCCGATCTACCAGGCACTGGAGAAGGTGGGCGGCGATCCGACCGCGCTGACCTGGGAGCTCTACCGGGACACCGTCATCGAGCAGTGCGAGCAGGGCGTGGACTACATGACCGTGCACGCGGGCGTGCTCCTGCGGTACGTCCCGCTCGCCGCCAAGCGCGTCACCGGGATCGTCTCGCGCGGAGGCTCGATCATGGCGGCGTGGTGCCTGGCGCACCACCGTGAGTCGTTCCTCTACACCCACTTCACCGAGCTCTGCGAGATCCTCGCGCGCTATGACGTGACGTTCTCCCTCGGGGACGGCCTGAGGCCCGGATCGATCGCGGACGCCAACGACGAGGCGCAGTTCGCCGAGCTGCGCACGCTGGGTGAGCTCACCGGGATCGCCAAGCGCCACGGCGTCCAGGTGATGATCGAGGGTCCCGGACACGTTCCGATGCACATGATCGTGGAGAACGTGCGGCTCGAGGAGGAGTGGTGCGAGGAGGCGCCCTTCTACACGCTGGGGCCGCTGGCCACGGACATCGCACCGGGCTACGACCACATCACCTCCGCCATCGGGGCCGCGCGGATCGCGGAGGCGGGTACGGCGATGCTCTGTTACGTCACCCCCAAGGAACACCTGGGTCTGCCCGATCGCGACGACGTCAAGACCGGCGTGATCACCTACAAGATCGCCGCCCACTCGGCGGACCTGGCCAAGGGGCACCCCGGGGCACAGAGACGGGATGACGCTCTGAGCACCGCGCGGTTCGAGTTCCGGTGGATGGACCAGTTCGCCCTGGCGCTCGACCCGGACACCGCGCTGGCGTACCACGATGCGACGCTGCCCGCCGAGCCGGCCAAGACCGCCCACTTCTGCTCGATGTGCGGTCCCAAATTCTGCTCGATGCGGATCTCCCAGGACATCCGGGACTACGCCGCCGAGCACGGGATGGAGACGGTCGAGGCGATCGAGGCGGGGATGGCGGAGAAGTCGGCCGAATTCGCCGAGCAGGGCTCCCGCGTCTACCTGCCGATCAGCCAGACCTGACCTTCTGTCCCACGGGGCGCCTGACCCCGCGCGTCGGCCCGACTCACGACGCGACACGGCCCGGGTGTACGCACACCCGGGCCGTGTGAATGGTGTAGCTCAGGCGTCGCGGCGCAGGGTGATCACCAGACCCGCGACCCACAGCGCCACACAGACCGCCGCGAACCACGCGAAGGCCGGCCACTCTCCCCATGTGATGAACCCGCGCGCGGTCTCACCCTGGGTCCAGAAGTCGCCGTTGGCGAACGGCATCCAGCCGGCGATGTCCTGCCCCACCCGTGGGATCAGGGAGACCATGCCCTCCAGCGCCAACGTCCACACCAGGAACAGCGAGATGGTGCCGGCCGCGTTACGCATGATGTACGCCAAGCCCATCACGGCGAGCGTGCCCAACGCCGCGTAGACGGGGAACCGCACCAGGTACGTCAGCCCGTCTCCCGAGAACGGGGTCCACGAGTCCAGTCCGGACAGGGCTCCCGCCACCAGCAGCGAGACCACCACCGCGACGGCGGTGACGACCATCGACATCACGGTGAACAGCACCGTCTTGGCCACCACGGCCGGCCACCGGGACGGCACCGCGAGGAAGGTGGCCTTGTTCGTGTGGAACCGGTATTCGCCGGTCACGGCGACGATCGCCGCGATCCACGCGAGGATCACGGTGAAGACGCCGACCCCCAGGATCGCGAACAGCGGATCGCCGCCGCCGCCGGGTTCCCCGACGATCGGGTCCCCCGCCGAGGGCTGCTCGAACTGGCCGATGATCACGGCCAGGCCGAGGGCGAGGGCGATCCCCAGGCCGTACAGCCAGTAGGCGCTCTTGGTGGTGGTGACCTTGATCCACTCGGACTTCAGCAGGTTCATCGGGTGGTCTCCTGACCGTGGTACTCGACGTCCTGGTCGGTGAGCGCCATGAAGGCCTCCTCGAGCGACGCCCGCTTCTCGTGCAGTTCGTGGACGGTGATCCCCAGACTCGCGGCGAGGTCACCGACCCGGGGTGCGGGCAGTCCCTCGACGAGGAACACGCCGGCCTCGGGATCGAAGGTGGCGGTGATCCCCTCCTCCCGGGCGGCGGCGGTGAACTCGTCGACGTGCGGTGTCCGGAGGAGGACGGAGGACGTGGCCGCGGAGAGGAACTCCTCGACGGACGTCTGTGCGCGGAGGACGCCCCGACCGATGACGACGAGGTCCTGGGCGGTCTGTGCCATCTCCGACAGCAGGTGGCTCGACACGAGCACCGTCCGCCCCTCGGCGGCGCGGGCGTGCATGAAGCGGCGGATCCAGAGGATGCCCTCGGGGTCGAGACCGTTGACCGGCTCATCGAAGAGCAGCACCTCGGGGTCGCCGAGCATGGCGGTGGCCAGCCCGAGCCGCTGGCGCATGCCCAGCGAGTACCCGCCCACCTTGCGGCCGGCCACGTCGCTCAGTCCGACCAGCGACAGCACCTCGTCGACGCGGGTGGCGGGCAGACCACCCGCGGCGGCGATCATCTTCAGGTGTGCGCCCGCTGACCGGTTGGCGTGGGTCCAGGACGCGTCGAGCAGGCACCCGACGGTGTGGGTGGGCCGCTCGAGTTCCCGGTAGCGCCGGCCGTTGATCAGCGCCTCACCCGAGGTGGGGGTGTCCAGGCCGACGATCATCCGCATGGTGGTGGACTTCCCGGCCCCGTTCGGGCCGAGAAAGCCGGTGACGACGCCCGGCCGCACCACGAAGCTCAGGTCCTCGACCGCCGTAGCGGCGCCGAAGCGTTTGGTGAGATTGCGTACCTCGATCATGGTCTCCAGTGTGCCTGCCGGGGCGCGGGAAGCGGGCTCCTCCCACTCAGCTCCCGTACAGGTGTGTCAGGGCTTACCCTCGTCCCATGGAAGACGCCCGCCCTGATCCCGGTCCCGAACTCCCGTCGATCCGCGCCTCGGACCACGAGCGTGAGGCGACGGCGAGGTTCCTCCAGCAGTCCTTCTCGGAAGGGCGCCTGACCCTCGCCGAGTTCGACGAGCGGACCACCAAGGCCTACGGGGCGCTCTTCCAGTCCGACCTGGCCGAGCTCACCCGCGACCTGTCCCCCGCCCGTCGCGAGGGCGGGGTCGCGCCGGCAGCGCACCACGAGGAGGCACCCGCACGCAGGGTCTCCGGCGGGAGTGGTCCGTCCACGTCCCTGGCGTTCATGGGCGGGTGCGAGCGCAAGGGCACGTGGACGGTTCCGGCCGAACACACGGCGTTCGCCATGATGGGTGGGGTCGAACTCGATCTGCGCCAGGCCACTCTGCAGGCACACGAGACCACGATCCGCGCCTTCGCGATCATGGGCGGGGTCGAGATCTACGTGCCGGACGACATCCACGTCGTGGTCGAGGGCCTCGGTCTGATGGGCGGATTCAGCGAGGAGGCGGGCAGGTGGAAGCCCGATCCCCGACCGGTCCGCCAGGCTCCCCCGGGCGCGCCGGTCGTGCGGATCACCGGGCTCGCTCTGATGGGGGGCGTCGAGGTGCGCCGGGTTCCCCGCACGCGGTAGCCGACGCGGGCCCCGTAGGCCGTGCAGGCCGTAGCAGAGGCCTCAGTCCACCGGCGGGCTGGACGCCCGGGCCCAGAACCGCTTGGGGATCCGTCCGGCGGCGCGGGCGGCGTGACCGGCGCGGACGGCCTCCCGCATGGCGGCCGCCATGAGCGGCGGGTTCTCGGCGCGGGTCACCGCGGTGGCCAGGAGGACCCCGTCGCAGCCCAGCTCCATCGCCAGGGCGGCGTCCGAGGCGGTGCCGATCCCCGCGTCGCAGATCACCGGGACCCCGGCGCGCTCGACGATCATCTCCAGGTTGTGCGGGTTGCAGATGCCCAACCCGGTGCCGATGGGGGCACCGAGTGGCATGACGGCCGCGCAGCCCACGTCCTCGAGGCGGCGGGCCAGCACCGGGTCGTCGGTGGTGTAGGGCAGGACGACGAACCCGTCGTCGACCAGGTCCTCCGCGGCGTCGACGAGCTCGAGGGCGTCGGGGAGCAGCGTGCGCTCGTCGGCGATCACCTCGAGCTTGACCCAGTTCGTGCCGAGCGCCTCCCGCGCGAGCCGCGCGGTCTTGACCGCCTCGGCGGCCCCCCGGCAGCCGGCGGTGTTGGGCAGCGGCCGGATGCCCAGTTCGCGCAGCAGCCCGAGCAACCCGAGCCCGTCGGACCCCAGGCGCAGATCGACCTTGCGGATGGACACGGTGGTCAGGGCGGTCCCGGACGCGATCAGGGCCTCCCGCAGGACGTCCTGGTTGCCGGCCCCGCCGGTGCCCATGATGAGCCGGGACCCCAGCTCCTCACCGGCGATGACCAGCGAGGAGTCCAGCACCGCGGCGGGTGTGGCCGCCGCCGACTCCTCGGCACCGTCTCCCGCGTGGGACGCGCCGCCGGACTCAGCCACCCTGGACCGCCGTGAGGACGTCCACCTCCGCGCCCGCGCCCAGTGCGGCCTGATCCCAGCCCGAGCTGGGCACCACCACGCCGTCGACCGCCACGGCCACGCCCTCGTCGGGGAGGTCGAGTTCGGTGACGAGCACGCGGACGGTCGCGCCGTCGGCGAGTGTGCGGTCCTCGCCGTTCACGGTGACGATCATGGGGCCTCCTGCTTCACGGTCGTGGCGCACCGGGGTGGTGACGTGTGCCCCCAGCGTAGTGGTCGGTGCCCGGGACCTCATCCGCGACGGACGCGGTCGGGCGAGGCCGCCAGCGCCGCCTGCGGGCCCGGTCGGCCCTGCAGGTGCGCCACGACCGCCACGGCGGTCACCGGGGTGAGCGCGATGCCGTTCCGGCCATGCCCGGTGGCGTGGACGAGGCGCGGGTCCGTGGGATCGGGGCCGAGGAACGGGAGATTGTCCGGCGACATCGGTCGCAACCCCGCGATGGTCTCCGCCAACTCGTACTCGCCGATCCCGGGGAAGACCGTCTCGGCGTCGGCGAGCAGGTCTCGCACCCCGGCCACCGTGACCTGCCGGTCGTCGCCGTGTTCGTACTGCGTGGCGCCCACGACCAGACCGCCCTCGCGGGGGACGAGGTACAGCGGCCGGCCACGCACGAACGCGCGGACCACCCCGCGCGGGGGGTCCTCGCAACCGGGCCTGGCGCGCAACCGGAGGACCTCGCCCTTGACCGGTCGGACGGGTAGCCCCGCCAGCGCGGCGGACCCGGTGCCCGCGGCCAGGACGACGTGGTCCGCGTCGACGCGGTCGAGCGCGGTCACCGCGCTGCGCACCCAGGTCACCCCCTCGGCGAGGCAGGCGCGGGTCAGGGCGGCCAGCAGGACGCGGTTGTCGACGGCCCCCTCGGAGTCCATGCGGTACGCGGCGCGGGCGATCCGGGCCAGGGACGGCTCGGCGTCGCGGAGTTCTCGGCGGGTCACGCGGCGCAGGTCTGCCGCGGTGATGCCGGGCGCGGAGCCCGATCCGGGGCGATCTGCAACCGCCGTGGGGTCGGGCTGACGGGCGGCCCAGTCCATGGCCATGTCGAGGTCGCGGGCGTCGGCCTCGTCGACGGCCAGCATGTGCGTGTGCTCCGCGGTCCGGACGGGAGGGCCGGGCGGGACGTGCGGCCCGAGCGCGCGGAGCATCTCCGGCCAACGACGCAGCGAGTCCACGCCGAGCGCGAACACCGCCTCCTCCCCCGGCCAGGCCTCGCTGAACGGGGCGAACATGCCGCCCGCCACCCACGCGGCGGCGGAGGCGGGCACGCCGCCGGGCCCGGAGTCGTCGGGCTCGTGGACCACGACCTCGTCGGCGACCCCGGCGCGTGCGACCGCCCATGCGCAGGCGAGTCCGATCACCGATCCGCCGACGACGGACACGCGACGGGCTGCGCTGCGGGCGCCGCTGCTCGGGTCGGCGGGTCCGGGGTCGACGGTCACGACGGCCAGCCTATCGGGGCCATCGCCTACGGTTACGCACATGACCGCTCGCGCCGACCGCCTCCGCTCCCGCCTCGCCGCCGCCCGCCTCTACCTCTGCATCGACGCGCGCCGTCACCTCGACGAGCAGGCGCGGGCCGAAGGGTGGTCCGGTGACTTCCCCGCGCTGCGCCGGGACGTCGAGGCGGCACTGGTGGGCGGGGTGGACATCGTCCAACTCCGCGACAAGAACTCGCCCGGCGAGCGCGACCTCGGACCGCTGGAGGCCGCCCATGAACTGCGTGCGCTGGCGGTGATGCGGGAGGTGTGCGACCAGCACGGCGCGCTGGTGGCCGTCAACGACCGGGCCGACGTGGCCGCCGCCTCCGGGGCCGACGTGGTGCACCTGGGTCAGGACGACCTGCCGCTGGACTGGGCGCGTCGCATCGTGGGTGACGACGTGGTGGTCGGTCGCTCCTGCCACGCCGCCGGGGAGGTCGACACCGCGGCCACCGATCCGCGGGTGGACTACTTCTGCACCGGCCCGGTGTGGCCCACGCCCACCAAGCCCGGCCGTCACGCTCCGGGCCTGGACCTGGTGGGGCACGCCGCGGAGCGGGCGAACCACCCCGGGTCCAAGCCCTGGTTCGCCATCGGCGGGATCGACCGGCAGAATTTGCCCGAGGTGCTGGCCGCGGGCGCCCGGCGGGTGGTGGTGGTCCGCGCGATCACCGACGCGGACGACCCCGCGGCCGCCGCGCGCGACCTGCGCTCGGCGCTGGACTGAACCGCCCACACGAGCACCGGCGGGACGCCGGCTGGCGAGGGACGCGGGCCCGCGAGCGTCCTGGCCGGCGAGCAACGCGGTACCGCGGGGCCCCGGTCAGTCGGTGAGCTCCTTGGTCAGCGTTCTGCGCAACACCTGACGGGGCTTGGCGTCGAGGTCGTCCCCACCTCGTCGTCGTCGCCCTCTCCGGCCCCAGGAGTCCGGCGCCAGGCCCGGCACCAACGTCAGCACCCTCCCCAGGCCTCCGGCCGGCCACTCGACGTGGGCGTGCTCGACCTTGACGGTGGCGCGGCGGCCGCGCATCACCAGGGTCATGACCCCGTTGTGGAACCAGATCCCGTCGGTGACATCCCACCTCACCCGTGGCTCCCGCACGCCCACGGCCTCGGCGAGTCGGCGGGTCAGCGCGGGCGCGGGAGACCGCACCGAGATCCGGTTGACCATCCGGATCGACTTCTGTAGAGGATTGCGGAACGGGGACATGACCAGCTGGTGCACCCGCGTCGGCGACCCTGCCACCCGCGTTTCGGTGAGCTCGACCTCCTCGAGGTAGGAGCAGTGGACGTCGCCGCCCAGCATGAGGATCGAGGCGGGGGCGGGCCCGTGGTCGCCGGCCGCCACCTCGGTGAGCAGCCCGATGAGGTCGTCGAAACTGTTGCGGAACGCCGCCCAGTGCTCGAGGTCCACCGTCAGCCGCACCCATTCGCCGATCCGGGCGCTCAGCGGCTTGTCCGGCCGGTCGCGGCTCACCGCCTCGTTCCACCCCTCGAGATGATGCAGCGCCGGCAGCATGAACGCGGGCAGGGACGACGCGATCACCAGGTGGTCGACCTCGGCCCCGAGGCAGGCCTCCCGCGCCCACTCCCACTCCTGCGGGTCCATCACGCGGCGGTCGGTGGGGTCCAGCCGGCGGGAGGCCCGGACGTCGAGCATCACCACCCGCACCCGCCCGAAGTCGCGACTGAAGCTCCACCGGGCGGTACCACGGTCGGCGTCGGCGGACAGGGCGAACTCGTCGAGGATCCGCTCACGTTCGTCATCGGACCGGGCCCCCCGGACCGCCCGGTAGACCTCGTCCTGCTCCAGCTCCCGCGGCGCGAGATTGCCCAGGTGCTGGTAGACGAAGTAGCTGGCGAACGCCCCCCGCACGCGGTCGCGCCACCACGGCTGGGCCGTCATCTCGCGGCGCCAGGCGTGGGAGGAGTTCCAGTCGTCGCGCAGGTCGTGGTCGTCGAGGATCATGCAGCTGGGCACGGTGGACAGCAGCCAGCGCACATCCGGGTCGCGCCACGACTCGTGGTACAGCCAGGAGTACTCCTCGAAGTCGCAGATCTCCCCGGACACGTCCCGGTCCCCACCGTCACCGGCGGAGTCCCGCACCGACCGCGGCCCCTCCCCGGCCCGGCGGCGCGCGGCCAGCCGCTCGGTGATCTCACGGCTGGGGATGTCGGCGTACACCTGGTCGCCGAGCAGCAACATGGCGTCGGGCCAGTCGTCGTGCGCCGTGTGGGCCATCTGGTGGGCGAGCGCCACCAGGGCGTCGGCACCGATCCGCCGCAGCGCCACCGGGGTCTGGCTCTCCCCGCGGCGACAGGACCCGAAGGACAGGCGGACCGTGTCGTCGGCGCGCGGGGTGCGGATGACGCTGGGGCGATCCGGCTCCAGTGGCCAGGCGGTCACGCCGTCGAGTGCCACCTTGTAGGGCGTCTCCACGCCCGGCTCGAGATCCTGTAGGTGCAGCACCGCGAAGTGGTGCCCGTGGACACCCCACGACTGTTCGGAGGCCTCGCCGTCGCCGGCGCGGATCGTCACCGTGCACGGCGCGGACACCTCGACCCACACCGTCGCGTCCGTGCTGTCGACGTACCGGAGCATGGGGCCGACCAGGATCTCGGGCGGCGTGGGGGGCTGACTCATTGCACCAGTGTGCACGCGGGCCGGGGGGTGCCGGGTGCGATGGGTGCGCCGGGGGCCGTCAGGGGTCGCCGGAGCTAGCCGAGAAGGGCGCGGGGCCCGACGGCGACGACGTCCTCCGGCAGTCTGTCCCGCAGTCCCCGGTCGGCCGTCACCACGACCACCCGGCGGGACCCGCCCGCCGCCCCGGGGCCGGTGCCACCCGGGGCGGGGTCGGCGGCGCGGCCTTCAGCCAGGTCGGCGGCGAGCTCGACGATCGCGTCGTCGCCCGACCCGGGTGCCCGGTGGACGACGAACGAGCCGGAGTGCTCGGCCCGGCGGGCCGCCCCCTCGATCACGGCGTGGGCGCGGGCCACCCAGCCGAACCCGTCGGGCAGTTCGATCGTCCGCGGCATGGCCGAGCCCAGCTCGTCGAGCAACGTCGTGGTGGCGCCGGCCCGGTCCCTCCACCACCCGTCCGGTCGGGAACCCAGCACGTTGGCCACGTCCACCACGAGTTCCACCGGCCGGGCGCGTAGGCCGTCAGCCCAGGCGCGGGCGAACGCGGGCATCAGCGGCAGCTCGTCGACCAGGGTCTCGGGCACCCAGCGCAGTTCCAGGCTCTCGTTGTTCGGCACGGTCTCCAGCGGCCGCGGGGCGTCGGCCACCACGGTCGTGTAGGTCCACTCCACCGCGTCGGTCGACTCCTGCACCAGCGGGGGGATCGTCCGGCCGCGGTCCCCCGGATCCTCCGAGTGCTTCTGGTCGGGCCGCAGGCGGCGCATCATCTCGGCCACGTGCCGCATGTCCAGGCCGGGTCGGTGCCACACCGTGCCGGGCATCCGCGAGGTCACCCGGACGGCGCGGACCACCACGTCGGCGGGCCGGATCTCGGCCTCCTCCTGGGTCTCCCGGAGGGCCGCCTGGGGCGCATCCTCGTAGGAGTCGCGCGCGCCCCCGGGCAGCGCCCAGGTGTCGCCGGACGCCGTCCACACCGCGCGGTGCTGCAGCAGGACGAGCGGGGTGTCGGGGTCGGTGGGGTCGGCCGCGCGCAGGAGGAGGCCCGCGGCACCGAAGCGGCCCCACCGTCGGTCACCGCCGGCCGACACCACCCAGCCGTTCCCGTCGCCCTCACTCGTGGCCACTGGTCCTCCACTCCACCGAACGCCCCACCGGATCGGATCCGCCCCGGATAGGGCGGAACTGCGTACTCCTCGACCAGTCTGCCCGACGTCGCCCCGCCACTTCACTAACCTGGAACACACGCCCACCGGATCCTCGACCCCGGCGGGGAGAGAACCGGGAGGTGAGAGACCAGATGGGCCTCCCGACCCTCACCAAGAACAGCGACGCCGGCCCCCGGCCCGGGTCCGGTACGGGCGCGCGCTCCGGGTCGCCCACGGGTCCGCGTGCAGGTTCCGGTGCCGGGCCCGGTGCGGGAACGTCAGCGGGGTCCGGTTCCGACACGATCGCCGCGAGCCCCCGCCGACCGGTCCGTCGCCGGGCCGCACGGTTCTGGAACGACGTCCTCACCACACCGGGGCGGATGTCCGTGTTCGCGGTGGCGGCGATCGTCACCATCCTGCTCGGCGGGACCGTGGCGTCGCAGACCATCACCCAACGCCAGAGTCATCACGAGACCCTGCTGGCCGAGGTCGAACCCGTCGCCAACGCCTCCCAGACGCTGTACAGCTCCCTGACCATCGCCGACTCGGCGGCCAACACCGCCTTCATCACCGGCGGGATAGAACCCGCCGAGCTCAGGGACCGCTACCTCCAGGCCATCGCCACCTCGTCGGCGTCGATCATCGCCGCCTCCCTGGGCCTCGACCGCTCGGACGAGGAGTCCATCGACCAGCTGGCGCACATCAACGCCCAGTTGACCACCTACACCGGCCTCGTGGAGACGGCGCGGACCAACAACCGGGTCGCCAACCCGGTCGGCTCGGCGTACCTCGCGTCGGCGTCGACGCTCATGCAGGACACGATCCTGCCCGCGGCCGCCGACCTGTACGACCGCCAGTCCACCTCGGTGGGCGAATCCGACCGCGAATGGTCCTCGCCGCCGTGGGGTTCCTTCATCCTGCTGGGGATGGCGATCGCGGTCCTGGTCCTGCTGCAGCAGTGGTTGTGGAAGATCACCGGACGGCGGGTCAACCCCGCGTTGGCGCTGGCCTCGCTGCTCATGGTGGCGACCTTCCTGCTCACCATGATCGCCGGCTTCCTGGCCGCCAACAACAACGCGCGCGGCCTGTCCGAGGGCGCGGCACCTATGAACGAGCTCACCCGGCAACGGATCGACGCCCAGAAGGTGCGCGCGCAGGAGACGCTCAACCTGGTGCGCCGGACCGACCCCGAGGGGTCGGCGGCCGAGCGGGCCGCGATCCTCAGCGGCGTCCGTGACTCGTTGACCGTCTACCTCGACCCGGACGAGCAGTCGCGCAGCCGCATCAGCCTGGACGGCGACGGGGCCGTCACCAGCGCGATCGAGGCCCTGGACGACTGGATGGCCGCCCAGAACCGCGCCGATTCGCTCTATCAACAGGGCGACTACCAGGGGGCCATCACCATCTCCTCGGGCCAGGAGGAGGGTGATTCCGGTGCCGCGTTCGACGAGTTCGACGAGTCCATGCAGGACGCCATCGAGGAGGCCCGCGACACGCTGCGCACGCGCATCGACAACGCCCGGCGCACCTCCGCCACCGGGCCGGACCTGATCATGGCGCTGTCCGCCCTGGCCGCGTTCGCCGTGGTCGTGGGGATCGCGCCCCGGATCAGGGAGTACCTGTGAGCCCGCGGGTGAGGTGGCATGCCGGGCGGCGGGCCGCCCGCGTGGTGACCGGGGGTGTCCTGGTCACCGCCCTGGCGCTGGCCGGCGCGTGTGGGGTCGACGACGACGAGGCGCGCGGCGGCGACGGCGGGCCGGACCGGGAGATGATCTCCGAGGCCACCGAGTCGGATCACGTGGGGATCCCGGAGGTGTCCGCGGTGATGCCGCTGCCGGCCGGCGCGGTCATCAGCACCGAGGGCCCGACAGGGCTACCCCAGGTGAGCGATGACGAGGCCTGCGACCCGCTGCCGAGCCTGCGGCCGGACGACGCCCCGCCCGAGGAGCGCGTCCCCCGCATCAGAGATCGAGGACGGCTGATCGTGGGGCTGGACCAGGGCTCCAACCTGTTCTCCTTCCGTGACCCCGGCACTGGGCAGCTCACCGGCTTCGACGTGGACCTGGCCCGCGAGATCGCCCGCGACATCTTCGGCGATCCCGGCCAGGTCGAGTTCCGCTCACTGACCTCGGTCAACCGGATCGAGGCGTTGGAGAACAACCAGGTCGACGTGGTGATCCGGTCGATGTCCATCACGTGCGCGCGCCGCGAGCTGATCACCTTCTCGGTGCCCTACTACCAGGCCTACCAGCGCGTGCTGGCGGTGCGGGGCTCCGGGATCACCGAGATCGAACATCTCGAGGGCCGACGGGTGTGCGTGGCCGCCGGCACCACCTCGGCGTCCCGACTGTGGGCGGAGCTCGAGCGGCTCACGGTGCTGTCGGTCAACACGTGGGCCGACTGCCTGGTGGCCATCCAACAGAACCAGGTGGACGCCATCACCACGGACGACGCGATCCTGGTGGGCATCACCGCCCAGGACCCGTACCTGGAGATCGTCGGACCACAGCTCAACGCGGAGCCGTACGGGGTGGGCATCGCCAAGTCGACTCCAGGTAACAACACCGACGGACTGGTCCGGCAGGTCAACTCGACCCTCGAGCGGATCCGGGCCGACGGCACCTGGAACCGCATGTACTCCACGTGGCTCTCCGGGCTCGGGCCGAGCCCCGGGATGCCCGCACCGGCCTATGTGCCGGAGGAGCCGAGATGAGCTACCGGAAATGGGACGACGGGCCCGCGGTCGACGAGCCGACCGCCGGGACACAGGCCACGTTCCGCCCCGAGCCCGGGTCGGTCACCGGCGCACTCGAGGTGACGGGCGCGGCGGGGGACGCCGGCGCGACGGGGGACATCGAGCCGACGGAGGCCACGTCGGCCGTCGCCGCCACGGGGGCGATGCCCGCCACCGGGGTGATGCAGGCCACCGGGGCCATCTCGGCGACCGGAGCCGTCTCCATGACGGGATACCTCGAGGACACCTCGGGGTCCGGCAGCACCCCGGACGCATCCGGCAGGTCCGGCACCCGCGAGGACGAGGCGGGTGCCGTCACCGGGCCCGTGTCGACCGCGGACGCCACCGACGACCCGGAGTCGCGTACCCGATCGGTCCCCGCCGAGCGCCCCTCCGCCCGGACCGGCGAGGTCACCACCGGCGACCGATCCGGCTCCGCACCGTTCCGGATGCGGCAACCCAGCAAACCCGAGGACCGGCCGAGTCCGGCGTCGGAGGGGCTGGTGGACCTGCCGTACATCATCCCGGTGGACCCCAACTCGGCCATGCTCTCGCCCGAGGAGATCGAGGCCGAGTGCGAGGCCTCCGGTGGCCGTCTCCCGCGGCCCGAGCTCCGACCCGGCGACGTGGTGGCCGACCAGTACGAAGTCCGCGGCGCGCTGGCCCACGGCGGGATGGGCTGGATCTACCTCGCGGTGGACCACAACGTCTCCGACCGGTGGGTGGTGCTCAAGGGCCTGCTCCACGCCGACCAGGCGGAGGCGCAGGAGGTGGCGGTGGCCGAGCGGGAGATCCTGGCCGAGCTCTCCCACCCGTCGATCGTCCGGATCTACAACTTCATCCACGACGACTGGGCCACCTCGCCCACCCACGGCGGATACATCGTCATGGAGTACGTCGGCGGCCCCAGCCTGCGGGACGTGCGGCGGTCGGCGCCCGGCCGGGTCCTGCCCGTGGAGAAGGCGATCGCGTACGTCCTCGAGGCCCTCACAGCGCTGTCCTACCTGCACTCCGTGGGACTGGTCTACAACGACCTCAAGCCCGAGAACATCATGCTCACCGAGGACCACGTCAAGCTCATCGACATGGGCGCCGTCTCGGGCGTGGGCGACTACGGGCACATCTACGGCACACCGGGTTTCCAGGCACCGGAGATCCCCGTGACCGGCCCCACCATCGCCTCCGACCTGTACACGGTGGGGCGCACCCTGGCCTCGCTGATCGTCCGGCTCCCGGTGGTCGACGGCCGATACGCCGACGGCATCCCCTCCCCCGTCGAGGAACCGGTGTTCAGCCGGTACGACTCGCTCTACCGGTTCCTGCTGCGCGCCACCAACGAGGACCCGAACATGCGCTTCCGTAGCGCCAACGGGATGGCCGGGCAGCTCATGGGCGTGCTGCGGGAGGTGCTGGCGCTCCGTACCGGAATCCCCCACCCCGCGTTCTCCTCGGTGTTCTCGCCGCAGCGGTCGACGTTCGGCACGCTGTTCACGGTGGAGCCGACCGACTTCCTCGTCGACGGCCACGCCCGCGACACGACCCTGACCGGCGCCGAACTCGTCGACGCCCTGCCCGTGCCGCTGATGGAATCCTCCGATCCCGCCGGACGCATCCTCGCCGCCACCTCGTACACCTCCGTCGAGCAACGGATCGACACGCTCCGTGAGCTGTACTCCGACTCCGAGTCCGAGGCCCACGAGAGCGTGGGCGTGATCATGTCGCTCACCCGCGCCTACCTCGAGAGCGGCGACCTCGCCGCGGCCGAGGCGCTGCTGGAGGAGAACGCCCACCGGCTGCGCTCGGAGTGGCGCCTGGTCTGGTACGTCGGGGTGATCGCGCTGCTCAAGGGCGACCCCGTGGGCGCGTATCCCAAGTTCCAGCAGGTGTTGTCGGCGATGCCGGGCGAGAACGGCCCCAAGTTGGCGCTGGCCGCGACGGCCGAACTCATCCTCGACGTGTGCCCGGAGGGGGACAGGACCCGCTGGGCGCGCTCGAGCGAGCACTTCTACCGCACCGTGTGGTCGGTGGACCGGGCGGCGGTCAGCTCCGCGTTCGGCCTGGCGCGTCAGCTGCAGAGGCGTGGGGAGGTGTCGGCCGCGATCGAGGAACTGGACCGGGTGCCGCCCAATTCGCGCTATTCGGCGCTGGCCAACCTCACTGCGATCCTGCTGCTGTGCCAGGGGCGGCCCCTACAGGAGACCGAGGAATCCCACCTGCGGGAGGCCGCGCGCCGGGTCACCAACCTGTCCGCCGGCGAGCACCGGGCGTTCCAGATCCGGCTGACCGTGCTCACCACCGCGCTCGCCTGGATCCAGCTCCCGGGCAACGAGCCCTCGCCCTCCCCGTTGATGCGCGGGGTGCCGTTCACCGAGTTCGGACTCAGGACGGGTGCCGAGACCGTGTTGCGGACACTCGCGCGGTCCACCGAGACCCGCCAGCAGCGCTTCCGCCTGGTGGACCAGGCCAACAGCATCCGGCCGCGAACGATGTTCTGACCCGTCCCGGCCCGAATGCTCAGTCCTCGGGGTCGCCGCGGCGGCGGTGAGCGCCCACAACAGCAGGTCGGTCGCGCCCACACCCGTCTCTGCCATGGCCGCGTATCTCGGGCGGGTTCGGGTTCACGCGGAGATAGTGGGTGCTTCGGCATCGACCGGTTTCAGCAGGCCCGGGCTGAAGTCCAGGGGGTGGCCTGAAGCGTAAGCACGTTCTTCGGGGAGGCCGCCCGGTCACTCCCCCAGGCCCAGGACCCTGTCGCACGCCCGGGCGATCGCCAATTCCTCGTCGGTCGGCACCACCAGAACCGTGACCCGGCTGCCGGCGCGCGAGATGATTCTTTCCCCGGCCCCGTTCTCGTTGGCCTCAGGGTCGATGTCCACCCCCCAGCCGCCGAGAGTGGACAGCGCGTCCGCGCGCAGGCGGGCGACGTTCTCGCCCACTCCGGCGGTGAACGTGATGGCCCCGACCTCCCCGAGAACCGCCCAGTAGCCGCCGATGTAGCGACGCAGGCGATGGATCACCACCTCGTAGGCGAGCACGGCGTCGTCGTCGCCGGCATCGACCCGCGCGAGCAGTTCCCGGAAATCCCGGGCTCCCGCCAACCCCTCCAGCCCCGAGCTGCGGTTGAGCAGGGTGGAGACGTCCTCGGGCGACATGCCCCGGTCGCGGATGAGGTGGATGATCAGCCCGGGGTCGAGGTCGCCGGGACGCGTACCCATGACCAGACCCTCGAGCGGGGTCAGACCCATGGACGTGTCGACCGCCCGCCCGCCGGTGATCGCCGAGGCCGACGCCCCGTTGCCGAGATGCAGCACGATCTGGTCGAGCTCGTCGTACGGCCGACCCAGGATCTCGGCGGTGCGGCGCGAGACGAACTCGTGGCTGGTGCCGTGGAAGCCGTATCGGCGCAGGTCCCATCTGCTCGCCACCGCGCGGTCGATCGCGTAGGTGTGAGCCGCGGCGGGCAGGGTGTGGAAGAACCCGGTGTCGAACACCGCCACGTGCGGCAGGCCGGGCAACAGCTCGCGGGCCACTCGGATCCCGCGCAGGTTGGCAGGATTGTGCAGCGGCGCCAGCAGCTCGAGCTTCTCGATGCCTGCCTCCACCTCGGGCGTGATCTCCACCGGATCGTGGAAGTCCGGCCCGCCGTGGACCACCCGGTGACCGATCGCCTCGACCCCCAGGTCGGTCGGGTGGGCGCCGAGCTCGCCCGCCAACTCCAGGACCCGGCTGAGCGCCGCGGTGTGGTCGGGGACCGTCGCCTCCACGGTGCGCTCCCCACCCGGCGAACCGGCCAGGTCACCGCGCCGCACGGTCAGGGTGCCGACGGGCTCGCCGATGCGCTCGACCAGCGCCCATGCCAGCTCGGTCTCGAGCGCGGTGTCGAGGATCTGCAGCTTGAGCGAGGACGAGCCTGAGTTGATGACGAGGACGCGGGTCACGAGTCGCCCTCCCCGACCTCGGCGGTCCCTTGCGACCCAGCGTCGGAGCCCTGCGCCTGAACGGCCGAGCCCTGCGCCTGAACGGCGGTGATGGCGACCGTGTTGACGATGTCCTCCACCAGCGCGCCGCGGGAGAGGTCGTTGATGGGCTTGCCGAGCCCCTGAAGGACCGGCCCGATCGCGACGGCACGCGCGGTGCGCTGCACGGCCTTATAGGTGTTGTTGCCGGTGTTGAGGTCGGGGAACACCAGCACGGTGGCCCGGCCGGCGAGCGGCGAGTCCGGCATCTTCTTGCGGGCCACCGTGGGGTCGACGGCGGCGTCGAACTGGAGCGGTCCGTCCACGACGAGGTCCGCCATCGGGTCACCCTCGGCAGCCGCGGCGATCCGCGCGCACACGATCTCGGTGGCCTCACGCACCTTGTCCACGTCCGCTCCGCTGCCCGAGTCCCCCGTGGAGTAGGAGAGCATCGCGACTCGCGGGTCCACGCCGAACCGGGACGCGGTCTCGGCGGAGGACAACGCGATGTCGGCGAGCTGCTCGGCGGTCGGGGCGGGAACGACCGCGCAGTCGCCGAACGCCAGGACGTGGTCTGAGAGGCACATGAGGAACACGCTGGACACGGTCTTCACGCCCGGCCTCGTCCGGATGATCTCCAGCGCGGGCCGGATGGTGTGCGCTGTGGTGTGCGCGGCGCCGGAGACCATGCCGTCGGCGAGGCCGGTGTGCACCATCATCGTGGCGAAATAAGAGATGTCGAGCATCCGGTCGCGGGCCACGTCCAGCGTCATGCCCTTGTGCTCGCGCAGCTCCGCGTACTGCCTGGCGAACGGCTCGGCGTGCTCGCTGGTGCGAGGGTCGAGGACCTGCGCCCCGGACAGGTCGATTCCCAGTTCATCCGCGCGTCGTTGCACGGCCTCGGGGTCGCCGAGGATCGTCAGGTCGGCGACATCCCGGCGCAGCAGCCGGCCGGCGGCGTGGAGGATACGGTCGTCGTCACCCTCCGGCAGCACGATGTGCCGCTTGTCCGCGCGGGCGCGCTCGAGGAGCTGGTGCTCGAACATCTGAGGCGTCATGACGTCGGGGGTGTCCACACGCAGGCGGGCGAGCAGTTCCTCGGTGTCGACGTACTTCTCCATCAGGCTCAGCGCCGTCTCCACCTTGCGCCCGGAGCCGGAGTACACGCGCCCCCGTGTCTCGGCCGCCAGGCGGGCGGTGTCGTAGGTGCCGTGGTCGGTGCACACGATCGGCAACGTCGAGCGCATGCCGCGGACCAGTCGATCCATCGCCGCGTTCGGCATCAGGCTCCCGTTCCAGATCATCCCCGCCAACGAGGGGAAGCCCTCCGCACCGTGCGCGGTGAGGACCGCGAGAACGGCGTCGGTCCGGTCAGCGGGGACGATGACGACCATGCCGTCCACCAGCCGCTCCAGGATCCGCTCACCGGTCATCCCGCCCACCATCAGGCCCATGACCTCTCGGTCCAGCAGGGCCGGGTCGCCGGAGTAGAGGGTGCCGTCCACGGCATCCACCAGCTCGCCCATCGTGGGCGCAGTGAGGAGGGCCTGGCTCGGCAGTGTCCAGGCGGGCAGGTCCAGGGGCGCGAGCTCGGCCTGGATGGCCTCCAGCGCGCGGGAATCGCACCGGTTGACCACGATCCCCACGGTGAATTCCAGTGGTCGGTGCAACACGGATCGTGGAGGTCGTGTTGTGACGTTGTCGGTGTTGGTGCATGCCAGGTGCGTGAGGTTGCTGCTGGAGGGCAAGAACAAGGTTCAGGTCGCCCGTGAGTTGGGGGTGTCGCGGACTTGGGTGAAGGGGTGGACCCGCTCGCGCGGTTTGATGTGCTCGATGGGCCCGGATGCGGGGTTGACCAGCGAGTCTCGTGAGCGTGCGCGGGTCTTGCTGGAGAGACTGTGCGGCGTGGACCCCCGCCTGGAAAGCGCAGATCAGCGCAGCTATGTCGACGCTCGTGGCCAGCTCAACTCGCACGGGCGGGGGGTGCTGTTCCACTTGCTGCTCAAGGGCAAGAAGGATGCGCAGATCGCGCGAGTTCTGGGCACCCACCGCGGCACTATCGGTCGGGAGATCGCTCGCAACGGGGGCCGGGACTCCTATCTGCCGCAGCAGGCCCAGCAGCGTGCCGCACGGATGGCTGCTCGCCCCAAGGTGTCCAAGCTCGCGGAGGGCACGCCGCTTCGCTGTCAGGTGGCCGGGCGGCTTAATCGTCGGGATTCCCCGGAACAGATCAGTGCCCGGATGAGGCTGCTGTTCCCGGATGATGAAGGCATGAACGTCAGTCACGAAACGATCTACCAGGCCCTGTATGTGCAGGGTAAAGGGGCACTGCGGCACGAGCTGACTGTGGAGAAGGCGCTTCGTTCGGGCCGGACCAGCCGGCGGCCGACCTCCAAGCTGCCCAGGCGCGGAAACAAGAGCTGGATCGGCGCCGACGCGACGATCTCCGACCGGCCGGCCGAGGTGGCCGACCGGGCGGTGCCCGGTCACTGGGAAGGCGACCTGGTACTGGGCAAGGCCAACCGGACCGCCCTGATCACCCTTGTGGAGCGCACCAGCCGGTTCGTGCTGATCCGGCGACTGCCCGAGCGCCACGACGGCACCACCGTGGCCGACGCCCTGGTGGAGATGATCAAGGACCTGCCCGAGCAGTTGCGCCGCACGATGACCTGGGACCGCGGCAGCGAGATGAGCGAGCACGCCACCTTCACCCTGGCCACCGACACCAAGGTCTACTTCTGCGACCCGTACTCACCCTGGCAGCGCGGTTCGAACGAGAACACCAACGGGCTCATCCGGGATTTCTTCCCCAAAGGCACCGACTTCTCCGAGGTCACCGACGAGGAGATCCGCTACGCCCAGGACAACCTCAACGCCCGGATCCGAAAGACCCTGGGATGGAAGACCCCGACCGATATCCTCAACACCTCAATAGGCGTTGCACTGACCACCTGAACTCAAGC